>QHNT01000233.1 GCA_003218515.1 Verrucomicrobiota bacterium | reverse complement strand
AAGCTAATTTCCGCCTGAACCGGCGTTCCGCGCGCAAGTCAGCGTTCACGCTGTCTCGGTGAAGTGAGCGGTCCGGCGGTATTCTTTTCTCGCCTCCTCAATCTCGGCCAGGAGTTCCAATCGAAGCGAGAGAAGTCGCCTGCTCGCGAATGGAACACGAATCAAAATGACGGCGGTGCGCAACGCGTCGCAAAGCCGGAGCATCTCGCGGGTGTAGTAGTATGAAATCAATCCCGCGATCGGCAGCGACAACGCATACCACAAGCTGAACGGCCAGCCGAACCACCGATACACAAGCCAAACGTAAAGGGCGTAGCAACCGCCAAACGCAAACAGCCCGACCAACATCGACGCGTGCGGCGTCTGCGCCTTGCGCGCACCCGGATTGGTAAAGCGTGTCGCAACCAGCCTGATCAGCGCGAACGGCAGCAGTCGATGCACCCAACCATACACAGCGATGGGCGCCCCCAGGACAGCCAGCAGTGACCGACTCAAACCGTACGCGAGCAGATTGCGCTTCTCGGAAAGCCGTTCGCTTGTCTCGTCAGGAAGCTTCAAGCGGGCGCGTCGCCGCTCGTAATCGCGCAGCTTTCGCGCAAACGCGTTGAAGCGTTCTGGAAACGTTCGTTCCATCCATTCTGCCGCGTTCGCGATCGCCTGGGTCAGCTCAAGAAATTTCGCGGCTTCAATTGGCTCGCCAAAATGAACGAGCACTTCGCTGCGATACCGTTCCTTTGCCGAATAGGTCAGGCCGACCGGGACAATTCTCAATCCAAGCTTGCCACCGTGCCGATGCTCGAGTTCCAGGGCCATCCGCGCCGCGCCAGTCTTGATCGTTTTGAGTTGCGAATCATCGTAACTGACGCCTTCCGGAAAAATGCCGACTGCTCCACCATCCTCGAGAACTTCGAAGCACGCCTCGAACGTGGCCGCCACCGAGCGCATCGCCCTGGGATCGTCCTTCAATCGGTTGATCGGAATGATCCCGCACTGTTTCAGGAGCCAGGCCAACGGCGCGAAGCGGAAGAGTTGCACCGTCGCCACAAAGTGGACCTGCCGCGGAACGGAGGTGCCAATGATAAACGCATCGGTGACCGAGCCGGGGTGATTTGAAACAAATAACACCGGGCCATTCGACGGTACGCGCTCAGCGTGGAAGAGTTCAACGCGACGAAAGTAGAAACCCAACATTATCCGAAGCAACCCTATCACGGTCGTCGTCAGGCATTTTCCCAGAAGCTTCATTTGGCCCGCTGGCCGAAGAATGACACGGCGCCGTGGGAAAAGCCAGCTCAGATCAGAAGCCCGCGGCGCCGAACCTGAGCTTTGCAGCTTCGTCAGAAATGAACGGCGCCCGGGCGGTCAACCTTTCAGTCCGACGAAGAGTAAAACCAGGTCAATGACGAACAGCAGTACAATGGTTGCCTCGAGCATGAGCATCCAGCGATTGGTCTGGTCGTGCTGGAGCAGTTGGTAAAGATTGGCCAGCGTCTTGAGCTTTTCGTCGATGGTCCGGTGCCAGTCTCCGAGGTGGAACCGGGCCGAAATGTTTTCGTATATTCGCGCCAGGTGCCAATCACCGAAGAACTTCGTGATATTGGAGAGTTCATCGCTCAGGCGCGCCAGGTCAACGCGAATTTCGCGCAACTCACGCCGCACATCGCCTTTGCGGCGCAACGGCTGCTCCCCCAAATCGCGATAGGACCGTTCCAACGCCTCATCCAGAATGCGGTCGTAAGCCTCCAACTCCGCCAACTGGAGATTGGCCAGTTCCATGACATAGAGTGTCTCGTCGAAATTTTGCGGCTCGTCCATGATCAGCGCCGCGTCCCAGTCAACCACAACCAAATCGTGCTCGTAATAACTGAGGTAACGCCCGGTCGATTCGTCGGACTCCTGTTTGGAAAGATGGTCAACGTCCGGCTCCTGCGTCAGCAGCGAAGCGACTTCACGGCGGTGCACCTTCAGCCAATCCTCGGCGCTCAATGGTGTGCCCTCTTTCGTCTGCAGCGGTGATTCGACGCAAAAGACGGTATAGGCTTCTTCCTCGGCCAACTGCGCGATTGGCCGCACCAGGTAAGGCGACAATTCGCGACACACTTCCTCGGCCAAGTGCCGGACTTCGTGGTGCAACGCGCCGTTGCTGAACTGCAGATCATGATAGACCACCAGGTCCTCAATGCGCGTCACGTCGAACGGCACCCTAACCGTAATGCTGACGGCCCCAACCGGCAGCAGCTTGACCACCCGGTCCAATCGCACGGGACCACGCGGGCCGATTCGTTCCAGCGGCGGCAGCCGCACCATCTGTGGCCGATAAAAAAAGAGTTGCTTGGGACTGCGCTTGCTCGCGTCCACGGAAAACTGGGCCAACGGATGACCGAGCAATTCCCTCACCGGCAACCGGGCCATTTCGTACGCCACATCAAAGGCGTAAATGTAAACGACCTCGCCGGCGTATCGGGTCACCGAGCTCGATCCGCCTGGGCGATGTGATGTTTCAGGATGTCCGACCAGCGAGACCATAAAACCGACCTAGATTACGCCATAGCCGGTGAGGTGTCCATTGAACGGGCAAATGGGGCAAATGATTGTGTACATGGTAATCCTCCGTTCTCCTCGCACGACAACCTTGCCAAGCGACAACTTGCTTTGGCACCTCCCGCCGACCCCATGGCAGGCGATTTGCTGGACAGAAAAGGGACTGAAGAAATGCGCCGCGATCGTACCGAAACAGGACACCGACGCTGGTTGCCTGTTCTCTTTCAGTCACAACGCGCACTCGCCGAATCAAAGACACGACGATCGGTCCCGGCTAAACGCGCCGCGATATATTTATGACCATCCAACTAGCCGAGCAGTGGATCCGGGATTACCAGAAGGTTCTTTCCGATGACACCAAGCGAGGCAGCCGACGCGATCCCAGGCTGTTGCCCGTTCCGAAGGAAAAACTGTTGCAGGCCATCAAGCTGCAACTCGCCCAACTGTTTTTCTTCAACTCCCACACCAACGAAGACCTGACCAAGCCGCTCATCAAGGCCGCCATGTTCCTCGATAGTTTCAGCGATCTGCCTACCGGAGCTACGGAGTTCATCGAGTCCATGCACCGTCGCCGACGCGAAATTGATTCCTTTTGCATGGAGCTGTTAAAGCTGCAGCGGTCGGACCAGTTCTACTGGCAACGCGTTTATGCCATGCTGGGCATCAACTCCGAAACGAAAACGACTTCCTTCTTTGAAGGGATGAAGCAGCGGCTCCGTTCCGGGTTCAAGTCTTCGGCGGCGCAGGAAGAACAGTTCGCCAGCCGCGATCCAGAGGAGCGCATCACCCTCGATTGACTGCGGTTTCAGCGGTCGCCACCTGACTCCGCGCCCGGCGTGAGCGTTCGGCACGGTACGGTCACGTTTCTCGATTCATTCGCCTCAACACCTCGCGACAAACATCCATCGCGGAACCGGGATGCCCAAGCTCCCTGGCCGCGCGCGCCATTTCCTTCAGCTTTTTTGCGCCCAGCAGGCGTTCGAGGCGGAACGGCAGGTCCTCGATTCGGTTCACCTTGGCGGCCGCCCCACGTTCGAGCAGAAAGTCGCTGTTTGCAGCTTCCTGGCCCGGAATCGGATTCAGAATAAATAACGGCTTGCCCATTGCCAGCGCTTCCGAGGTCGTCAATCCACCCGGCTTGGTGACGATCAAATCCGCCACCGCCATCAGCTCGTGCATGTTTGTGACGAAACCCAGTATGCGTGTCGGGTGTCGAAAATCTCCGCAGGCTAAATTCCGACGCAATTTCTCATTCCGTCCGGCCACCACCAGGGTTTGAAAATCGCGCTCTACCTTGTCCAGGGCGGAAAGGATTCCTGCCACCGGCCCCATTCCAAAACCGCCGCCCAGCACGAGCAACACCGGGAGGTCATCGCGTAATCCGTAATTCTTTCGCACCGCGCGGGCGTCGGGACGGCTCGAAAATTTCGCGGCAATGGGAATGCCCGTCACCACCACGCTATCCGCCTTTGCCCCGCGCGCCATGAGACTGGCTTTCGTTTCCTCCGCCGCCGCGCAATACAAGTCAACCGCTTGCTCCATCCAGAGCGCGTGCGCTTCGAAGTCCGTCACCACGCAGACGGTCAGCGGGTTGAACCCTTTCCTTTCCAGGTGGGCCATGATTTCCACTGGCAGGTAATGCGTGCAGATCACGGCGTTCGGCGCAAACTTCTTCAAATACTTCACAAACTTCTTGTTGGTCCGCTCGGCGAATCCCCGCCGAAAACGCGCCACCTTCCGCAGGAAAGTCGGATTGTCCGTCCTTTTGAAAACCATGCCCCACAATTCCGGCGCGTGCTCCACCAGTTTCACGTAGCCTTTGACGTAAACGTTTCGCTGCAGTCGCGAAACGAAATCAAGCAGGTCAACCTTCTCAACGACATCCTCGGGACGCAGTGCGCGCCACGCTTCCTCCAACGCCGCTGCCGCCTGCAAATGCCCCGCCCCCGCCGTGACCGTCGCGATAAGAATGCGCATGTTGAATTGGCCGGAGGTTTACCCCGCCACAACCACCGTGAACAGGAAATTTCTCCGCCCGAACGAAGACGACGCATCTCTGCCGGCGAGCCGATTATTGCTAGCCAGTCCTCAACAGCCCCTCCATTGGCGCAAAATCGTCCGTCAGGAGCGGGCAGCCCTGCCAGTTCGGCGGCGGTTCGATGCGGAAGGAAGAGGCCCGCTCCCGGAAGTTCGGCAGTGTAACGCGCTTGGATTGAATCAAAAACACCGACCGCTCCTGAATCGTGACGTAGCTGAACTTCTCCGCCGAGCGCGTTCCGATGATGACCACGTTCTGCGACTCCTTCGCGGGGAACAGATAAACCTGCGGGAAGGCCGACTTCATTGTTTTGTAAATCGCGCCCAGCAGATCGGCCCGCCAACCCCGCAGGTTTCCGATGACGTTGTAGGCGATGACACCGTTGGTCGCGAGGTGGCTCGCGGCCAGCTCGAAGAATTCTTTTGTAGCCAGATGATACGGGATGAACGAGCCGTAACGATTGGCCACGTAAGCATCGACAAGAATCGCGCCGTACTTCATCTCGCTTCGGCGCAGGAACACGCGACCGTCGGACACGTGCACGTGTTGACTCGGTGTCTGCTCGAAGCGGAAGAACTGTTTCGCCACTTCCACCACGGCAGGATCAATCTCAGCGGTGGTCACGGTCGCGTGCGGGTAATAATGCGCGTAGGCGCGCTGTGCGCTGCCGCCGCCTAAACCGATCATCAGCACGTTGGTGAGCTGCACGTTCCACAGCCACGGCATGTGGAAATACTCGGTGTATTCGAAATGGCCCCTTAGCGGATCGCGCAGGCTCATGCGCGTCTCCATTGATCCGTCAAAACTCAGCATCCGGGTTCCGTCCTGATCGATCACGCGGATGTGGTGATAAGGCGAGGTGATTTCGAAAACGACGGCAGAGTTGCCGGCCCTGCCCGCAGTCAGCAGCCCGCAACAAATCGCCAGAAGGGCGCGCGCCGTTTTCATTCCTTGGGCGGTTCCGCCGGAGGAGCGCTCACTTCCGCAAACCACCGGTCCATCAACAGGCACAGGACACCCAGCAGCACGGTGAGCCCGCCCGTCGCGCGGAAGATGCTCGACACGTTCATGTGATCGATCAGCACATAGCCGGACACGAACACGCCCGCGATGCTGCCGGTGGTGCTTGCCGCAATGATCAGCCCGCTGGTCCGGCCAACGTGCGTGAGTTGTTTCGACGCCAGTCGTATCATGTACGGCGAGAGCGTCGCCAGCACAAAGCACGGCAGCAGAAAAATCAACGAGCTGCCAATCACCGGATCGAGCTTTTGCCAGAACGGAGGGATGTTTCGGTCCGATGGATGGCGCAGGATGATGGCGTCGATGAGCGGGGCCGCGAAGTTCGGAATGAAGAACGTGGTCGCGCCGGCCGGCACGAGCAAAAAGGTGAGCAACGACACGCGCTGCCAGCGGTCCGCCAGCGCGCCCCCCGCATAATAACCGAGCGCCAGCGCAATCAGCACCACGCCAATCTGGCTGATCCACACGTAAAACGAGCTGCCGAAATCCTTGGCCAAATATCGCGCGCCGATGACTTCGAGCACCATCACCGCGAAACCGCCCAGGAAAACCAGGCTGGTGGCGGCCAGTTTGCGCATGATCTGACCATAGCGGTTGACGCCGTCCGAAGCGAGGGGAAACGACTCGTGGCGCAGTTTGCCGCCGCACTTAAGGCTGGCGTTCATGGCGCCGGTGGCCTAATTGAATTCGAACCAATGGCTATGAGCATCGAACGACCAGCGAACGATCCGCCAGCGTCCTTTCCACAGCCGGCGCTCACTCGCCGAGGGTTCATCCGTCAGGTCGGGCGCTTCGCGACTGGAGCGGCCCTTGCGGCCGGGAGAGACACATTGTTTGTCCCGTTGGCATTCGGCGCGGAGAAAAAACGTTTGAAGATCGCCGCGGTTCTGACGGAATTCACCTATCGCAGTCACGCCCACGTCTTGCTCGAAAACTTTCTGGAACCCTATTTGTTCAACGGGAAACTGACCTCGTCGGACATGGATGTCGTCAGTTTTTACGTGGACCAATCTCCCGACCGGGACATGGCGCGCGAGGTCGCCGCGAAATACAACATCAAAATCTATCGGACCATTGCCGGCGCGCTTTGTCTGGGTGGCGAAAAACTGGCGGTGGACGGCGTGTTGGCGATCGGCGAACATGGAAAATATCCCATCAACGAGAAAGGTCAGCAGGAATACCCGCGGAAACGGTTTTTCGATGAAATCGTGGCCGTGTTCCGACGCAGTGGTCGGGTCGTGCCGGTGTACAATGATAAGCACCTCTCCTACCGCTGGGACTGGGCCAGGGAAATGTACGACACCGCGCGTCGCATGAAGATTCCTTTCATGGCAGGCAGTTCCGTGCCGCTCGCTGAACGTCGTCCCCCGGTGGAAATCGGGCGTGGCGCCAGGATCACCGATGCGGTGTCGATCCACAGCGGGCCGGTTGAGTCCTACGACTTTCACGGTCTTGAAGTGCTGCAGGCGATGGTGGAGTCCCGGCGCGGCGCTGAAACGGGCGTTACCCGGGTGCAGTTCCTGCAAGGCGAAGCCCTCTGGAAGGCGGCCAACGACGGACTCTGGTCACTGGAGCTGGCCCAAACTGCTTTGTCCACCGACCTGCCGGTCGCGAACGCCTCGGCGCGTGATCTGATTCGTCCACCCATCCAGAGCGACAGTGCCGCGCCCTTTGTGCACCATGGCATCCTGGTCTATTACCGCGACGGCCTGCGCGCCATCGTGCTCGGCGTCAGCACCGGTGGTGGTATCAAATGGCATTTTGGGTGTCGCATCGCGGGAGAACCCAGGCCGGTGGCGACGAGCTTCTATGTCGGGCCATGGCAGAACCGGAATCTGTTCAAGGCATTGGCCCACGCGATTCAAACTCATTTCAGGGAGCGGCACGCGCCCTACCCTGTCGAGCGGACGTTGTTGACTACGGGCGTTCTTGCCGCGGCGATGGATTCACGCTTTGAGGGCGGACGGGCCGTCGATACCCCGCACCTGAACGTGGCCTACAAAGCGCGTGACTTTCGCAAATTCCGGGAGATGGGCGACAGTTGGAAGATCCTCACCGAAGATGTGCCGCAGCCGAAAGGAATTGAACCAAACGGCGACGCCTTGAAGCGGCTGCGATCCGGAACCGCCGCTCCAACCCCTCGCGAACGCTTCTCATGAACCGGCTGTCGGAGCGCGGACAGCCATGTCCGCACGAATCAAGTCCGAGGCACTCGCGGACAAGGCTGTCCGCGCTCCTGTCCGTCGCGGGTTCATGGTCCCGATGCGTGATTCTGAAATCGTGGAGGCTCTCCATGAACCATCCCTTCGTCCTCGTCCTCGTTCTCGAACTCGTCCCCGACCGGCCGACTTGGTTTCGAGGACGAGGACGATTGGATTCCTGGTCCCCATGCGTGTTCAAAATTGGAGAACGAAGCTAACCATGAATGAACAGGAAGTCCTGCTGCGCAAGGTGACGCGTCGCGAGTTTCGCGAGCGAATGCAGTCGGGCGAATTGAAGGCCTGCATCATTCCCGTGGCTGCCATCGAGCAGCACCTTGAGCACCTGGCGATGGAGCACGATTGGCGCAGCGTTTGCCACGTCGCCGCCGCTGTCGCCGAGCGATTGCGACCGCGCGTCCTGGTGGCCGAAGGGCTGATGGCTGGCATCAGCGGGCATCACATGCGCCATCCGGGAACGCTGTCCTTGCAACCCGGAACATTCCTCGCCGTCCTGTCCGATTTGATCGACAGTGTCGTCCGGGGCGGATTCAAAAATGTTTTGGTCCTGAACGGACACGGCGGGAACATCGCCACCTGCCGCGCGGCCTGGGACCAGTTTCTGCGACTGTA
>QHNT01000232.1 GCA_003218515.1 Verrucomicrobiota bacterium | reverse complement strand
TTGTTTGCCGGCATTATGAACTACCGAATATCCCAACGGGCCGCCTCGCTCTCCCCTTCGCTGACGTTGGCCATCGACGCCAAAGCCAAGCAGATGAAGGCCGAGGGCCTGGATGTCGTCGGCTTCGGCGCAGGCGAGCCGGACTTTGACACGCCGCAACACATCAAAGACGCCGCCATCAAGGCGCTCGCCGACGGCTTCACCAAATACACGCCGAGCAGCGGCATCCCCGAACTTCGCCAGGCCATCGCCGACAAGTTCAAGCGCGAGAACGGGCTGGCCTACAAACCGTCGCAAGTCATTGTCTCCTGCGGCGGCAAACATTCCTGTTACAACGTCATCCTCGCCACCTGTCAGGAAGGCGACGAGGTCATCATCCCCGCGCCGTACTGGCTGAGTTATCCCGAAATGGTGAAACTCGCGGGGGCAAAGCCCATCATTCTGCAAACGACCGACCAGACCGAATTCAAGCTCACGCCCGATCAACTGCGCGCGGCCATCACGCCGCGTGCCCGGTTGTTGATTTTCAATTCGCCGAGCAATCCAACCGGCTCGGTTTACACGCCGGAGGAAATCAAGGCCATCGGCGACCTCTGTGTGGAGAAAGGTGTGTTGATCATGAGCGACGAGATTTACGAGCACCTGCTCTACGACGGCGCGAAGCATAAGAGCGTCGCCAGCTTCTCGCAGGCGCACTACGATCACACGATTGTTGTTCATGGCTTCGCCAAGGCGTGGAGCATGACCGGTTGGCGGCTCGGATTCCTCGCCGCGCCGGAACCGATCGCGAAGGCGATTGACGCCGTCCAGAGCCATAGCACCAGCAACCCGACTTCATTCGCGCAGAAAGGCGGCGTCGCCGCCTTGACCGGTCCGCAGGATCACTTGCCCAAGTGGCTTGCTGAATATGACAAACGCCGGAGCTACGGATGGAAAAAGCTCAACCGCACTCCTGGCATCACTTGCGTGAACTCGAAGGGCGCGTTTTACCTCTTCCCGAACATCTCGAAGACCGGACTGAAATCAACCGACTTTTGCGCGAAACTGCTCGAACAGGAAAAAGTCGCTGCCGTGCCGGGAATCGCGTTCGGCGCGGACGATTATATCCGCCTCAGCTACGCGACAAGCATGGCGAACATCGAGAAGGGCCTCGACCGCCTCGAACGTTTCTGCAAGAACCAATAGTCGTTGCAGCCGAGGTAACGAGGCCCTGGCTCAATTCCGCGTTCCGCACTCCGCACTCCGCATTTGAAAAGTGAGCCTCCTTACGCCGGCTGCTACGAGGTTCATGGAGATCGGATACGCTTCTTGTAGGTGAAAGACCGACGCTGGAATCAGACGGACGCCGATTCTTTGCTGATCCGGAAAAGCCGACGATTTCAACCTGATGATAAGGCATGGATGGACTGCGTTTTTGAGCGGCGTCGGCAAGATTGGCGGCTCGCGGGCCGGCATTTCTCGCGGATTCGTCGTCGGAGCGATCTGCCTGGGCGTCACGGCCACGACGGGAGCCGCAGAGATTTCGTCCTTCCAGGCCGGCGACGGCGGCTGGCAGCTGGGAACGTTGGCCGTCGGCAACGTGGACAGCGACCCACAACTTGAAATCGTCGTTCCCTACCGGGATTCCTCCGGTCGATGGTTTCTCGACGCGTTCAAACCGAACGGAACAAGGTTGGCAGGTTTTCCTTTTGCAGGCGACGCCGAGATCAATGTTTCGCCCACGCTCTACGATCTGGATGGCGACGGTCGTGACGAAATCCTTTTCACTTGCGGCAATCGCGTCATCGCGCTTCGCGGAGACGGATCGGTCCTTTGGTCCACCGAAGTGAACCGGTTCAATTACATTCCCGACAGTGGTTACATGACGGTCACCAACGGCTTTTACTGGTCCAACGGCGGCGGGTTCATTCCTTATCTTCCGGCCACGGCTGTTTTTTCTTCACAGGTGTCCAGCCCGATTGTCGCCGACATCAACGGCGACGGCTTGAAGGAAGTGGTGACGGCGTGGAAGATCGATCCCGACCGCACGAGCAGCGACCAGGATTTCAATCCGTTCATCAACGACCTCTGGGGTTTTGGCGAATGGGGAACCGTCGGCGAGACGTGGTCGGGCGGCGTAGTGTTCTTCGACGCCAGCAGCGGCGCGAAGAACTACGTCTATCACCTCCACCAACTGGTGGAATCCGGTCTCGCGCTTGGTCACGCGGACGAGAACAAGCCGCTGGAAACCTATGTCCTCAACGACAGCGACAGCGTCGTTTGCTTCGACAAAACCAAACCGCACGGTCTCTACGGAAACGGAACGCTGCACAAACAGTTCGGCAAAAACCAGCGTCTGATGAGCGGTTCCTATGAACTGGGCGTGGACATTTACACCGCGGACATCGACGGCGATGGGTTGGCTGAAGTACTCGTCCCGACCACGCAGCTCAATCCGCTCTGGCAACCGAGCGAAACCATTCTCGACGACGATGGCGCGGTTCTTTGGCGCAAATGGAAACAGCCGGTCGCCTTTCCTCTCAATCAGTGGCAGAACAACGCCTGCATGATCCCGGTCAATCCCGACCACGACAACCACATCGACGTCCTTAGTTTCACGCATGCTTACGAAATCGCGTTCCGTTACTGGAACGGCGTTGAACTCGTTGACCGGCCCGGCTGGCCGAAGAATTTCTATCCCTGCTTGCCGACGCCGCCCGTGGTCGGCGACGTGGACGGGGATGGCCAGGAGGAAATTGTCATCGGCACCTACAATCCGGAGAAAAATCCTTCGCATTTACATTCAGAACTTTGGCGCGACCAGCGCCGGCCCGGTCTCCTGGTCAACGCACCGCGGCAACCGAAAGCGCGATGGAAACCTCGGCAGTTCTTTGTTCCCGTCCGGCACTCCGTTGATCACGCACAAGGAAGCGAATTTCCGACGCGCCGGTTTTTCCTGGGGCGGGCCGGCCACGAACACCGCCAAAGCCTGGCGCATCTATCGCGCCGAACAGCCTGAAGGCCCGTTCACTGCTATCGTGACACTGACGCCTGGCGCGACCTCCTACACCGATTACCTGCTCAAGCCTGGCTGCCAATACATTTATGAGGTAGGGGCCGTTTACGAAACCAACACGGTTCACTCCGCGCCGTTCGCCATTCTTTCCTCGCTCAACGGCAACCTCGTGGCCAACGGCGGCTTTGAGGAAAATGACAACAGCCATTGGGACAAATGGTTCACCGGCGACCTAGACTGGACCAACATGGTCGCCTCGACCAACGTTGCCTACCAGGGCGACAAATCGATGGAGATTACTCTGATCAATAAAGGTAATAACGGCTCGATTTCGCAGTACGGCCAATATGGCACGACCGACGCGTGCTTGCCCGTCACCCCCGGTCGCCTTTACAGCTTCGGCTGCTTCTTCAAGAGCGGCGGCATCTCGCAGCCATCGGAGCACTGGCTCGAATGGAGCTCTACCAGGACCGGCGAAGACACGAACAACCGTCCCGCGCGACCGTATCCCCTCTACTTCACACCGCACTATGTCATCGGCACCAACGCGACTGATTGGACGTACGCCAACCGCACGTTCGTCATGCCGCCCGGTTTCCCCAACGTCGAACTGGAACATCGTTACTCCATTGCCGCTCCCGGCAGCGGATCGATTTGCATCGACAACGTCTTCTTTCGCGCTCTGCCGTCGCCTGACGCGACGAACTGGATTGACCTGGTCCCGTTCGCGGCGGCCTGGCGTTATTTCGTCGCAGCTCCACCAACGAACTGGTTCGCCGCCAGCTTCAACGACGCAAGCTGGCCGATGGGCGTTGGTAAATTCGGCGCGGGCAGCGGGCCTGCCAACATTGTCACCGCCCTGGCGCCTCAAAAGCCGGCATACTATTTTCGCCGTACCTTCATCGCTCCTTCGGTTCCGTGTGAAGAACTGTTGTTGTCCGCCACCTGCACCGACGGCGGCGGAAAATCGCTGGAGGTTTACCTCAACGGCGTGAAGCTCGTCACCTCGGGCATTGAGACCGTGAGCGGCCAGGGAAACGAAGTCCGGTATTTCGATCTCACGCCCTTTCTCGATCTGGTTCAACCAGGAACGAACTGCATCGCCGTCGTACTGAACAATGTCTGGCAGCCGTCCTGGGATGATGTCGCGTTCGATCTCAGTCTGAAAGCGATCACTTATGCGCCCGTCGGACCACGTATCACCGCCATCAACCGCGAACCCGGCACCGGTCCGGAGATCAATCTTGGCCTTTCGGTTCCCACGAACAGCATTTGGAGGATCGAATCCGCCGACACGCTCTCGTCCGGGTGGCAGCTCGTGGACGTGGTCACGAACAATTCCACGGGCGCGACCTGGTTGCGCGACAGCGGGCAGAACGGCCGCCTGCCTCTCAACGAAATTTCGATGCGGTTCTATCGCTTGATCCCGGACTACTGAGGAGTCCCTTGGATAAGCGACAATCGGTGGCTGTCGAACCGTTGTTTCCACTCACCCTCTCTCCGAGAGAGATTTCCCCGAAAAATTTCGCGCGTTCAAACCCCTGAACCGAGGGTCCCAACCGCTTCGGAAAACGGTTGCCCAAAGCCGCTTGCCCGCGCAAGGAGACAAGCGTCCGTTCTCAAATCGGATGCGCCTAGGATTTTGTCGATCTTCGGAACGCGACCGCATCAAATGGGCGAACAACCCGGCGGCGTTCCTCGAGCAGGCGTCGGACGCGCGACACGATTTTTTGTCGAGCGGCCCTGCGAACGCGCTTCGGCCGGCTTCCTCACGCATTTGCGGAGGGGTAAGTGTCATACCCCAAATTCACCTTTTAGCCGCTCAACTCCGGCATCCTGGAGGTAGTTTTTCCGCGTCATTTTGGACTGGACGAATGGGCAAATCGAACAATTGATGGGCGTTCATTCGTTGATTCGTCCTGCCGCGACACACTCAGATATGTCAATATCAAGAACTGACCCGGAACTTGCAACAAGGAACTGGAAATGTTTTTCATCGCTTACAATTTCATTCGCTGCCTGATGGCGGAGGCGGGCGCCACTTATGAGGTGCCGATGGAGCGGCTCAGTTTCAAAGGGACCGTCGACTCAGTGCGCCAATTCAGTGTCGCTATTGCGCAGACCCGTTGCCCGAAGAAGCAGAAACAACTCATCGCTCACTTGCTGGAAATCATCGCCTGAGACCAGGTGCCCGATCGGGCCGGCCGACGCGAACCCCGCGCCGTCAAAACGCCGGCCCAAACCCTACCAATTGCTCAATCGACCACGCCATTTGATGAAAGAACTTCAGCACCGCAGCAAATACCGCAAAAACCGTGAGCTTATCTAAGTGCCATTCATCTCCGACCCCTTTTTCGACCCCTTTTTTTTTCACCTTTCGCGACACCTTTCGATTTTTCGGGTTCGTCACTCGACAGACTTAGAAACAAACAGCCATCCTCCCTGTCTCTCCAAGGGAGCACTGTCAAGCGGTCGTAATTGGTAGCTCCAAAACAGAAGCACGTCGGATTCTCGGAGCGTTTGTGACAGGTCCGGGAAGCGTTCATTTAGCGCGACGCGGCCTTTAATTTCCGCACCAGGATTCAGTGTCACGATGGTTGGGCTAGGGTCGTCAATCGGAGTATAGCGTTTCAGCACCTCTCCGTTTTGGTTAGCCTTAACGGCAATCAGAACCATGCTGTGCCACGCTGCCCAAGGCAAAGAACTTTGATAGACACGAATTGGCTTTTCGAGGTGTGAACTCAGCCGAATGGCCAGAGTCAAATCGCGCCCCGAGCCTTCTAGCTTTGCTTCCATTGTTGCACGCTGGTTTATCGTTTGTGCTGCGCGGGCTTCTTCGGCCAACCTGAAAGCCGCTACCATCGCTAACAACACACCTACCACCGCAGCCAGAGCAATCTTACTTGAACGAGTCACGGAAGTCCTCCATCTGCTTAATGCGGTCTTTGATGGTTTGGTCGCATCCTTTCGGACAGTTCTTTGGCTTCTGCAATTCCTTCAAACAATCGATCTCTGCTTGCGATGCCTTGCGCTCCGTAGCCTTCCGCTCGGCATAATCCGATGGTACGATTGCCAGACCTTTCGGCTTGCCTTTGCAGATGTCCGGATTCGCCTTTTTATTGTCGTCGAGGTGGCTCTGCTCGTGTTTCCGAATGCAATCGGAAAGGCATCCCGTTTGTTGCTTGTTTCCCGTGTTTCCGAGTTGGATTTCGAAACCACCTTTACCGTCGCAGACGACTGTGTTCTTGCCAGGAGCAGGACCGCCCACAACGAAAAGTCCCCACGGATCTACTCCATCAATTGGATCGTTCAGAACAAATCGGTAGAGGTTTCTGCCACCATATTCGCCCATCGGGTCTCTATTTAGCCACCGCTGCAGGTTGGGATCGTACCAGCGGTAGCCATAGTAATACATCCCGCTGTTGGCGTGCCGCTCCTTGCTCGAAAACTGATACACGTTCGCACTCGCCAGTGTGCCGCTCGACGAAATCGTATTCCCAAAGGGGTCATACCGATAAGTCGCAACCATATTCTGATTGGTGTCCACCATGTATGTGACGTTCCCGCCTCCGTCCGAATGATAATAGTTGTGGTTCGTCCAACTCCCGCTGCCCGATTGATAGGCGTGACTGCGAGCGAGCAGGCCGCCAATCCCGCCAGCGCCCTCAAAACTTCCGCTCAGGTCACTCCCCCTCGTGTAGCTCACGGTCGGACTGCTTGTCCGCTCCTGAATCACCCGCATGCCATCGTAAATGTAATACGTCGTTACACTTGGATACCAACTGCTCCCGGTCCAACTGTAGTCGATGCGCTTGCGCATTCGCCCGCGCCCGTCATACGTCCAGTCGCTCTTGTACGAAGTGTTATAGCTCGCGCTCGTCAACTGGTTCTCGTCATCGTAACTGTAGCTATACGTCGAGCTACTGTAGGTGCGGGAGCTCAAGTTCCCGTTGCTGTCGTAGGAATCGTTGAAAGGAGAATCGCCGATCAACTGGTTCTTCGTGTCTACCGTGAAGGTCGTCACTACGCCGTTGTTGGTTCGTTTGTTCACGTTCCAGGCGGCGTCGTAGAGGTAGCCCCGATCCTCGCTGGCCACTGTGCTGTCGGCCCACTTCAACTGCCCGATATTGTCGTAGCTGTTCGTGTAATAGCTGCCGTCGGTTCGCGTGAGCCGGATGCGCTGGTTGCCGGCGTTGTAGAGATATTCGCTCTTGTCGAGGATCGTGTTTGAACTGTTGTCCAGATACGTGCCGGCCAGGCGCGCGACGTTGTCGTAGGTGTTGGTGATGTAACTGGTGTTGGGCAAAACCAGTTTCTGGATGAGAGTTGAGGGTTGATTGTTGGGATATTGGTAATTGAACGTGCCGGCGGGCGAACTGACCGTGCTGAGCCGATGCGCCGCATCATACGTGAACCCGTTGGTCCAAGTGCCCGTCGGCTGT
Organism: Verrucomicrobiota bacterium; assembly: GCA_003218515.1. GTDB lineage: Bacteria > Verrucomicrobiota > Verrucomicrobiia > Limisphaerales > AV2 > AV2. The sequence goes on along the minus strand of QHNT01000232.1, from coordinate 3,645 downwards.
TGGAGAACCAATCCGCTGCGCAGCCGCGCATTGTTGTAAGTGTTCGTCACCGTGTCGTTGGCCCACGGACCGTCTTCAGTCCAAAGCAGCCCGCCCGCGTAGTAAGTAAACTTCGTCGTGCCCGCCGAGTCAACCATGTTTGTCATGCGGTTCAACGCGTCGTAACTGCGCGTGATGTCCGTGCTGGAAGGATAATTGACGAAGGTGAGGTTGCCTACATTGTCATACGTGTAAGCGGTATTGCCTTTGGCCTTGCTCCAGCGGTTCGTGAGACGACTGTTCGCGTCGTATTGGTAACGAAGGATTTCGACTTTGGCTTGATCCAGTTTATTAGTGACGCGGCCGTACAGGTCGTAGTTCCAGGTATTGGTCTGGTTCTTGCCGTCCACTAAAGTCAACAAATCGCTCGCGGCGCTGTACGTGTATTTGATGACTTCGTTGTTGGCGTTGGTCTCGGACGTTTTGCGGCCAGCCTCGTCGAAGACATACCAATTGGTTTGGTAAAGTTGATTGACATAATTCGTGAGGCCGCGGGAGGTGTAAGTGAATGTTTCCGCCCCGGTGTCGGGATACGTGCGCGTGAGCAAACGTCCCAGGTTGTCGTACGTGTTCGTGACGGTGACGCCGTTGGCATCAGTCGAACTATAAACCCGGTCTTCGATGTCGAACAGGATGCGTTGCTCCACGCCCGCCGCGTTGGTGATGCTGGTCAGCAAGCTCTGGTTGTTGTAACCGAACCAGCGTGTGCCGAGGTCGTCGGCGGTCGCTATGGGACGGCGCAGCGAGTCGTACCAGTTGGTGACAGCGGTTCCGTAAGGATAAAAGATGAACGTGCGATTACCCTGAAGATCGTAGGCGAAGGAAGTGACTTCTGGCAGCGCCGTGCCAAAGGCATTGGTGACATACATCAGTAAACCGCAATCACAGTAGCCGTAGCGGGTGACGACGTTGTTGGCATTGGTCAGCGCTGCGCGGCGTTGCAACGCGTCGTAGCCGTAGTAAGTCCAGTAACCGAGCCGATCGCGATGGCCGGTGCGGTCCAGGATGTTGAGGCTGCCGCTGCTGTTCGGATAAGGCGAGGTGATCGTGTAAATGTCCTGTTCGTACGTGGAGTCGGGATAGTCCGCGCGGGTGAGCCGGTGCAGGGCGTCGTAGGTGTAGGTGACGGTCAGGCCGCGCGGATCGGTGTGCGTGCGCAAGTCTCCGTTGAGCCAGGTGTAGCTGTTGGTGCGCAGGGGCGTGCCGCCCATCGAGTCCACGCTCGTGCTGAGCAGACCGTCCGCGCCATAAGTCTGTGTGGTCAGTAAGCCGGCGGGAGTCTGGAGGGTGGAAAGGCGATGGTTCGAGTCGTAAGTGTAAACGGTCGCCTCGTTCAGGGCGTTGTAATTGGTCAACACCTGGTGGTAGGCGTTGAAATAGTTGCTGGAAACGCGAATGCCCAGCGCGTTGGTCGCAGTGAGGAGGTCAACGCCGTTGGCGGCGTAGCCGAAAGTGTTGGTTCGGTAGGAAGTGCTGCCACCGCTCACCCACTTTTCAATCTGGTTTGTCACGTTGCCAATGCTGGTGCGCTGAAAGTACTGATACCAGGTGCTGCCGTCCGGCATAACGCGGGCAATGACTGAAGGGCGCACTTGGGTGCCGTTCTGGTAATTCACGCCGGTTGGTTTACCCACGTAATCGTACCAAGTGGTCTGACCTTCAGTCGAACCGTCCGGGCTGGGCGCTTGTTCAATGGAAAGTGAACCCCAATGAGTATAACCGGTACCCGGATCGGTGGTCGCCAGCCAATGACGAATGCGGGCCGCCACAAGATTTGTGCCCCAAGTAAAATTCGCCAGCGCCGTGCTGACAAAGGGCGCGAACTGCTGCGCATTCCAGTAAAAGGTGTTGCGTTCCTGCCGCCTGCCCACGGTCGTTTCCAGCGTGCCGACCGGCGTGTTGGTCGGAATCTGACTGGTCAGAAAGTCAGGCCAATCCGCGTTCGTCGGATACTGATTCATCAGCGCGTAAAACTGGGTTCCGTCCTGACGCGTGATCTTGACCGTCCGATCAAAAATACCCGTGTTGCCAGAGTCCCCGATGATTGAAAAAGAGGTTGTGCCGTAGGGAGTGATCAATTGAGTGACGTAATCACCGATAGAATTCCAATAAGAGATTTGTGAGTTGATCCCGGCGGCATCCGTGATCCCCGTCAGCACGAGACCGCCATAAGCTCCACCACCATAAGTGAAGGAAGCGGAAGCTCCATACGAAGGGGTAACGCTGGTTACCAGGTACGGATAACTGGCGTTGGTGTAGGCTGGCGTAAAGGTGGTTCCGTCGGCCGCCGTCACTAAGGACAACAAAAAGCTGCCATCGTAACTGAATGTCGTGCTGTTGCCGAAGGCATCGGTCATCGCTGTCACGTAGAGGACGGTATAACTTGGCAACGGGCTGGTATCACGGACGCCGTAGCTCGCCTGCGAACCGTCCTGATAATGAAGCACCAGATTGGTAATGCCCCCGGATGGACCCTGCTTCTCCAACCAAAGATTATTCAAATAATTGACACCGCTCACGCTTGAACCTGACGCGAACGTAAAGTTCGCCCAACTGCCCATTGGCAACATCAAATCCACCGTGCTTTCAGTGGAATCCAAATCGGCAAAGGAAGTCAGGGAGCAATACCAGATACCGCCATAGCCCCCGGCGCCTCCGTTGCCGAATTGCGCCCCTTCCCAATACAATCCCGACACAAAACTGGGTCGGGCATTTCCGGTATTGGCGAGGCTCAAACGTACTGCCGGGCCATATGCGGGTTCATATTCCAGTGGGGTATCCATGGTCCAGAGAGTTAGAAACGGTTCTGAAACAAACCAGGAAGGCATTCCAGCTCCGCCGAGAATCGTGGCGCACGAAGAGCATCCTGAAGGACCGCCGCGGCCGCCACCACCGCCGCCGCCACCACCGCCGCCACCGCCAGCACCGCCGCCAGCACCGCCACGACAACAAATCGTCCCGCTCGAATCCGGCGTGCAGTGGTTATCGTCGTGATCCGGCGGCAACGCACCATGACAGCGTCCCCGAAAACCCGCCGCCGCTACCAAATCCAGCGCACGGAGCGTAAGGACGGCGGCTGACACCGACGCGTCGTCCACCAAAACGCAGCCGCTAGCTTCCCGCGCAATCTCCGACGCCGTCAGCCACTTCTGACCCGGAGCTATGGTATCGTATACACAGTAAAACGCCCCACGTTGTTCGCTTAACATGACAAAGTGCTCCGAATCGAGATGCATCACGCAAGGAACGGGTATATTGGTGGGGCTGGTCAACAGAGCCGCCCGCACGCGCAGGCCCGCTTTCGTGCCGATCCGGACCAAATCGGCCGCCGTGAATCCGTTCGGCGAAGACGCAGTTTCCACAATGTCCTTGGGCACAAACTGGCCGGGTTGGGTCAACCACCCCAATTGATCCAGACAATACAGCCCGCACTTGTAAGCCTCGGTCGGATATTTCCTCGCCCACGTCCGCATTTCCATCGCCCAGCGCCACTCCGACCCTCCGGGCCCGCCATTGATCAACGACTTGGCCTCGACCTCCAGAGCGTCCAGCTCATCCATCCGGCCAGTCAGGGCAAGCATGGTTGCCAATCCTCCAGCCGCCTCC
>QHNT01000058.1 GCA_003218515.1 Verrucomicrobiota bacterium | reverse complement strand
TGTTTTGATGAAGCGCAAAATCGCCCGGTCGCTTTGCGCGCGTTCGGACATGGGCGTGGCCACTAGCGCCGGAGCCAGCACGTTGAAGCGAATGTTCTGCCTGGCGTAATAAGCCGCCGCGGATTTCGCCAGACCGATGATGGCGGCTTTCGTCGCCGCGTAAGCGTGCGTCGCGAAGTAGCGCGGCGAGGGCGAGAAGCCGAGCACCGAACTCATGTTCAAAATGCTGCCTCCCCCCTTCTGCTTGAGGAACTGCTGAACCGCCGCGCGATTCGAGTAAAACAGCGACGTCAGGTTCTGATGCAACGTGTATTGCCAGCCTTCATCCGTGATTTCGTGCAGCGGGCCGTCGCCCTTTTTGCGCCCGCTGCCGCCCGCCACGTGATACAAGCCATGGAAAGCCCCGAATGTCTTGAGCGCCGTCTGAATTGCCTGCGCCGCAGTCTTCGGATCGCTCGCGTCGCCGACCAGCGCTTCGGCCGATTTGCCCAGCGCCTTTTGCGCAGCCTTCACGTTTTCCACGTTGCGGCCGACCACGACCACCGTCGCGCCCTCGGTCACAAACGCCTTTGCGGCGGACAAACCGACGCCCGCGGTGCCGCCAATGACGACGAGGACTCTGTTGGCGAGCTTTGACACGCCGCTTTAATAGCGGGGTCGTCGAAAGGAATCCAGCTTTCCCGCGCCGCGATCGTTTCTTACTTCCGTCCGCGAAATTCGTTCATCAGTCGAAGAATTTCCTGGCGAATGTCGAAAAGATCCCCGCGGGATTCGGCCACTACGTCGGGAGGCAAAAGATTCTTCGGCGCAACTTTCTCCAATCCGGCCTGCGCCTTGTGCAAGTGGTCGAGCGCGCGTTTGAGATACGCAACGATGAACGCGCCTTCGCGCCGGTCGCGGCCGCAGGCCAGGCCATTCAAAGCGCCGGCCAGTTTCGCGCTCGTGATCTGAAATTCACTGACCAGTTGACAAAGATCGTCGTCTTCCGACTTGGGAAGCCCCCGGTCGTCGCACGCGTGCCAGAGTTTCATCGCGCTCTCGAAGCAACGGTGCTGCAGCGGATGGCGGATGTCTCCGTCGTCCGTCCGCATCCAGTCGACGCCCTCGGTGTGTGGCTCCGGTTCGAGCGGCTGCTCCGCCGCCTCGGCTGTGACCCGGTTGATCTCATCGACATCCAGCCAGTCGTCCTCCGCGGCCGCCTCGCGCGGCTCCGGTTTTTCCGCGTCGTCCCAACCCATTTCCTCCGCGATGAGACGCTCGGCCTCGGGACTGTCGCCGTGCTTGTCGAGCAGCTCCAGGTATTTGTCCGTGCGCGCGTCCGACTCCTTCATCAACTGTTCGTAGTCGAACTCGTCCCACTCGCGGTCTGCGGGCGGCTCGTGCTTCTGCGCTTCCAACGCGTCGGTCAGTTTCTGCATGAACCCTGAGAAACCGGCCGCGGCGTCTTTGGCTCGCTGGGCGTCCTCCTCCGGCTTCAACCGCCACGCGGGCGCGGAAACCTCGATCCGGTAATCGACGCTTTCAATGACCACGCGCCCGTTGAATTCACTGAACCATTCGAGGTACAGGCTGTTGGCCATGTGTTCGGGAGGTTGCTCGCCCCGCTTGATCATCGCATAAGCCTCCTCGAATGGCAGATCGAACACCCGCACTTTGCGCGAAGCCGTCAGGTCGCCGGCGCTCCCGCATTGGAGCGGATGGAAATGCGCGTCTTTGCGCAGCGGGACGGTCGCGCCGGGATTATTGAACTTCAAAACGCAGCCGGCGAGATCCGGACACGCATTGCCTTTGAGCTCGAGCAGGACCGGCTTGGCAATACCGTCGAGCCAAATGCGCCCGTGGATCACGCCCTTCTCGCGGTTATCAATTTCGCCGCGGATCACGTTGTCGTGAATGCGCCAGGCCATGCCCGAAGTTTACCACGAATGGAAAAGAATCAACACGAATTCACACCGGCGGAAAGAGCCCTGGCCAACGAGCATGGACTCCTCGAATCCGTCCTGGTTGGCGTCTCTCTTGATTGGAATTCGCGTCGAAAGACTCCTGGCGATAAGATCGCCCGATGAAACTGGTGTCCTGGAACGTCAACGGCCTGCGCGCCGTGTTGCGGAAAAACTTCCTCGATTACCTCGAAGCCGAAAAGCCGGACTTGCTCTGCCTTCAGGAAACCAAATGCAGCCCGAACGATGTCGAGCAACTCTGGCCAGCGGCCTATACCACCTATTGGAACACGGCGCAAAAGAAAGGCTACGCCGGCACTGCGATCTTCACCCGGACACGCCCGGTCCACGTCACCCAAGGCATCGGCCGCGCGCCGCACGACCACGAAGGGCGCGTGCTCTCGGCCGAGTTTACCGACTTTTTCCTCGTGAACGTTTATGTGCCGAACTCAAAACGCGAACTCACCCGCTTGGCCTACCGGCGGCAATGGGACCGCGACTTCCTCCGTTACCTCAAGCAGCTCGAAGGCCGCAAACCGGTGATCTTCTGCGGCGACCTCAACGTGGCGCACACCGAAATTGATCTCGCCAACCGGAAGGCCAACCTGAAGAACCACGGTTTCACGCCCGAGGAACGCGCCGGCTTTAGCGCCTTCCTGAAAGCCGGCTTCCTCGACACCTTTCGTGAATTCGAGAGCGGCGGCGGGCATTACACCTGGTGGGCGCCCTTCGCCAATGCCCGCGCCCGGAACATCGGCTGGCGCATTGACTATTTCCTTATCTCGAAGTCGCTGCGCCCGCGCCTCAAACGGGCCTTCATCCGCGCCGAAGTGGAAGGCTCCGACCATTGCCCGGTGGGGATTGAAATCTCCTGAAGATTCCATTGATTATTTAACCTCTTGGCTAAATATTGGAGCCCTGATGAAAACTCTCTTCTCCCGCGGATTCTTGATTTGAATCGCGGACCGCTGAGCCAGGCCCGGCGATGCATCGAGCACCATCGCGAGTTTGGCAAGGCAGTCTCGATTCGCTGGCCGACTACCTCGAACGCGGCATGGCCAGGCACACCTCGCAGAAAACCAACCGCACCCGAAAATGAATCCGCCTGCCACTCACAAACTGATCCTCAATATCAAGCGCGTCATCCGTGCCCCGCGGTCGCTCGTCTTCGCCGCCTTCGCGTCAGTCGAAGAACTCAAGAAGTGGCTGGTCCCCGGCGGATGCCACGTCATCGACGGCAAGATGGATTTCTGTGTCGGCGGCACGTATCGCTTCACCATGTACACGACTGACTTCGGCGAGGCTGAGCTCATCGGCACGTATCAGGAGATCGTCCAGAACGAGCGCATTTGTTACACCTGGACGTGGCGGAGCAATCCCGTGATGGAACCCTGGGGCGAGATGCTCGTGACCGTGCAACTCGCCGGCCACGCGGACGGCACGCAGGTGACCCTCGCGCATGAAGGGTTGATCAACGAGCATGTGCGCGACGGCCACGACCTGGGCTGGAACGGCAGCTTCGACAAACTCGCGAGCTGCTTCGACGCCAGCCCTGACGACCGCACGAAATAGCCGGTTCTGCAGCAGCGGTCTGTGATCGCCAAATGAACGAGTCGCCGCCATAATCGACCCGTGGAGAATTCCGTCCGAGTAAGCTTGAGTTTTTCAGCCGCCCGTGTGTCCTGTGCGCGTGCGACGGGCAATACGGTGGACGGAATATAGCGAACTGGCGGCACTCTTCTTCGTTCAGGGAGCGGCGCTGGGCATTTGGTTTGTGCCGTTGAGCGCCGTGCTCGACGCCCACGGTTTACACACGATCAAGCCCTACGCGTTCGCGACGTCGGCGCTCGCGGCGTTTGTTTCACCGCTGATCTTCGGCGCGATGGCCGATCGCCATGCCTCGCCGGTGAAGGTGCTGCGCGGGCTGGCGGTGGCCACCGCCGCCGCCATGGCCTTGGCCGCCACCGGCATCAAACTGGGTTGGAATCGATGGCTGCTGCTCGCGCTGATCCAACTGCACGCCCTGTGTTCTTCACCCACGTGGAGCATCTCGTCCACGATTGTCTTCGCCCGGCTGCGCGATTCCAGACGCGAGTTCGGGCCCATCCGCGCGACGGCCACGCTCGGCTGGGTGGCGGGCTGCTGGCTGGTCAGTGCGCTCGAGGCCGACAGCTCGCCGCGCGCCGGTTATAGCGGCGCCTTGACGTGGCTGGTGGTGGCCGCTTTCACTTGGTTGCTGCCAAGCGTGAGGCCACCCAAATCCGCCGAACACCTCACGCTGCGCCAACGGCTCGGTCTGGACGCGCTATCGCTGCTCAAGAACCACGATCATCGCGTCGTGTTCACGACCGCGGCGTTGTTCAGTATTCCGCTGGCGGCCTTTTATCCCTACACACCACCGCACCTGAGGGAACTCGGCTTCAAACATACCAGCGCGTGGATGACGCTAGGCCAGGTCACCGAGATCGTCGCCATGTTCGTCCTGGCGCGGCTGCTGACGAGCTGGCGGCTCAAGTGGATCTTCATCACGGGCCTCAGCTTCGGCGTGCTGCGCTACGCACTGTGCGCGCTCGATGAGAAGGGGTGGATTCTCTTCGGCGTCACGCTGCACGGGTGCTCCTTCACGCTGATGTTCATCACCGCCCAGATCTACGTGGACGAACGAATGGACCGCGCCTGGCGGGCGCGGGCGCAGGCGCTGCTGACCCTGATGATGAGCGGCGTCGGCAATCTGATCGGCTATCTTGGCACCGGTTGGTGGTTTCGTGCGTGCGAACAGTCGAATGGCGTGCGCTGGCCGCTCTTTTGGGGCGGCCTGGCCGCTGCGGTGGCCGTGGTGTTGATCTACTTCCTCATCGCTTATCACGGGCGTGGCAAAAGAATCTCAACCGCTGATTCTTTTCAACGCAAAGCCACCGGGCCGCACAGAATTTGAACCACGGATGAACGCGGATCTGATTCATGCCGCAGCACAGGCCCGCAGCGCATCAGCCTTTATAAGTGTCAATTCCGCCGTCACTTTGTTTCGGGCGCGAGAAGTCAGCCCTTTTCAATCAGCGTTTATCAGCGGTGGCCAGTTGGTTGAAAGTTTGAGAGAGAATTCGAGGCGGAGAGGGAGAACGTTGGTGTGGTTCGCGGCATTGATAGAGTTTGAGACAGGCGGGACGCACTGTCCTACGGTATCAGCCCCAATCAGTGTTCATCAGCAGTTTCCGACTTCGTTCGAGTACGGCGGTCTCTGCGTCTTTGGCGGCTGGGTTGACTCCGTGTCCATCCGTGTCCATCGGTGTCCACCCGGGTTCATCCGTGGTTAAACAATTCCGCCTCCTCACGTCGGCGGCTACAGGCCGAGTTTTCTGAACCGGTTCTTCACTTCCTTGAAGTGGAAATCGAGCGAGCAGAGTTTTTCGAGTTCGCCATTTTTGAAATGTTTGCCCACCTCAGGATCGGACTGGAGTTGCTTCAGGAAGTCGGCGTCGTCGCGGCCGGCATGTTTGACTTCCCAGGTCTTCATCGCGTTGCGTTGAACCAGTTCGTAAGCCTCCTCGCGCGTCAACCCTTTGCGGATGAGGGCGAGCAGAACAGTTTGCGAATTCCACATACCCAGGCTCAGGCCGAGATTTTTCTTCATGTTCTCCGGATAAACGGCGAGGCCGTCCATGAGCCGGATGAGCAGGTTGAACATGTAGTCGAGCAGCGTGCAGGAGTCGGGGAAGATGATGCGCTCGACCGAGCTGTGACTGATATCGCGCTCATGCCAGAGCGCGACGTTCTCCAGCGCGGCGATGGCGTTGCCACGGAGCACGCGCGCGAGGCCGGTGAGGCGTTCCCAGGTAACAGGGTTGCGCTTGTGCGGCATGGCGCTGCTGCCTTTCTGGCCTTGGGTGAACGGTTCCTCAGCTTCGAGGACTTCGGTGCGCTGGAGGTGACGGAACTCGACGGCCCAGCGTTCGATACTTGCGCCAACGAGGGCGAGCGCGTTCATGAACTCGGCGTGGATGTCGCGCTGGACGATTTGTGTGGCGATGGGCGCGGGGCGCAGGCCGAGGTGTCTGCACACGGCGGCCTCCACGCCGGGAGACAAATGGGCGCTCGTCCCCACGGCGCCGCTGAGTTTGCCGACGGCAGCGACGTCGCGGACGCGTTCGAGCCGTTCGTGCGCGCGACCGAATTCGTCATACATCAGCGCGAGTTTGAGGCCAAAGGTCGTCGGTTCGGCGTGGATTCCGTGGCTGCGACCAATGCAGGGCGTCAGTATGTGCTCCTTCGCCCGGCGGGCGATGACCTTGCGCAGTTCCTTCACCTCGGGGATGAGGAGGTCCGTGCTCTGGACCAGCTGCACGGCGAAGGCGGTATCGACGATGTCGCTGCTGGTGAGGCCGAAGTGGAGCCATCGGCTCGCCGGGTGGTTGATCCTCTCGGCGACGGCAGTGGTGAAGCCGACGACGTCATGGTTGAGTGTCTTTTCGAGTTCCTTCTGGCGTTCGACCAACTCCGTTGGATGGCTGTGAAAGTAGTCCGCGCCGGATTTGATCCGCTCGAAGTCGGCCTGGGGCACGATGCCTTCATTGACGAGCGCCTCGGTGACGAGGAGTTCGATCTGCAACCAGATCCGGAGCTTGTTTTCGTCGGTCCAGATGGCGCGCATGGCCGGACGCGAATACCTCTGAATCATGGCCCGAGGGTATGATGTCGGGAGACCAGAGTCGAGAGTCGAATGCGGAGTGCGGTCGCCGAGGTGACGAGGCGAAGAACATCCTCCAACGACACGCCATCCGCCTCCTACTCCGAAAATGGGATTGGAGGAAACGCTCGCCCTCACCCCGGCCCTCTCCCCCAGGAGAAGGGGAAGCACGCACAGTTCCCGGAATTTTCACGCCCTTTGGTGTGGAATTGCTTCATGGGGACTCACGTCGGCGGCTACCATCAGAGATCAGCGCTTCGACATCTTCGCGCGGGCGGCTTCGAGGATCCTGCGCTCGCGCTCGGTCAGGCTTTGGATGCCATGCGCGGAGATCTTGTCGAGGATCGGATCGACTTCCTTGCTGATAAAATCGGGGCCAGCGGTCACTTCAGACGAGATATTCTGCCCTCTCCTCAGGAACGAGCTCCCCGGAGCGCGCACTTTGGCAGGCGCCTGCGAGCCGCGTGAGTTTCGCAACCGGGACCACAGACCGACCCAGCGGTCGGATTCGTGAAACCATCGAACATAAGACATGCCGAGCAAAACCCCGCCCAGGTGCGCGCTGTGGGCCACGTTGTCAAACGGCACAACCGTCCCGAACAGGGACAATCCTCCCACGAACCAAAGCAGATACTTTGCGCGAATATTGACCGGGAAGAAGTATATCCACGTCGTCACTTCTCGCATCGGATAGAGTGAACAAAAAATCGCGAGTATCCCGCAAACACCGGCGGAGGCGCCCACCACGGGAATGTCCGGATGTCCCGGCAGAAACAGAACGCTGATGACCTGCAGCAGCCCTCCAACAACGCCGGATAAAAGATACAGCGTAAGGAAGCGCCTGGAACCGAGGGTTTCCTCGACGCTGCGTCCAAAGAAATACAACGCCAAACAGTTCAACAGCACGTGCCATGGCCAGGGACAGGAATGCAGGAACTGGAACGTCAGCAACTGCCAGATCCGGCCTTGATGCAAGCCGGAAACTGTCAAGCCGAAGAACCGATAACTGTTGAATCCGGTGTAAAAGAAAAAGATGCTTTGGATCACGAAGGCACCGATCAGCACGCCGATAAGTATCGGCGTGTAACGCGCCGGGTTGTATGTGTCCCGCATGTAATGACGATCAGCCAACATCGTTGGACTACTTTAGGCAGCGGGTGGGGCTTTTTTCAACGGCCATTTTATTTTCGCAGGTTGCGGGTTGTTGGTTGTTCACGTCTGGCGCGGTGCCGTCGAGTGCTCCCCAACAACCTGCAAACAACCACGAACAAACAGCGACCCTTCAATTCAGCTTCGCCAGTTCTTGACGCACGAGCGCGACCAGCGGTTTCACGGTCTTTGCGCTGAAGTCGAACCGGCAGCCGGCAGCGGAGAACAGGTCCGGCAACGGCCGCGAGCCGCCCAGCGCCAGCGCGCGTTTATAGTCGGCCAGCGCTTTGGCTTTGCCGCGCTTTGAGCGGGCCCAGACCTGCAAGGCGCCGAGTTGGGCAATGCCGTATTCGATGTAGTAAAAGGGGTGGATGAAAACGTGAAGCTGACGATGCCAGAGGTGCGCCCGTGCCCTCTCATGGCCGCTCCAGTCCACGTCGCCGGCGAAGCGGTCCATCAGGCTGAGCCACGCCGCCGTCCGTTCGGCGCGCGTGTGGCCGGGATGCGTGTAAATCCAATGCTGGAAGGCGTCCACCGTCGCAATCCACGGAAAAATCTCGACGATACCCTCGAGGTGGTCCCGGCGGGCGCGTCTCGCGTCCGGCGGGGAGTAAAACGCCTCGATGAACTCATTGCCGAGCAGTTCCATGCTCATGGATGCCACTTCGCAAAACTCAATCGGCGCGCTGCGATAGGCGTAAAGGTCCTCATCGCGCGTCGCCAGCGCGTGAAAGGCGTGACCGGCCTCGTGCAGGATCGTCTCCACGTCGCGCTGCAGGCCGACCGCATTCATAAAAATGAACGGCAGCCGCGCCTCCGCGAGCGTGGACTGATAACCGCCCGGCGCTTTGCCTTTGCGATTGTCCAGGTCGAGCAGGCGCAAGTCGCGCATCGTTTTGAAACCATCCGCCAGTTCTTTGCCCAGGTGGCCGAAAACTGTCTGCGCCGCCGAAACCATTTTCTCGACCTGATCGAACGGCCGCAGCGGCGGGCGATTCAGCGGATCCACCGCCAGGTCCCACGGACACAGCTTTGCCAACTTCAGTTGGTGACGCCGCTCCGTCTGCAGTTCACGCAGAACCGGCATGATTTCACCCTCAATGGCGTGGTGGAAACGGACACAGTCGTCCGGGGTGTAATCAAACCGCAGATTCAAACGAAAGGCGTAGTCGCGGTAGTTCGCAAAGCCGGCGTTCTTCGCAATCTGTTCGCGCAGTTTGGTGAGCTGATCGAAGGTGTCCTCAAATTTTTCGGCTTCCTGCAAACGCCGGTTGGCGACCAACTCCCACGCCTCCCGTCGCAGCGCGCGGTCGGGCTCCTCCAGATAGCGGGCCATCTGCGCGAGGGTTTTCTCTTCGCCTCGAAAATTAACCGTCAGTGAGCCGCTCAGCTTCTGATACTGCTGACTGAGTTTCGCTTCCTCCGTTTCCAGCGGCACGTTTTCGTCGCGATACAGGTCAACCCGCACCCTTGTCGCGCGGTCGAACACTTCGTAACGCGGCTTCGGCAACTGGCAGCGCAGCGGATGTTGCAGGTACAACTGCTCCAGCTTGAACTGGCGCGGCTTGAGCCGCGGCGCGATCTGTTCGACGAAATGAAAGTAAGCTTTCTCCGCTTCCATGTTGTCGGTGTGGCAGGTCATCGCGATGTAGCGGCGTGACGATTCTTCGTCGAGCGCAGCGCTGAGTTCACTCCACTCGAGCAGCCAGCGTTCAAGGTCGGCGGCAGAATGACACTGCGCCGCGAGCGATTCGAGTCGATCAAAGAGCGGCGCCAGCGGCTTCCAGTCGCCGAGGTCAATTTTTTCCGGCACGAACCGGCGCGGTTTGTGAGCCGGCAAAGTATCAAACGGCAACAAATTCATGGGTGACAAGATGGAGGCAAATGCGAGAAGTGCAAAGAGAAACGTGAAACTGTGCGGTTTGGGAGCCGTGAATTGCCGGCGTTTTCGCTGCTCGCGAGTTCGCCCGCCCCATCCGTCGGATGCTCCCGGTTCTACGAATCGTGTTTCCGTGTCAACGCCACTCCAACCCACCGCCACTTCTGCGCGAACTCGTCGTGCGTGAGCGTTTGTTTGCCGTTCAACGGATCACCCACGGTGATGGTGCGCTCGCCGACGTCGAGCACGGTGACGTAGTGGTCGAGCAAGAACGCGAATCTCATCAGCGCGAGCGTGTAGCCCGGTTGTTTCAGGTCGGCGACTGATTTGAACGAGCGATATTCGCAGACCAGTCCGTTCGGACCGTAGCGTTTTTGCAACTTGCGGCAAAGAATGTCCGGCGGCGTGCCCATCGCCGTGCTGGTGCCGCACAGCAGGGCAATTTCGCTTTCGTCGGCAGGCAGACCGAGTCTTCGCAGCGCGGTGACTGCCGCGGCGGGTCCGCAGGTGTATTCAGTGTTCTGAAGGCAGATACCGTCAGGATCGATACGCGTTATCAAGGCCGCGAGTTGTTGGCGATCGAACGCCGGGGCAAGGAACGGCCAGGCCGCAACCTGAAAAACGATGCAAACCATCAGCACACTGATGGCCGCGCGATCACGCCGCAGCGGCAGGCGCGACAGCGGCGTCGTCAACACCATCGTGCCGATCAGCGCCGTCAAAGCGAACTCGGTCCGCCCTGCCATGAGCCACGAAAACGGTGGAATGAACTCCAAAGCGCGAATCCGGTAAGCCAGACCGATGAGGATGATCAGGACGAGAGGAATGAAATAACCGAGTGTCCAGTAGGGCCTTTCCAACCGTGAAAACCAACGACCCAACGCGACACCGACGCCGCCCAGGAGCACCACACCGACGGTCTCGATCCAGGGGTTCAATGGGGTCCAGTGTTGCATGATTTCCTGCTTAAAAGCCTCTCGCCGTTAGAGTCCTGGTCTGGTGGCGAAGGGGCTGCGCCGCCGCACCCACCCCAATCCAAACCAGGACGCCGACGTCTTGCCGGATGATTCGACAAGTTCGGGTGACGGAAATCACGCCACGCGCTTTTGTGTGTTCAAGAGCGGGTGAGTTGTGCTAAAAGCCCGTGCCAGACATAGCAGGTCGCTGAACGAGCTGCCTTTGGTTGACAATCTATGAACTCAAGATTTTTTCTTCTACTGCCGGTCGTCGTGCTGCTGGCCGGTTGCGTGAGCGCGCCGAAGACCGACGTTTACACTTACCGCAGCGACATCGGCGGCCCCGGCATCGACCTCATTGTCGATAACGAACTCGACAGCGGCGACAAGCCGACCGAGCTCATCTGGCTGAACGCGTCGCGCATCCGCCAGGGACCCTGGGACGCCAAGTATTATCTCGAAGTCCGCTACGAAGCACTGGCGCAGACGGGCTATCTGGACATCGCCCCGGGCGAAACGCTGACGCTGACGCTGGACGGTCAGACGATGAAATTCGGCGGTGTTGGCAGCCTGAACGAGCGCAAAGAAACGGGCGGCACTTTGGTCGAACATGCCATCTACCAGGCCACAGTGGACGATCTCCGAAAAATCGCCAAGTCGAAGGAAGTCAAAGTCGATATCGCCGGGAGCCAACGCACGATTCACCGCGAGTTCAAGCGGGAGAACATCGAAAAGTTCCGGACGTTCATCCTGACTCATATGGGGTTTTGAGCGGGAATTGAAGTTAGGCCGCTTCGCACGCCGTGTGAAAACTGCGCTTCTCACCTGGTTGTTCATCGAGTTGCTGTTGTCCACTGGCATCAGCGCGTCGGTTTGCATTCTTCGCCGCGACGAGAGGAACGCTTTTCGTGCCTGGCGCGATAATCCAACGACTGAGACACGAGCGGCGTTGGACGCAGAGCGAGCCACCACTTTTCGTCATCACGCTGTTCTGGCTGCGGTTTTGTTCGGCGGCATGGCAGTCATTACTGTTCCAGTGGTGCGAGTGGTTTCTCGCCGCAGGAGTTCAATCATTGAGAGTCACAGAGCAAGTGAGCAATCTCGATCTTCATAACCACCCCACACCCGGATATTTTTTCTGCAACGTGGCTTTCAATTTGGGATAACTGCTGGCCTTGAACGCGGGCCAGTTGAACGTGGCTTCGAGCCGTTTGCCGTCCGGCGCGCAGAGCCAGAGTTTCACCGGTAGTTTTCCTTCGCAGATATGCGGGTGTTCCTTCAGCGCGAAACATTCGTGCAGTTTAACCTGCAACTCAGGTGAATTTGGCTGGCCGTCCTCGTCACGCGCGTTTTCCGCGTAGAGCAACTTGAGTTTCCGTCCGTCCGGCCAGGCGACGGTTTGCGGCGCGAGTTCGTCGAGCCAATCGATCTGTTCTTTCGCCAGATGCTTCAGCAATTCGTCGCGCACATGCGTCGCCTGCGCTTCTTTTACCAGCGTCAGGCCTCGAAACGATCGGGCCAGGCATTCGGTAACAGCCGCGTCGTCGAACGGCGGGAAATCCAGTTCCGGCATCGCTGCGCCAACGAGATTCACGCGCGCGATGAATTGTTTCACGTCGTGGTTGATCAGCGGCAGCTCAAAGTAGCCCTTGCGATGCGCCTCCGCCAGGCAACGGCCAGAGGCGGCCGGATCAACCTCGCGCTGGTGCTCGTGATGAACGACCAGGTCCTGGAACCGCACGAGCTTCACCGCGGCGACGCGTTTGTGGGTCCGGTCAAAGAGGTGCTCAACGGCGACGGCGAGTTGCTCAGGAAACAGTTCCTCGATCCATTCGCGTTTCACCGCGGTGGCGAGGCCGAGCAAGGTGAGGTTTTCGGAAGCGCGGGACTGGACTTCGCGAATCGTCGCCGCGACAAACAGCGGCGCGTTCTGCACCACGCTCTCGCGCATCAACGCGCCGTGGCGGCCCTCGGTCAAATCGCATTCGAGCGTTCCCTGACTGCGCCGCACGCAGAGCTGGTCGATGAACCCGGCCATGATGCATTTCAGGAGGGCGTCATCGGTCGTTTTCGGATTTCGGATTTCGGATTTCGGATTTTCGCCTGCGGCGCCGGACGCTCGGCTCTCGACCAATCCTTGTTTGTCCGCGATTTCCAAAATCTGCTGATACGTCTGCTCCACCTGGCTGGCGGTCTGGGCGTGAATACCGTAGCGCCGGCATTGTTCGACGCTGAAGTTGCAGTTCCTCGCGAATTGATACGCCCGCATGAGTGTAAAAAAATCGGACTCCTGACTCGCTTCAAACAATTCGCGCGCCTCGGCGATGTGTTTGTCGTCGCGGCCCAACCGCATGAGCAGATCGCGGCCGCTCACCAGCGCCGCGCACAAGGCCGCCGCCGGCACGCAGCCGCGTTTCGCCGCTTCGACGAGCATGCGCGAGTAACGCGGGTGCATGGGCAGACGAAGCATTTGCCGGCCGATAGCGGTGAGGTCATTCCCGGTATTTGCGGTTTGCGATTTGCGATTTGCGGGCGTGTCGGTTTCTCCGACGCGCGAATCGTCATTGGTAGATTGTAAGTCCGCCAACGCGCCCAACGTTTGCAACAACTTCTCCGCGCGTTCGACTGCTTGCGGGTCCGGTCTGTCGAGCCAATCGAATTCCGTCGCCCGTTTGATTCCGAGCGAGTGCAGCAGCAACACGACTTCCGCCAGATCGCTGCGCTGGATTTCCGGCGTGTTCCGTTCCGGCCGGTTCAAATGTCCGCTTTGCGTCCACAGTCGATAACAGGTCCCGGGCGCGGTCCGGCCGGCGCGCCCTTTGCGTTGCTCCGCTGAGGCTCGGCTGATTTCTTCGATGAACAACGTGCTGATGCCGCGCTCGGCATCGTAACGCGCGACCCGCGCCACTCCGCTGTCCACGACGTGCCGAATCCCGTCGATGGTCACGGAAGTCTCAGCCACATTGGTCGCGACGACCACTTTGCGCAGCGCGTTCGGTTCAAAAGCCAAATCCTGATCTTCGGATGGCAGGTCTCCGTGGAGCGGCAGCACCGCCACGCGCTCGTTCAATCGCGCGGCGCGAATGCAGCCGATGGTCGCATTGATCTCCGCCATGCCAGGCATGAACACGAGAATATGGCCCGACTCACCCGCGTTGACGATCCGTTCCACGGCGTCAGCCGCCTGCTCCGTCACGGGGCGTTCGTCCTTGTGGTCGAGGAAGCGAACTTCGACCGGGAAACTTTGGCCTTCGGAGATGAGCACCGGGCAGGCACCGGGAGGGTTGGGTTGCAACCCGGCTTTGTCATTCTTTGTCGGACGGGTGGTGGAGGGTGTGGAAGAGATTCCTCCCAAATATTCCGCCACCGGCCCGGGGTCGAGGGTGGCGGACATCACGGCCATTTTCAAATCCGGGCGTCGGGTTCGTTGAAGTTGTTTCACCAGCGCCAGCGCCACGTCGCTCAACAAATTGCGTTCATGGAACTCGTCGAACAAAACAACACCGACATCGGAAAGCGTCCGGTCATCCTGCAGCCAGCGGAGCAGGATGCCTTCGGTCACGTAGCAAATGCGCGTGCCGAGGGAGGTTCGGTCATCAAAACGAATCTGGTAGCCGACTTCCTCGCCGGGCCTGCACCCGCGTTCCCACGCCACACGCGCGGCAACCGTCCGGGCGGCGACGCGGCGGGGCTGCAACACGGCGATCTTTTTGTCCTTCGCCAGGCCGGCGTCGAGCAGCATCTGCGGCACCTGTGTCGTCTTGCCGGAGCCGGTCGGCGCGACGAGCACAAGCCGGTTGCCCGAATACAACGCTTCGACGGTCTGCGGATGGATTTGCCAGATGGGAAGAGAGGAATTCATCGTCAAGCGGGTGAATCGGGGCAACCGAGACCGCCAAAAGGTTGTTCAGAACCTCAGATGCCGCAACGCCAGCGCCGCAACGGTCAGCGCCAGCATCAGGCCGTTGGGCATGAATTTTTTGGTCTTCGTCAGGCGCAGCGCGAAGAAAACGAGCAGCACGGCCAGAAGGATGTCCGCGGCGCGCGGTGGGGAAATGACGCCGATGGCACAGAGAATCAGCGCCGCCGCAAAGGAGGCCGAAGCGATGAGCGACGCTTTGCTGCCGGCCTTGAGGAAGCCGACCAGGCCGCCGGCCACCAGCAACACGATGTAAACCCAGAGGACAGTTGTTGGATTCATAGCTTTGAAATTCGTTGCCGGGATTAAGCCACAAAGAGGCGCAAAATGCACAAATGAAAAGTCAACGCCTTCGCGTGTTGCACGTTCGCGGCGATCAATCGCCGGACACCTCGAGGCTCAAAATTTCGCCTGACTCACATTCCGCGATCACTTCAAACGGGCGACAGCAAACTTCGCAATCAGTGATGAAACGTTGCGACGCGAGGCTGGTGTCGATGACCAGTTCAAAACGCTGGCCGCAAAACGGACACTGGATGGTCCCGGTATCCATCTAAAACACAGACTCACCGAAATCAGCGCCAAGGCAATCCTCTTTTCGGATTATTGGAACGGTCAAATTGGCTTGAATCGCGCAATCAAAACGGTATGTTACCCGCCCATTGGTCGTATGAAAACGATTCTGAAGACGTTGCTGGGCTTGGCGCTGGTGGTAATTCCCACTTCGCTCCCTGCTCAAATTGTCGCGAAACCGCCGCTGCCTTCAGCTGAATCGGTGCTCAGGCGGGTGGTGGAAAACTCTGAAAAGGAGAATGCCAACGACCGGCTGTTCGGCCAGCGTTACAGCTACACGCGCACGAAGGTGACCGAATACCGAAATTCCAAAGGAGAGATCAAGAAGCGCGAGTTGAAAAAAAGCGCGAACAATCCGTCGGTGATGTCGGTCGCGAATGGACCGCCGCCGGTCACGTCGAAGCCGGAATCGAGCAAGGACGCAACCAGGAACGACGCTGTTACGGACACGCATTCCAACGTTCGCGGCAAGGCTTTTGAGAAAAGGGATTTCACGTTGAACGACGACCTGCTCAGTCGCTTTGAGTTCACCGTGGCCGGGCGCGAGATGGTCAACGGACGTCCAATGTTGATACTCGAATTCAAACCCGCGGACAAAAAACTGCCGGAGCGACACATCAAAGACAAATTCATCAACAAGGCAGCGGGGCGCCTCTGGGTGGATGAGGCGGATTACGTGCTGGCTAAAGCCGACGTGCACCTGACCGAAACAGTGAACGTGGTCGGCGGCCTGGTTGGGGCGGTCTGGAAATTCATCTACACCTTCAGTCGCGAGCGCCTGCCCGATGGTCTCTGGTTCACGCGCGACGTGGATTGGCACCTGGAGGGCAGGGAAATCATCGTCCGGCGCTCGGTGGAATACCACGAAAGAAAGACCGGAGTGCGAAAGGTGTGGTAAGGACATAGATTGGAAATTACTTTTGGCAACCGGTATAGAATAAACGCTGCTGAACCGAACCGCGTTGACTAAATCGCGCTTCCACCGCGCCGTTCTTCTCCGTAATGTTTTGGGCTGATGACTCCAGGCGCCGAGTATCTCAGCAAATGTCGCGAACTCATTGCGGTTGTTGAGAAGCAGCAGGCGTCGATTCAACAGGCGGCCGACTGGTTCGCGGAAACGATTCTGGCGGGGCGAATGGTGCATTTGTTCGGTTCGGGCCACAGCCGCATCCTGGTCGAGGAAATGTGGCCGCGTTACGGGTCCTTTCCCGGCTTCAACCCCATTGTCGAGCTGTCGCTCAGCTTCCACAACCTCGTCGTCGGGCCGAACGGCCAGCGGCAGGCGATGTTTCTGGAGAACGTCAGCGGATTGGCCGAGCGGATTTTGCGGAACTTCGATTTGTTGCCGCAGGACTCGGCGTTGGTGGCTTCGTCGAGCGGCTGCAATATCGTGCCGATTGAAGTCGCCGAACAGTTCCGCAAGCGTGGAATCAAAGTCGTCGCCATCATCAGCCGGAAACATTCGGAGGCGAGCCGCAGCCAGCATGCAGGCGGCAAAAAACTGCAGGACTTCGCCGATCTGGCTCTCGACACCGGCGCGCCGGCAGGCGATGCGATGGTAAAGATTGACGGCCTGGAATCACCGGTGTCGCCCGGCTCGACGGTGGGCGGTTGTTTGCTGGTGAATTCGATCAAGGCGGAGGTTGCGTTACGGCTGACGCGCGCGGGCCAACCGCCGAAGGTGCTGGCCGCGGGCGCGGTCGTCGGAGCCAGGAAAGCGGCGGAGCTGTTCGAGGCGGCGTATGATGAGCACGCGCGCCGCCTGGCGAAATTGTATGCCAGCATAGGTATGAGGGAGGAGGTATGAATTATGAGGTATGAGAAGGAAATGGAGGAAACGATTCTATGGCTCGAACTACTGGGGGAGAGCGGAACGTTGAATCCAAAGAAGCTCTCTGCATTGATGCTGGAAGCTGACGAATTGATGGCTCTATCTTCAGCGCGATCATCAAGAATTCCAAGGGCCGCGACTCATAATTCATACCTCCTACTTCATACCTCATAATTCATACTTCATCCCTCATCCCTCATACCTCCCGCCTCATGCCTCACCCTTCCCTCAGAACGACAGTGATCGGCAGCTACCCGTTTCCCGGTTGGCTCGAATTCGCCTGCCGGAACCTGGACCAGTTCGGCGAAACCGACCGCGAGGAACTGATCGAAGACGCCGTCCTGGTCGCAATTCACGACCAGCTCGAAGCAGGGCTTGACGTCATTACCGACGGCGAACAAACGCGGCTCGATTTCAATTTGTCGTTCTACGGCTTTCTCGAAGGGATCGAATTGGAATCCGCGCCGCCGCGCCGCTTCGGTCCGCCCGCGCACGACCAGCGCGGCCGGCACAAAGTGGTGGGGGAACTTCGCGCACCGCGCGGGTTGGGAACGGTGCAGGATTTTGAGCGCTTGAAACGCCTGGCCAGCGCGGAACTCGGAACTCGGAACTCGGAACTCGCAACTATTTTAAAGGCCAGCGTTCCCGGCCCTTACACACTCAGCGGACGGCTCGTGCCGAACCAGCAGTATCAGGACCGGTACGCCCTCACCGAAGCTTTGCTGCCGATTGTCCGCGACGAACTCATGCGACTGGTGAAAGTGGGTTGTCAGGAAATCTGCGTGGATGAGCCGTCCATGAGCTGCTACGCGCATCGCGAAGACCCGAAGCGGCTGGTCGATATATTTAATCGAACGGTGGACCCGGTCTATCAGCGATGCCGCCTGTCAACGCACCTCTGTTTCGGGAATTTCAAAGGGCGAGCGGTCGGTCCGCGCCGTTACGCGCCGATGTTCCCTGCGTTCCACGGTTTGCTCGTGGACGAAATCCATCTCGAGATGGCCAGTCGCGAATTTGCCGAGCTGGAGTTGATTGGCGAAATCGCGAGGGAAAAGGACGTGGCCGTCGGCATCATCGACGTGAAGAGCTATTACATCGAGACTGTGGAGGACGTGGCGAATCGCGTGTGCGCCTGCCTGACGCAGGCGCCCGCCGAACGATTGTCGTTCGCGCCGGACTGCGGCCTGAGCCAGACCGCGCGCTGGGCGGCGAGGCAGAAATTGAAAAACATGGTGGAGGGAGTTAGACGCGTGCGGGAAGAGCTGAATCTGACGAAGGCATGAACGCCCGTTTAAGAAGCAGCAGCCGACGTGAGGAGGCTCACTTCAAACTCGGAATGCGGAACTCGGATTTCGGAATTAGTCAGAGCTTCGTTACCTCGGCTGCTACCGAAAGCTGGGATTTTAACGGCCTGCTGAGGTCGCTTGGCAGGAGAGAAAGTGGGCAGGTGTGAAAGTGAGAAAAACATGGATCGTCGTCGCGTCGGTCGCGGTGATAGTCTTCGTTGCTTGGTATCGCGGTTGGTTTTCTGGCGAGCCAAAGTACCAAGGAACGACCGTTACCCAGTGGCTTGATGCCATGGCTTACGCGAACGGTCCCTTTGTTCCCGGTGAGCCGAATACTGATCCCGCATTGCAGGCGGTTAAAGCCATCGGACGGGCGGCGGTGCCAGTTTGTGTTAGTCACCTCGAGACCGGTCGTGAGCCTTCTCCGTTGCGGCGGCGATGGCTCATGGCTCGCGCGGCAGTTGAAGGTCGTTTCAAGAGCCAGCGGACCGTGCAGGTCTGGCCGCCGAGGTTTCCCGACAACACGGTGAAACGCTGGACCTGCGCGACAGCGGCTTTGATTTGCCTTGGGCCGGACCGCGGGGCCGGCGTACCGAAAATTATCGAGACGGTGCTAGCCGCCCCTCTTGCGCGTCCGGCTGCCGTCAACGCATTTTTTCTGACCGGGACCAGTGAGCCTTCGACGTTACCCGCATTGCTTGCGGGCCTGAAAGATTCCCGTCTTCCCGCGCGCCAGTTTTGCGCCGAAGCTGTTTCTCGAATGGCGCCGTGGGTCCCTCCGACGGTGATCTCGACATTGACAAATGCGGTCAGCGATCCCGATCCGATGGTGAGGGCGTACGTGATCGGGACCCTGGGTTCCGCCGGGAAAGGCGACTTCGACGTGGCGCAGCTGCTCGTAAACGTTCTTACAAATTCGCCCGATGCCAACACACGTTTGGCCGCTGTTCGGGCTTTGGATGATTTGGAGGCGACGGCTTCTGTGGTCATTGACGCGCTGGCTCGAGCGAAATCAGACGGAGATCGGTTCGTCGCGGCGCAAGCCATCACGACTTTTGATCGGCTGAAGAAAGTGCACGAGGACAGGAGCGAATGATCAAACCGGCTCTCCAGAGCGACACCTTCCTCGCCGACGTTTTGGCGGCACGCGAGGACTTCGAGCACTTCCATCTCTGGTGGCTCGGCCAAAGCGGGTTTCTCCTCCAGTGGCAAGGCGGGCATCTGCTGTTTGATCCGTATCTGTCCGATTCGCTGACGAAGAAGTATGCGAACACCGACAAGCCGCACGTGCGGATGACCGAGCGTGTGGTCGCGCCGGAGCGGTTGAATTTCATCGATGCGGTCACTTCGAGCCACAACCACACCGACCATCTCGACGCGGAGACGCTGATTCCGCTGCTGCGCGCGAATCCGAAGATGGAACTGGTGATTCCCGAAGCGAACCGCGAATTCGTGGTGGATCGGCTGAAAACACCGATCGAAATGCCGCGCGGGTTGGATGCCGGTCAGTTCACAACGGCCGGGAGCTTCAAGATTCACGCGGTGCCGGCGGCGCACGAGCGGTTGGAGAAGGACGCCAACGGCCGACACAAGTTTCTCGGGTATGTCGTCGAGTTCGGCGGCCGGTGCGTTTATCATAGCGGCGACACCGTGCTTTACGACGGCATGGTCGAATGGTTGCGGCGCTGGCTGATCGACGTGGCGCTGCTGCCGATCAACGGCCGTCTGCCGGAACGGCGTGTGGATGGAAATTTATGGGAACGGGAGGCGGCGCAACTGGGGAAGGACATTCGCGCCCGGCTGGTCATTCCGTGTCATTACGAAATGTTCGAGTTCAACACGGCCACGCCGGACGAATTCGTGATGGGGTGCAAGCATCTGGACCAGCCCCATCGTGTGTTGCGCGCGGGCGAGCGCTGGAGCAGCGCGGAGTTGAAGTGAACGGGCGCGATTTATCGGCCAAACCTGTGTGACGTTTCCACTCCTGACCGGTCGAACCGTCGATGAACCTTCGCCCAGGCAGACCGCCGCGGCGGCACACGCACCATCGCCTCCCGGACCGCGCAGACGAAGGGTGTAGTCGCTCAGGAGCGCGGCTCTGTGAGCCGCAGCACGATTGGAGCTCATGCGTCACCTGGCTGTTCCAACGTCCCGGTCCAGGAGAAGCCGCTGCGGGTCGCAGACCCGCGGTCCGCGAATCTGCCGACCGACACCTTGGATTACACGCGAAACGTAACTTGACATTCTCGAGCCGTTTGTCCAAGGTCATGCTGTCCTGAGACCCGACCAGCTTCAGCCAACACCCACATGGAAAATGTGCCTCCATCAATCCCCGCGGAAAGGGTCCAGCGCCCTTCCAGTTCGCTTGCTGGACGGTTGTTGAACGTTTTCGCCGCGCCAGGCGACGTGTTCGACGAGTTGAAAACGGCGAACTCGTCGGTCGCCAACTGGTTGGTGCCGGTTCTGATCGTGATGTTGGTGACCATTACGTCGTTTGCGGTGACGTTGTCCCAGCCGACGATCAAACAGCAAATTGTCGAAATGCAGGAGAAAGCGATCGACCAGCAGGTGGCCGCGGGAAAGATCAAAGCCGACCAGGCGAAGGCGTTCAAAGAGCAAATCGCCGCCTTGCCGCCGTGGGTCATGCAACTTTTTGGCATCGTGCAAGGCGTCGTTGCCGGTTTCTGCGGAACATTCTGGTGGGCCCTGGTCGTGTGGCTGCTGGGCAAGCTGGCCCTCAAGTCCGAGTTTCCTTTTCTGAAGGCGCTGGAAGTCTCCGGCTTGACCATGATGATCTTCGCATTAAGCGTGGTTCTCACCACGCTGTTGATTGTGATTTTGGGCAACCTCATGGCCCGACCGGCGTTGTCCGTTTTCGTCAGCGAATTTGACCCGACCAGCAAACTTCATCTGCTGCTCGGATCGGTGAATTTGTTTTACCTCTGGTCCACAGCCGTGTTGTCCCTGGCTCTGTCCAAGCTGAGCGGAGTGCAGTTTGGAAAGGCGGCCGTGTGGATGTTCGGCTTTTGGGCCGCGTCGCGCGTTCTTTTCGTGGTTATTGGACTCGGTGGATTCGTGCTGTGAAGCGCGGTGCCTATAATTTTTGAATCAACCTGTAAGCGGCCAGGATTGACGATTTATACAAAATCCGCCGCGGTGGACTCTGTTTATTTGAAACAAATCGCAAAGACGAGGTGTCTTTAAGGGAACGCACATGGCTAACCCGCACAGCAAAAAGCGCAGGAAGATCATCGTTTTCTCGGTGATTGGCCTGCTCGTCGCGGGATTGACGCTGGCGGCGATTTTCAAGAAACGCGAGCCGGTGATCACGATTCAGACCGAGAAGGTCGCGCACCGGAACATCACCGAGATCGTCGTCGCCAACGGGAAAATTCAGCCGGTGCTGCAGGTGAAGATCAGTCCCGAGGTGAGCGGCGAGATTATCGAGTTGCCGGTCAAGGAGGGTCAGTTGGTGAACAAAGGCGATCTGCTGGTGAAAATCAAGCCGGACACCTATATCGCCAACGTAAAGTCCGCCGAGGCCCAATACATGGCCGCCGCCTCCGGCAGGGATTTGGCGGAGGCCAGCATGAAAAAAGCCGAATTGGAATTCAAACGGCACGACGAGCTGTTCCGCGGCAGGCTGGAATCCGAGTCCACCTTCCTCGAATTCAAAACGGGATTAGAAGTGGCTCAAGCTCAGTACCAATCGTCGGTTCATCAGGTGGACGTGGCCAAGGCATCGCTGGATCGAATCAAGGAAGAGCTGGCCAAAACCACCATCGTGTCGCCGCTGGACGGCACCGTGAGCAAATTGAATTCGCGACTCGGCGAGCGCGTGGTCGGCACGGCGATGATGACCGGCACCGAAATCATGATTGTATCCGACTTGAACGAAATGGAAGCGCGCGTGGACATCGGCGAGATCGATGTCGTGCTCATCAAGCCGGGACAAAAAGCACGCCTCGAAGTGGACGCATTTCGCGACCGCAAGTTCAAGGGGACGGTGACGGAAATCGCCAATTCGTCGAAGGACTCCGGCCTTGGCAGCGGCGGTGGCGGCGGACAGTCGCAAGAAGCGACCAAGTTCGAAGTCAGAATCCGCGTCGATGAACAGGAGAATTTTCGACCGGGCATGTCGGTGACGTCGGAGATTGAAACACGCTACCGCACCAACGTTCTCTCCGTTCCAATCCAAAGTGTGACCACGCGTTTGCCGAAGGAACCTTCCGCCAAAGACGCGAAGACCAACACCGTCACACTGGCTGAAAACACTTCCGGTTCGGTGATGGCCGCGGATGCCGCGCCCGCGAGCGGAACCAGCACGAACAAAGCGGACAAGAAACGCGGCGAACCGCCCAAACCGGTCGAAGTGGTTTTTCTTGAAGAGATCGATCACGCCAGGATGGTGCCCGTCAAACGCGGCATCGCCGATGACTCTTACGTGGAAATTGTCGAAGGACTGAAGGAAGGCCAGGAAGTCGTTTCCGGCGGTTACAAGGCTATCAGCCGCGAGCTGGAAGACAGCAAGAAAATCCGCAAAGGCAAACCGGAGGGGGACAAGGAGAAGGAGAAGAAGTGAAGACGGACGGAAATCAGAAGTTCGAACTCCGAAGTCCGAAACAAGCTCGAAATCCGAATGCTGAAACACCAGAAAAGTCTCCCTGAGCCGCGCATTCGGAGCGCGGCATTGACGTCGCCTCGGGTTGCGATTTGGCAAGGGCTTCGAACCGCCAAGCGGCGTGAATGTCGCGTTTCGTGCTTTGGAGTTCCTTCGGATTTCGGATTTCGGATTTCGGATTTCTCCTCATGAGCCTGATCCGCCTCCAGGAAATCTCCCGGCAATACCAGATGGGCGCTGAGATCATCCACGCCTTGCGCGAGGTGTCGCTGGAAATCGAGCGCGGAGAATATGTGGCCATCATGGGGCCGTCCGGTTCGGGCAAATCAACTTTGATGAATCTCCTGGGTTGTCTGGACACCGCGACTTCGGGCCTCTACGAGTTGAATGGTGTTAACGTCAGCGAGATGGATGACAACCAACTCGCCGGGATTCGGAACAAGGAAATCGGTTTCGTTTTCCAGACGTTCAACCTCCTGCCGCGCGCCAACGCGCTGCGCAACGTCGAACTGCCGCTGATTTATGCCGGCCTCGCCAACGAGGAACGCAAACGAATGGCGCTCGAGGCCCTGACACAGGTCGGTCTGGCTGACCGCATCCACCATAAGCCCAACGAGCTTTCCGGCGGACAACGACAGCGCGTCGCCGTCGCCCGCGCGCTTGTCACCGACCCGTCCATCATTCTGGCCGACGAACCGACCGGCAATCTCGATTCCAAAACGGGCGAGGAAATCATGGCGCTCTTCGAGACGCTGTCGCTGAAGGGCAACACCATCATCGTCGTCACCCACGAGGAGAACGTCGCTCAGCACGCCCGTCGCGTCTTGCGCATTCGCGACGGATTGATCGCGGGCGATGAACGGGTGGAGCGAAAGCTTGCGGCGGTCGCCGTGTCATGAACTTTTACACCGAAGTCAAAGAGGGGTTGTTCATCGCCTGGGACGCCATCCGCGCGAACAAGCTGCGGTCCATCCTCACGACGCTCGGCATCGTTATCGGTGTCGTGACTGTGACCTTGATGGGCACGGCGATTGACGGCTTGAACCGCGCGTTTCTGCGCAGCATTTCCATGTTGGGCGCCGACGTTCTGTACGTGTCGCGCACCTCCTGGTTCATTGATTCCTATGAAGAATGGCTGAAAGTGCGCGATCGCCACGACATTACCCTGGCGCAAGTGCGCGAACTGGAAAAGCAGGTCACCCTGGCGCGCGCGATTGCTCCCTTCGTTGATTCCCGCCGCCCGGTGAAATACAAAAATCGCAACTCCAGCAGTGTGACCGTCATCGGCACGACCGAGCAGTTTCAATTCACGAGCGGTTCCGCGGTGGCACAGGGACGTTTCCTCACGGCCGAGGAAGCTGACGGTGGACGTCCGGTCTGCGTGATCGGCTTCGAAGTCGCCACCAATCTGTTCCAACTGGGACCCGCGCTGGGCAACAAAATCAAAGTCGGCCAGCAGGATTTCGAAGTCGTCGGCGTGCTGGAGAAGCAGGGAAATTTCCTCGGCCACTTCAACCTCGACAATCAGGTCATCATTCCCGTGAAGCAGTTTCTGAGCGGAATATGGCACGACCCCGACTTTGAAATCCAGGTGAAGGTGGCGGACTTGAAAAGCCTGGAGGACGCGAAGGAGGAACTGCGCGGTGTCATGCGCAAAATCCGCCATGTTCCGCCGGGCAAAGAGGACGATTTTGCGATCAACCAGCAGGAGAACTTCATCAGCACGTTCAACCGCGTGGCCGGCACGATTGCCACCGCGGGGTTGTTCATCACGGGACTGTCGTTGTTCGTGGGCGGCATTGGTATCATGAATATCATGTTTGTCTCCGTGGCGGAGCGGACAAGAGAAATTGGCGTTCGCAAGGCCATCGGCGCAAAGCGGCGCACGATTCTCGTCCAGTTTCTAATCGAGGCGGCGAGCATTTGTCTGCTGGGCGGTCTGCTGGCGCTGGCGATCGCCTGGCCGATGACCTTTTTGATCGGGCAATTTCTGCCGGCAACCCTGTCCCTGACCGTCGCGGGGATTGCGTTGTTGGTTTCCATTTTGACCGGCATCGTGTCGGGCTTTTTCCCCGCGTGGCGCGCGGCGCGGATGAACCCGGTCGATGCGTTGAGGAACGAGTGATGTCATGAGGCGCGTGATCGGGAGCGAGAGTGGCGTGGAGCTCTTTTCCTCCTGACCCCGACCCGCCACTGCGAAAATGAGACGAGAGGAAACATCCGCCCTCACCCCGGCCCTCTCCCCCAGGAGAGGGAGAAACATCCGCCGTCGCGGGGCAGTCTCATGCTCTTGGGCGCGGCACCGCTCCAGGCAGTCTCCTTTGAGTGCCCTACATTCCGGTTCAAAGAGAGGAAAGTTGTGAGTGCTGCGTTTCGTTCATCGGCCTCGAGCCGGATTCTCCGCGCCGAAATCAAGGAGAGCTTTCTGATGGCGATGAGCGCGCTCGCGGCGCACAAGTTGCGCTCGGCGCTGACGTTGCTCGGCGTGCTGGTCGGCGTTTTCTCCATCATCGTCGTGATGACGGCCATGCGCGTCATGCAGAACAACATCGAGACCGAGTTAAGTCAGCTCGGCGCGAATACGTTTGAAATTCAGAAGTGGCCGGCGGTTTATTTCGGCGGACCGGAAGGATTCGAAAAATTCTGGCGCCGGAAAAACATCACGTTGCCGCAGGGGCGGCAGGTGATGGAACGGGCAACTGCGGCGCAGAATGTTGGCCTGGAGACTTTTTTCTGGGATGGCAACGGGCAGGCGATTTCGCGCTACGAAAAAACTCCGCCCAACGTTCGCATGATCGGCGGCAGTCCCGGCACATTCCCGGCGCACAACTGGAGCGTGCAGGACGGTCGCGCGCTGCAGGAGCCGGATGTCGAAAGCGCGCGAGACATATGCGTGCTGGGCGGCGCGTTGGCGAAGACATTGTTTCCGTTCGGTTCCGCCGTCGGTGAACGCGTCAAGCTCAGCGGCATCAGTTACTCGGTGGTGGGCGTGCTGGAATCCAAGGGCGCAATGCTCGGCAGCGATCAGGACAATTTCGCGGTCATTCCCATCACCACCGGCCTGAACCGTTTCGGACGGACCTGGCGCAGCATTTCCATCCTCGTCCAGGCGCCCAGCCAGGCGAAATACGACGACACCGTCGAACAAGTGCGCGGCATCCTGCGCGCCATTCGCAAGGTCGAGCCAGGCAAGGAGGACGACTTTGAAATTTTTTCCAACGACTCGCTCATCAGCCAGTTCAAGTCGTTCACACTGACCGTGCGCGTCGTCGTCGCCGTCATCAGCTCCATCGCGCTGATCGCCGCGGGCATCGGCATCATGAATATCATGCTCGTCTCAGTGACGGAGCGAACGCGCGAAATCGGCATCCGGCGCGCGGTCGGCGCCAAGAAACGGAATATTATGACGCAATTCATCATGGAAGCGATCGTGCTTTGCGAAGTGGGCGGCGTGCTCGGCGTCGCACTGGGAATCCTGGGTGGAAACGTCGCGGCGATTTTCCTCAAGGTGCCGCCGGTCGTGCCGGTGGACTGGATCATTTTCGGCCTGCTGATTTGCTCCATCGTGGGGATCATTTTCGGCACTTACCCCGCCTTCAAAGCCGCCAACCTCGACCCGATTGAGTCGCTGCGATACGAGTGAATGCAAGAGGTGACCGGCAGGCCGAGAGCGGGGGTATCCATGGGCAGCCTCCCATCCAACGGTCCATGAGTCTTTCCCGGAAATGATATCAGTCTTTTTCGGGCGCCAACGTATTCACATATTCGCGCCAGAGATTAATCTCGACATACAGCTCGAAGAACACCTGCGGTCGCAATTGGAAGTAACCGGCCATGAGGTGGGTCTTCTCCGGTCGTTCATCAAACGCCGCCTGGAATTCAGACGATACGATCATGATCGGCGCCAGCGGGTCCGGCGGAATCCTGTTCCAAAAGCCGACATAATTCAACCTCCGCAGATACCAGGGCAGCGGCCAGTAGTCGTTTCCGGGCGCCATCACTTTGACAACCGCGTCGTGACCTTCAAGGTGCGCCGACCCGGCGAGCAGGAAAATACCGGCCGTCCATTTCAACGAGCGAGGCTGGCACGCGCGCAGGAGCGCCGCCGCGCCAACACCCGCGAGCAAAATCATGCCGTGAAGAAAGCCCAGCAGACACCACGGCGTCTTGTAGGAGAGCACCGTGTAGATCAGCGTCAGGCCGGCGGTGTAAAAGGCAATGATCCGCATAAAGGTCACGTTGCCTTGACATTGCCAGCGACGCGTCAAGGCGGCGACGAATCCGACCACCGCCAGTACGACGATCAATGCCTCGCTCCAGAACGGCCCATTCGGGTAATGAAAAAAGACCAGTCGCCGGAAGTAAAAGTACCACGAATGAACGTGCGGCGATGCTCCGCCCGCCCGATGCAGCCAGGGCAGATAGGTCCTCAGCGAATCCAACGGCCCCCTGACGTTGGTAAAGAGCGAGGAGAAAAATGCCATGGAGATCAACAAGGCGGCGGCGAGCGCGGCGAAGATGTGTTTGAGGTTTAAGTGCGATTTGCGGTTGACACGCTGGCCGTCCAGCCATCGGCCCCAAGCCGACGCGCAGGCCGCGGCGGCAAGCATCGAGATCAAAGCAAAAACAAAAGTCTCCTTCGTCGCATACATCAGACCCAAACCGACGCCGGCCAACAAGCTCCAGCCACTGGACTTGGTTTGAAGGTAGCGCCAGCACGCGGCCACCGTCAGGGCCGTGAAGAAGACCAGCAACATCTCGTGGATGTAATACCGGCTGTAGAAAACCATGGCCGGCGAAATGGCCGTCAGCCCCGCAGCGCAGAGCGTTTCGAGCTTTCCCAAAGCATCGGCGAACAGGAAGAGCAGCAGGATCAGCCCCACGCCGAACGCGACGGTGACACGGCGAAACGTGGACTCGGTGAACGAATTGAAATCGTGAGACGCACTCAGCCACGCGGATGGAACCGTGGAATATTCGAGAGTCGGGCCATGAAATTCGTTGGGGTCGTATTGGTAAGTGTTGCTGACCCAGAGCGAACGGAACCTCATCGCGTTGACGCCCTCGTCGTTGTGCATCGGGCGGCGGTCCAACTCCGGCAAACGCAGCGCCAACGCCAGGCCGGCGACGAGGAGAAGTCCCGGCGCGAACCACCGGTTCATTGGGCGGGCAACGCGTAAACCTCGATCTCGGTGTAGGAGTTCAGCGCGTAGTCGGTATTGCCCTTGCTGTAGCACCGGACGTAGCGGGCTTTGGTTCCCTTGGCATCGATCAGTTTGCCTTCATGGTTCTCGAAGTATTCCCGGTCGGTGCCGACTCCCAGGCCAGAGCTGTTATCCTGGTCATTGTTAAAAAGCGTGTGAACGTCGCTCTTGAATTCAGGATCGTCCGCGACCTGCACGATCACATCGCGATAAACAACCGGCGTCTTGTGCTCGTGCCAGATCAAGATGGCGTAAACGTTGTGCTCCCCTTGCAAATCAATCTGCACCCACTGCGTACGGCGGCGCAAAGTCACAACATTTTCGTCGAACGCATGCTTTTTTCCGTCCGTGATTTGCTTGAGATCGCCCGAGATGGGACTGGGGTCGCTGCTGGTCACGGGTTTGCCCAGGGCAACGTTTTGGACGCCCTTGGGCGCGTAGAACGGCGGACGCGGCTTGCCGGTCGGCTTCTCGGCGGTGGTATCCGGGGGCATATCCTTGGGCGTGCCTTCGTAACCCGCAGGGGGCAGGTTCAAAGGCAACGGCGTCAGATCCCCAGCCGCCTTTTGCGGCGAACCGGAAGAAGCGTCCGCCGCCCGGCCATCAGCCACGTCGGTGAACAAAGGTATCGCCAAAAGCGCGCTAAGGGAGACGAAGTGGAACAGCCGCCGGTTAAGCAGGGAGAGTTTCTGGTTCATTTTGTCTTTTGGGCCGCTAAATCGATATTTATCAGCTTGGATTACCAGAGGCCGCTGGTTTGAGCAAGACGCTTAAAGCGCTTTGCAGACGGCGTTTTCATCAGCGGCAAACCCGTCGGCATGGACAGGCCGCAACTCAACACCGCAACCAAGCTGATGTGACGCACGTATTCCCCTCACCCGGCCTGAGGCCACCCTCTCCCCATCGGATCCCCATCGGATGGGGAGAGGGATAGGGTGAGGGGTCCTCGGAAATCTTGCACACCGGACTCGATAGGGTGGTAGTGTCAAGCGCGCGCGCGGAGAGAGGCCATGAAATTGAACTTGTGTTGCCAGCCGCCCGCGGGTATTCGTGAAATCCATGAACAAGCACGTCATCCTCTCCAGGCATTCTCGCCGTCATTTCATCAGGTATTCCTCGCTCGCCATCGGCGCCACGGTGCTGACCGGGCCCTACCTGCTGCGCGCTCGAAACTTGAACGGCAAAGTCAACATCGCTCAAATCGGCGCCGGCGGTAAAGGCTCCAGCGACACAGACTGTTGCTCTTCCGAGAACATTGTCGCCCTGTGCGACGTTGACCAAAACACCCTCGATCGCCGGCACCAACAGTACCCGGGCGCCAAAGTCTTCCGGGATTATCGGAAGATGTTGAATAAAATGCACCGGCACATCGACGCCGTCATTGTCAGCACGCCGGATAATCACCACGCTTGCGCCGCCATCATGGCGATGAAACTCGGCAAGCACGTTTATTGTCAAAAGCCGCTCACCATTTCCGTCTATGAAGCGCGCATGATGCGGAGCGTCGCCGCGGAAAAAAAGGTCGTCACACAGATGGGCAATCAAGGCAGTTCCGAGAGCGGGCTGCGCCGCGCCGTGGAGGTCATCCAGGCGGGAGCCATCGGCCCGGTGCGCCAGGTGCATGTCTGGTCCAACCGCCCGATCTGGCCGCAGGGGATGGATCGTCCCCTGGGCTCGGATCCTGTGCCGCGGACGCTGGATTGGGATTTGTGGATCGGCCCGGCGCCGATGCGGCCATACAAAGACAAGTGGCCGGATGGCAAGAGGGTCTATCACGATTTCGCCTGGCGTGGTTGGCAGGATTTCGGAACCGGCGCCCTCGGCGATATGGCGTGTCACACGTCCAACATGCCGTTCCGGGCGCTCAAACTGGGCTATCCCACTCAGATCGAAGCTGAAACTTCGCACATCAACCGCGAAGCCTATCCGCTTAAGTCAAAAATTCGGTTCGAGTTTCCGGCCCGTGAAGGGCTCGCGCCGGCCCAGTTCTGGTGGTATGACGGCGGCAATCCATTGCCGAATGCCCCCTACGTTCACGATGGCAACAGCAAACCACCGAAGGAACTCACCGCTGAGATTGAGGAAATGTTGGGCAAAGTCCCCGGCAGCGGCTGCCTGCTCATCGGCGACAAAGGCAAACTGTTCTCTAAGGATGACTACGGCGCGAGTTTCTTCGTCAAGCTAAACGACGAAAAAGAATACACCGACGGGATGAAGCACGAGGCGGTCAAGGACATCCCACAAACGATTCCTCGCAACACTCTCGATACCGACACCGACAAGCGACATCACCTTGAATGGATTGCGGCCATCAAGGGCGGCCCGACCCCCTATTCGAATTTCGACATCGCGGCGTACCTGACGGAGATCATTCTCCTGGGCGATGTCGCCATGCGCACCGGACAGAAATTGGAGTGGGACGGCCCCAACATGAAGGCCAAAAATACCTCGGCCGCCGAGCAGTTTGTCCGCCGCCAGTTCCGCAAGGGTTGGAAACTCTAGCCTGGATATTTCGCAGCCCGCGTAGCCGCCGACGTGAGGAGGCGGACAGAAATGAGGATCACAACGGTCCACTGCTCACGTCGGTGGCTACAGGCTGTCGTGATTTTATGCGGAGCATGAAATATCCGCGTTAGGCGGCCCCTCGCCTCTTCCCTCTCCCCATCCGATGGGGAGAGGGTGGCCGGAGGTCGGGTGAGGGGGTAGTTCACGGACCCAATGCGTGGTTGCAAGATCGTGGAAACTGTCCGCGAACCTCCCCTCACCTGCTCCTGAATTTTCCAAAAACAACTCGCGTTGAGGCGGTCTCTTGGTAGGTTCATGCCGTCCGCGGGGAATGCGCTGCGGGCGTTTGCGTTGTCGAAATCCGACTTGTTCAATGACCGAGCCAGCGATTACTCCCGAGTTGGTCCTGAAACATAACCTGACGCCTGACGAATTCACGCGCATCAAGGAAATCCTCGGCCGCGAACCAAACTACACCGAGTTGGGCATCTTCTCGGTGATGTGGAGCGAGCATTGTTCCTACAAAAACACCCGTCCGCTGCTCAATACCTTCCCGACCAAGTCGAAGAAAATCCTCGTCGGCGCGGGGGAAGAAAACGCCGGCGTCATCGACATCGGGGATGGCCTGGCCGTCGCCTTCAAAATCGAGTCGCACAATCACCCGAGTGCGATCGAACCGTTCCAGGGCGCGGCCACGGGCGTCGGCGGCATCCTCCGCGACATTTTCACGATGGGCGCGCGGCCGATTTGCGCGCTCAACTCGCTTCGATTCGGGCCGATTACCGAAGACGGCCCAGTTGGCCTTCTCCCTGCTGAGAGCGCGAGGGAGACCGTGGCGGGGAAGGTGGAACGAATTCTGCAACGGCGGCGGTCGGTAATCACCCTCTCCCTGGGGGAGAGGGCCGGGGTGAGGGCGAGCCAACCGTCGCTGAAGACGCTGACTGGAAAATCGCCAATCGCCAATCGCCAATCGCAAATAATCGTCGGCTCTTCGCGGGCGTCGTGGCGGGCATTGCCCATTACGGCAATTGCTTTGGCATCCCAACCATCGCGGGTGAGGTTTATTTTGACAAATGCTACGAGGGCAATCCGCTCGTGAATGCGCTTTGCCTTGGTGTGCTGCGCCACGAACAAATCGCCCGCGGCAAAGCTCAAGGCATCGGCAATCCTGTTTTCTACGTCGGCCCCCCGACCGGACGCGATGGTCTCGCGGGCGCGGCGTTCGCCTCTCAGGATTTGAGTGAAGCATCGGCCGAGCAACAGCGCGGCGCCGTGCAGGTCGGCGATCCGTTCATGGAAAAGCTCGTGCTCGAGGCCTGCCTCGAACTCCTCGCCACGGGCGCGGTCGCGGGGATTCAGGACATGGGCGCGGCCGGCTTGACCTGTTCCACCTGCGAGACTGCGGCGCGCGCCGGGACAGGAATCGAGATAGAATTGAGCAAGGTTCCGCAACGCGCCTCGAACATGACGCCCTACGAAATCATGCTCAGCGAGTCGCAGGAGCGGATGCTCCTCATCGTCCATAAAGGACGCGAGGAGGAGGTAAAGCGGATTTTCGACAAGTGGGATTTGCCGTGGGCGGAGATCGGTCAGGTCACCGCCACCGGCCGCATGATGGTGAAAGATCACGGCAAAGTGGTCGCCGACATTCCCGCGAACATGCTGGCGAATGAGGCGCCGGTTTATTATCGCGAATCGCGCGAGCCGGCGTATCTGAAGGAAATCCGCGCATTTCGTCTGGAGTCAATCCCCCAGACCCAAGACCCCATTTCCGATCTCCGAAAACTGCTCGCCTGGCCCACCATCGCCTCGAAGAACTGGGTGTATCGCCAATACGACCACATGGTGCGGGATGGCGCTGTGGTGAATCCCGGCTCGGACGCGGCAGTAGTACGGATCAAGGAAGACAGTCTTCCCGGTCTGGGGAGCGCACGCGGCCCGCGTGCGACGGTTGACGTCTCGACAACCGCAAAGGCCGACGGCGAGGCGCCGTCGGCTGCGCCCGAGGCGGGCGCGCTCCCGGAAAAATTCCTCGCGCTGACGGTGGATTGTAACGCGGCTTACGTTTATCTCGATCCCTATGAAGGCTGCAAAATCGCCGTCGCCGAGGCCGCACGAAATCTCGCCTGCGCCGGGGCGACACCGCTCGGCACGACCGACAACCTCAACTTCGGCAATCCGTACAACCCGGAGATTTTCTGGCAGCTCAAGGAATCCGTGCGCGGCCTCGCCGAAGCGTGTCGCGTGTTCAACGCTCCCGTCACAGGCGGCAACGTCAGCCTTTACAACCAAAGTCCTGACGGCGCGATTGATCCAACGCCAACGGTCGCGATGGTCGGCATCATCGAAAAACAGGAACACATCACCACGCAATGGTTCAAGGACGAAGGCGACGTGATTATTCTGCTCGGCGACGTCGTGGATGCAAACGATCCCCTGCTCGGCCTGGGCGGCTCGGCTTACCTGAAAACGATTCACGGCTTAAAGACCGGCACGCCGCCGCGATGTGATCTGGTCAAGGAAAAAACGCTGCACGATGCATTGCGCGGCTGGATCCAGTCCGGCGCAGTCAAGAGCGCGCATGATTGCGGCGAAGGCGGTCTCGCCGTGGCGCTCGCCGAATGCTGCATCTCCCGGCTCGTCGCGCGCGACACGCCGCGACTGATCGGGGCGGACGTGGATTTGGTGCAGGCTTCCGGCCTGTCTCCAGGCCCTTCCAAGACCTGGGGTGGGCAGGCGGACGGGCAGGATGCCCGTCCTACTATTACTATACGTCTCGACGCCCTGTTGTTTGGCGAGACGCAAGGCCGCATCGTGATTTCGGTTGCGTCCCACAACGCCGGCAAAGTGCTGGCCCAGGCAAAAATTCTGGAAATCCCTGCCGCAAAGCTGGGCGTGACCGGCGGTTCGAAACTGCAAATCAAGACCGCGAACGGTGAATTGGCTTGGGAACTCGCGGAACTGCACGACCTCTGGTGGAATAGCATCGCGCGGGCGATGCGTTGACCCGTTGAGAACGCAGCAATCCGCTCCAACTTCGGCACAATGGCGGCGTTCTCAAAGGGCCATTGACAAAGTGCTGACTCCTGCGGACTGCCAGTCCGCGATACAGCCGATTGACAATCGGCGCTACAGCGTAGCGCAGACTGGCAGTCTGCTGTATCGCCGGTTGTTAACCGGCTGCGGCTGCGCAACCACTTGTGCGAACTTTGTCAATGGCCCTGGGCGTCCTCAGCCCGTTTTTGAAAAAATTCTTGATTTTGGGCGACTCAGCGCCTAGGCTCGCGCGCGCTAGAAGTCAATGTTAAATCGAAAAAGGAGGTCGTTCTCCGGTATGAAACGCAGGAATGTGTGGAGGTGGTGTGTCGCGCCGGTCATTTGCGGTTTTACCGCTCTTTATCCATCGGAGTTGCTCGCCCAGGCCCCCACGATCACCAAACCTCCGCAAAGCCTGAACGTGGCGCCGGGGATGAAAGCTGTTTTCAGCGTCCAGGCAAGCGGCTCGGCGTTGCGCTACCAGTGGCAGTTCAACGGCGCGGATATTTTGAAGGCAACCAACGCGAGTTTCACGCTCACCAATGTGGCGCCGACTGACGCGGGCGATTATCAGGTGATCGTCACGAACGTTTCCGACAGCGTCACCAGCGCGCCTGCTTCGCTGCTGCTCGGCAACATTCTCGCGTGGGGCGCCACAAACATCGGCCCCAATACACCATCCCAGCTATTGTTGCCACTGGCTTTGACGAACGCGGTTGCCATCGCTGCCGGCGACAACCACGGATTGGGCTTGAGGCCGGACGGCGCCGTCGCCTGTTGGGGCCTCAGTTCCAGCGTGACTAACGTGCCCGCCGGATTAAGCAACGTCATCGCTGTTTCCGCCCGGCGCAACAATGCAGGCGTGTTGCGCGCGGACGGCACGGCCGTTGTCTGGGGCAACAACACGTTCCAGCAGACCAATGTTCCGCCGAGTTTGACCAACGCCATTTCCTTAAGTGTCGGCGGCGACTTCTGCGCCGCCTTGCGGAGCGATGGCACGGTGAGGGCGTGGGGGAACAATGCCTACTCTGAAGTGTCAGCAGCCTCAACTCTGTCCAGTGTCATTGCGATTGCCTGCGGAGGTTCACATGGTCTCGCGCTGCTCAAGAGCGGCCAGGTGAAAGCCTGGGGACGCAACACCGAGAAGCAGTGCGCCGTGCCATCCGGTCTTTCCAACGTCGTTGCCATCGCCGCCGGCGATCTGCACAGTCTGGCTTTGCGTGATGACGGCACGGTCGTAGCCTGGGGCAGCAACAGTTCAGGCCAGACCAATGTCCCGGCGGGCGGTTCCGTATTCTCGCTCGCGTTGGAAGGCACCGGCGCGCCGACGCCGGTCGGGCGCTCGCTGGATCGCGACGTTGTGCAAGGAGGCGCTTTCAATCTGATGGCGATGACCGTCGGCGCTGCGCCGCTGACTTTTCAGTGGCAGTTCAACGGCGTTGACATTGCAGGCGCGACCAACGCCGCGCTGTCGCTTTCCGATGTGCAGCCTGACAATGCCGGTTCCTATTCGGTCGTGGTCAGCAATGATTTCGGTTCAATAACCAATCAGGTCGCCTCAGTGACGGTCCGCCAGCGACTTAGCCTTGCTGTATGGGGCGTGAATGGCAGCGGTCAGGCCAATGTTCCCGCCGGTCTTACCGACGTGAAAGCTGTCAGCGCCGGCGGCGGGCATTTGCTCGCACTGCTCGAAGACGGAGGCATCGTTGCCTGGGGCAGCAATCGTTACGGCCAGACCAACGTGCCACCCAGTGCGACCAACATTATCGCAGTCGCGGCTGGCGGATTGCACAGCGTGGCGCTGCGAAACGACGGAACCGTGGTTGTCTGGGGCGGCTTTTCTTCCTCGGTGAGCCATCCAGCTTTTCTTCCAACCGGCGTCAAAGCCCTTGCGGCCGGCAACGAATACAGCCTGGCCCTCTTATCCAATGGAACGGTGACGGCATGGGGAGACCTATTCCGGCCTTTGGGTCCTAAACTGCCACCTTCGGGGCTGTCTGGCATCACCGCCATCGCCGCCGGCGACACGCACGCAGTGGCTTTGAAAAATGACGGGACGGTCGTGGCGTGGGGCGAAAACTTCGCCGGTGAGACCAACGTTCCCGCCGGGTTATCCAACGTTGTGGCCATTGCAGCAGGCAACGAACACACGCTGGCTTTAAAGAATGACGGAACCGTGGTCGCCTGGGGCTGGAATGCGAGCGGCCAGACGAACGTGCCAGTTGACTTAACCAACGCGGTCGCAGTGGCCGCCAATGAAAACCGCAGCGCGGCCCTTCGCAGCGATGGGACGGTGGTTATCTGGGGCCAGGACAACTACGGCTCGTCGGCAATTCCCGCCGGATTGACCAACGTCACACAAATCTCCGCAGGCGGTTTCTTCAACGTGGCTCTGGTCGGCGACAGCGCGTCGTGCATCTCGCTGCCGCCACGTGGCCGCACCGTTCTTCCAGGCGCGAGCCTGGAGTTGACCTGCACCGTCAGCGGCACACCGCCGCTTTTGTATCAGTGGCAACGCGATGGCGTTGATGTGCCAGACGCGACGAATTCAGACTTTTTGATCAACAGCGCCAGCGCGGCAGACGCAGCCGGTTATCGGGTGATGGTCACGAACCGTCACGGCAGCGTGACCAGCGAGGTGGCAACCGTAACGCTCGGTCCGATCGTTGCGTGGGGCAATAACGCCGGCGAACAGACCTGGATACCGGCTGGCGTGACCAATCCCGTGCAAGTCTCCGCCGGCGCCGACTTCAGCGCGGCTCGGTCGGCCGACGGTTCAGTGATTGACTGGGGAGATTTACTCAGCGTGAGCGTGCCGGCCAATCTCACTCGTTGCACCGCCATCGCCGCCGGCGCTTATCACATCGTTTCTCTGCTGGAAGACGGCTCGGTAACAGCGTGGGGTGAAAATTTCTCCGGACAAACCAATGTGCCGGCTGGACTGGCCAAAGCGGTGGCGGTCGCAGCCGGAGAGTTTCACTCTCTGGCGTTGACGGCGGACGGGAGCGTGGTCGCGTGGGGCGACACGAACTACGCGAGGCCGGATCAAATTGTGGGTCTTTCCAATGTGGTCGCGATCGCTGCCGGGAGTTTTCATTCGCTCGCTTTGAGGGAGGACGGCACGGTCGTGGCCTGGGGACAGAATTTCAGCGGACAAACCAACGTGCCGGCGGGCCTAGGTGATGTCGTAGCCATTACGGCGGGTTACGAGGACAGTATGGCGCTAAAAGCAGACGGAACGGTGGTCGCCTGGGGCACAGGCGGTTCGAGTCTGATCCAGCCGCCGCCGGGACTTTCAGGCATTGTGACGGTCGCCGCCGGGTTCAACACGTGCCTCGCGCTCAAGAGCGACGGAACACTTGTGACCTGGGGAAACAATTCTTACGGACAAACAAACGTTCCTTCCGCGCTCAACAACGTGGTCGGCATCGCCTCCGGCTGGTTCCATAATCTCGCGATTGTCGGCGATGGCAAACCCGCGGTTACGTCATTTGTTCCGCGGCGATCGGTGACGGCGGGCGGCACATTGCAACTGGCTGCGCTGGCGGCAGGCGCGCAGCCGCTTCGCTATCAATGGCAGTACAAGGGCACAGACATTCCAGGGGCGACCAGCGCGACCTTGACCATTTCCAATGTGCCACTGTCCGCGGCCGGCGATTATCGCTGCATCATCAGCAATGGCTCTGCTTCGTTGGCAGGTCCGATTACAACTGTGACGGTCGTTCGCGAGCCGCTGCGTTTCGAGACGACGCCCGACGCGTTGAGTTTTACCAACGGAACCGCCCACCTGCGGCTGGCGGGGCTGGCCGGCGCCGGCACGGTGACCATCTTCGCTTCCACAAACCTGACGGACTGGGAAACCGTGCTCAGCCACGCGCCTGTCGCCGGGACATTGGACTTCGACGACACCGCGGCAACGAACACGGCCCGCTTCTACAGAGCGGTTGAAGGTCCGTGACCGCACCTCTTCACCCGGCGGCGCACAGGCCTTCGCATCTCAGTTTCTTGCAAGGCCGGTGCACGGGTGTCCCGCCCGTTGAAGCTGATGGGTGGGACGCCCGTGTGTTTCAGAAAGAGTCCATGCTGCTGGAGCGTTTTCATAAATTGCGTAGCCGCTATTAGCCGCAAAAGAACACAGAGATCGCAAAGATGTTTGTTTCCCTTGTGTTCTTTGCGTTCTTTTGCGGCTACAGTTTTATTCAATTTGCTCTAGAGCAGAAACCTACGGGCGAGACGCCCGTGCCACCAGCCGGCAGAATAGTTGACTTGGGACTTGCGGGAACTGCGCGACATCTGGTGGAATGGCATCGCGCGAGCGATGAAGTAGCATGCAGCACTACCCCAAACACTACTGCGGCGTGTTCGGCATTTACGGCCACCGGAATGCCGCCGAGTTGACGTACTACGGCCTGTACGCCCTCCAACATCGCGGCCAGGAAAGCGCGGGCATTGTCACCTGCGACGGCAGGCAATTCCGCAAGCATGTCGGCATGGGATTGGTGTCGCAGATTTTTGACAGCGAAAAACTTCACGCACTCGTCGGCGAAATGGCCGTCGGGCATACCCGTTATTCGACGACGGGTTCCTCCCAGTTGAGCAATGCCCAGCCGATGACCGTCAACTCCTCAAAAGGCCAGCTGGCCATCGCCCATAACGGCAATTTGACCAACGCCGCCGAGTTGCGCGATGCGCTCGAATCCAAGGGACTGCCGTTTCAAACCACCGTCGACAGCGAAATCATCCTGATGTTGCTGGCCCAACCGACACTGGGTGGCAAAGAAAACAACCTCGTCCAGACGGTGCGGCGAATCGAAGGCGCTTACTCACTCGTCATCATGACGGAACAGGAACTCATCGGCGTGCGCGACCCGCACGGATTTCGACCGTTGTCCATCGGCCGGATGGGCGACGGCTGGGTGCTCGCCAGCGAGACCTGCGCCTTCGACCTGATTCACGCCCGGTTCGTCCGCGACGTCGAGCCGGGCGAAATCGTCATCATCAACCAGGACGGCCTGAAAAGCATTCAGGCATTTCCCGAGCAGACGCGCCGCGCGTTCTGCATTTTCGAATATGTCTATTTCGCCCGGCCCGACAGCACCATCGCCAACCGGAACGTCTATGAGGCGCGGGTGGAAATGGGCCGCCAACTCGCGCGCGAACATCCGATCGACGCCGACATTGTCGTGCCCGTGCCCGACAGCGGCAACTGCGCTGCGCTCGGTTATTCAGAGGAATCCCACATTCCGTTCGAAATGGCCTTCGTGCGTAATCACTATGTCGGGCGAAGCTTCCTCCAGCCGTCACAACTCATCCGCGACTTCGACGTGCGCGTGAAGCTCAACCTCATCGGCGAGCTGGTGAAGGGCAAGCGCGTCATCATAGTGGACGATTCCATCGTGCG
>QHNT01000231.1 GCA_003218515.1 Verrucomicrobiota bacterium | reverse complement strand
CGCTGATCGTGATCGCGTTTTTGATGCTGGCGAGCGCGCTCTCCTGGAGTCAAAACAACGCCCTAACGATCGCTCGAAACAGCCGGTATTGGCGCACCGTCGCAGCGGCGGAAGCGGCGACCGAAAAGGTGCTTGCCCGCATCAACAACGACTTTCAACTCAACGGTGAAGGCACCGTTTATAATAACAGTCGAGGCACGGCTTACTGCACCGCGGTTCCCACGGCTGCTGATGGTAGCTACTGGAGTTCTTATGTTTTCAGTGATGGGGAAGGCCGCAACAACCAGACTTACGTCGCGTTGGTTCCAGGCAGCCGGACCAACTGGACCGTGCTGAACTCACAGTACGCAGGACTCTCTGCCACGGCCGACACGTATCAGATTGTGTCCTACGCCCGCGATAGCCAGGGGCAGTTCAACCTGTCCGCAGGCGTTCAACAGACCATTCAACCCTCCACGATCCCGTTGTTTCAATTCGCCATTTTCTACAACGTTGACCTGGAAATTGATCCGGGGCCGAACATGACCGTCACGGGCCGGGTCCACAGCAACGCCAACATTTATGAAATGCCCGACGCCAATCTCACCTATCAAAGCGACATCACTGCATCCGGCAACATCCTTGTCCAACATGCGCCTGGTGATCCGCAGACGAACCCTGGTGGCGGCTCGATCGTGTACATGGCAGAGCATGATTCCAAGTCCCCCACCTTGACCCTCCCCATCGCCGGCGGGAACGATCCCACTACCGCTTACGAGATTCTGAAACCCACGCCCGTCGGCGGCGAGACTGATCCGGCGCTGGCCGGCGAGCGCTACTACAACAAGGCCGACATCAGGATCACGGTCACCGATGGGCTTGTTCAAGTCTCGAGCGGTGCATTAAATCTTGGCGCCACCTCGGTTAACAACCTGCCGGCCGGTACTGTCACCAGTTCCACCAACACGTTTTACAACGGACGCGAGCTCAAAGGCGTCAACGTCATCGACATCGACGTGAGCAAACTCAAGACCTGGGCAGACGACCAAAGCGTCGTTACGGGCGCAGGTAATTTGTGGGCGCTTTACGGGCGCGAGCCCAATTTGATTTATGTCCTCGACCAGCGAAAGGTTCCGGCCGGCACGCAACCTGGCGTTCGTCTGATCAATGGCCAGCAACTCCCGAATGGCGGATTAACCGTGGCCACTCAGGACCCGCTTTACGTCTGGAAGGATTTCAACATCAAGGATTCGACAGGCACCTCGAGCGGCTCGGACACGGCGCACACCAAACCGTCTTCTCTGGTTGGCGACGCCATCACGGTGCTGTCCAACGGCTGGAAGGACAACCAGAACGCCACCAGCGGCGCGGGCAACAACCACAATGCGTCCAGCACCACCGTCAACGCCGCGTTCCTGGCAGGCATCGTGAAGACCAGCCCCAGCGCCTACAGCGGCGGCGTGGAAAACTTCCCGCGTTTCCTGGAAAACTGGAGCGGGGACACCCTGACCTACAACGGCTCGATGGTGGTGATGTTTTACAGCCAGTTTGCCACCGGCCTTTGGAAGGGCGGTGGTATTTATTACAGTGCGCCCGTGCGCAACTGGACTTTCGACAAAAATTTTATGGATCCCACCAAACTGCCTCCTGGCACGCCATCG
Source organism: Verrucomicrobiota bacterium (assembly GCA_003218515.1). Lineage (GTDB taxonomy): Bacteria > Verrucomicrobiota > Verrucomicrobiia > Limisphaerales > AV2 > AV2. Next base: position 11,048 of record QHNT01000231.1, on the reverse strand, counting down.
TTTCGCGCCGTGCTGCGGAGTGACTGGCTGACTCTAGGCAAGGATCCCGCGAGCTAAACCGGCTTGGGAACCCAAAGAGCGGTCGCAGTTCAGTGACACCATCTCGTCCTCGATCCGTCGTCTTGGTTTCGAGGAGGACGAGGAGGAGAACGATTGGGTTCATAGTCCCGATGCTGCGATTCTGTAATCGTGGAAACTTCCCCCTGAACCTTTGTAGCAGCCGACGTGAGGAGGCTCACTTTTCAAATGCGGAGTGCGGAGTGCGGAACGCGGAATTGAGCCAGAGCCACCAGTTTGTATCAAAGTACGCCACCACCGTGCGCTGAGGACAACGCACCCGAGAGTGAGTTTGATAGGCCACTGCCCTGTTCCGCCGCGCTGAACCCATCCCAGCCCGTTCGAAGGAGGGGAGCAGATCACGGCGTATTTGCCCGCCCACTGGCTGTTGTTCCAAGTCGGAGCACGTGCAGCCAGGACTGTGATGCCTGCACGCGCGCCCAGCTCAACCAGTCTATTCTTACCCCTCGGAAACGCCGCGCGAGTCTTGCAGCTTGTCAAAGACGCGGACACGCTGTCCACGAAAGAAAAAACTCGGCTCGCTATCCGGACAGGAGACGCGTCTTTGTAGTAGGAGCTGAAGACAAGATTACCCAGGAAATCCTCTCTAGCTGGCATGAGCGAAAAGACCGTTAACACGCGCCCGAGCAACATCTTGGACAAGCTCTGAGTCAAGCGCCGATCTCACGCAGTCATTTTCAAATTTAAGATGCCAAGAACTAAGTCCATTTGGCCCTAGTACTAGGGCCATAATAGTTCTCGGACGCGGCACCGTGCCTTCGTTCTGCTCTAACAACCTTCCAACAAGCATGTTATGAAGGCACTAGCCCGCAAGGAGCGGTTCTCAAATTCAGTTCGGCAATCCAGTTGCTAAAGTGGGGCGCAGAACTGAAAAGGTTCCGATGAATTTGAAAACGTCAACTGAGCGAAGAACGGACGCGTTGCGGCACGCCTACACTGTGATGGAGGTGTTGGTCGCGGTGGCGGTCATTGGCGTGGTGTTTGTCACGTTGTATGTGGGAATGCTCCACGGCTTCGCGATTGTGAAGATCGGGCGCGAGAATCTCCGTGCCACGCAGATTCTGGAGGAAAAGATGGAGATCATCCGCCTCTATACGTGGCCGCAAATCAATACTGCCGGTTTTATCCCGCAAAGTTTTACGAACTATTTTTATCCGGTGGGAACTCAAAATACATTGGGCACCGCTTATGTCGGAAGCATGACCCTCGGCCCGAGCGGATTCACAGAAGCTTATAGCAACGATCTTCAACTGGTGACGGTGACGGTCACTTGGCAATCGGGCAACGTTCAACGCACGCGCACCATGTATTCCTACGTTTCGCAGTATGGACTTCACGATTACATCTACTAAGAGACGTTGCCGCGGCATGACGCTGGTCGAGACCCTGATCGCGACGGGCATCGGCACCGTGATCCTGACTGCGGTCATGGCCGTCAGCCTCTTCAGCGCACGCAGCTTTGCCGGGCTGGGCAACTATGTTGATCTCGATATCAAGAGCCGCCAGGCGTTGGACCTGATGTCCCAGGAAATCCGCCAGGTTGACGCCTTGACGTCTTATGCGACCAATCAGTTGGTGTTCTCCGGAACCGAAACAAACGGGACGGCGTACACCCTCAGTTATACCTACGATCCGACCGTTCAAACGACAAACAATCCGACAGGTCAAACTCTTACCCGGACCAAAACGGAGGGGGGCGGCACCGCCTCGAAAGTGCTGCTCACCGGCTGCACTTATCTGAGGTTCGACATGTTCCAGCGCAGCCCACAAACAAGCACCTACGATTTGTACACCGCATCCAGTCCGGCCACCTGCAAACTCATCCAACTCACCTGGGTCTGCTCGCGGGACGTTCTGAGGGGCAGGTTCAGCAATACCGAAAGCGTGCAGTCGGCAAAAGTCGTCATTCGCAAACAATAATCATCTCTCCATTAAAGAACTAGAAGGTCCTATGAAACTAAAAACCAACATCAAACCCAAAGCCAGTGTGTTACTGGTGACGCTCGGAACGATCTCCATCATCGGAGTAGGGCTGGCCACGTATCTGACGATGGTCAAATTCGAGAGTCAAGCCACGTTCCGCTCGCTGGCCTGGAACACCGCGATTCCAGTCACCGAAGCCGGGATCGAGGAAGCCCTCACCCAACTTCGCTACGCCGACACCACCAACCAGAACCTGTCGGCCAATGGCTGGACTAACTCTGGCGGGCTGTATTCCAGGCAGCGCACCTTCCGCGACGGCAGCCAATACTCCGTGAGCATCAGGCCCGGAGTCGCGCCGGCGCAACCTGTGATTACCTGCAGCGCCTCAGTCCCCATGCCGGCGTCGCTCCCTTCGTTTTATGGAATGCTCCTGGGGGCAGCGGGAACGTCCGACGCGAGTCCGTCGTTTGCCAGCAGAACCATCCAGGTCACGGTCACGAACACCCCACTGTATGGCGGCCCTACCTCGTTGGGTTTAATCAACATGAACGGGAACAACGTGAACGTTGACAGCTTCGATTCGATGGATACGAAGTACAGCAGCAACGGTCGATACGACGCCAGCAAGGCCAATGATCACGGTGATTTGGCGACAGTTTCAGGGCTAACGAATGTGTTCAATGTTGGGAATGCCAACATTAAAGGCCACATTCACACCGGACCGGGCGGCAGCGTCGTTTTGGGCCCTCAGGGATCGGTGGGCGATGCGGCCTGGGTGAATGGAAATAAAAAAGGCATACAAGCCGGCCATTTCTCCGATGACATGAACGTGCAGTTCGCTGATGCGGATGTTCCGTTTACTAGCGGGTCTCAAGGTCCTTCTGGCCCGGCGACAGTCAATGGAACCACCTACGATAATGTGGTGTCGGGCGACGCATCATTGGGCACTGGCGGCCGTTACCAATTCAGCACATTAAGCGGAAGCCTGTATGTCAGCCCGGGCGCTAACGTTGTGTTATACGTGCCAGGGACCGCGGATTTGACGGGAATCGTTCTCGGAACAAATGCGACGATCAAGGTTTACAACGGCACAAAGACTGGCTCGGGACAATCCGCGAACATGGGCACCGGGGCGGGCGCCAGCGGAGGGCATTCGTGGAACTTCCAGTATTATGGACTGCCGAGCGTCACGAGCATCTCGTACAGCGCCAACGCCACTTACACTGGAACCATCTATGCGCCGCAATCCAACTTGAGCCTCAGTGGCGGCGGCAATAACACCTATGACTTCGTTGGTTGTTTCGTGGTCGGCAACCTGTCGATGAACGGCCATTTCAACGTCCATTATGACGAAGCGCTCAAACGTTTCGGACCGAATCGGAACTTCGTCATAACATCCTGGAACGAACTCTGAACGACCCAGGCGGGACGTTGGAAATCGTCTCTGATCAGCGCAGGTAAAAACCTGCGCTGATTTTTTTATGCCGTAGTTTCCTGCGGATCTTTGCCGCCGTTCACAAGGAAACGGCACGCGCAGGCGCACTTCAGGTCACTCATGCGAGCTCCGTCAAGCCAGTCGGCTTCGGACCGAAGGTAATGGGGTAGCACCCCATTACCGGACCGAACGGCGAGTCCAGGAACGAGTCACAGACCAGGACACCCTGTCCAAGCAGGACAGAATCACGCGCACTACCTGTACGGAAAGCGACGAGTCCTCGCCTTAGCGGTGGAAGACAAGCCCAACGAGATTCGCCCAACGCCCAGGCTAAAGCGAAAAGCCTGCTAATAACGGCTGAGCAACATCTTGGGCGAGCCGCCTTTGAAGCAACAGTCGAGGGCAGGCGCGTCTTTGATTCAACCTTCTGGCACGTAAGTCCATTCGGCCCTAGTGACTAGGGCCGTAATACTTTTCGGGACCATTCTTCCTTAGTAACATGCATTAATATCCTTAATATAAACATGTTGTGATTCATCTGAGCTTGCAGACTTTTTTCTCAGGGTTAACCCGGCAAGCCAGTTGCTAAAGACACCTGGCTGAGAACGAGACAGGTTCAAAATGAAAATAAGAATTTCAAGTCAACGAAGAGCGGAAGCCGGGTCGAAGGCCTTCACACTGATGGAAGTGTTGGTGGCAGCGGCGATCATCGGCGTCCAGTTTGTCACGCTGTATCTGGCCATGACGCAGGGCTTCGGCATCGTGCAGGTGGCGCGTGAGAATCTCCGGGCCACGCAGATTCTGCAGGAGAAGATGGAAACCATCCGGCTCTACAAATGGGACGATATCACCACGCCCGGATTTATTCCCGCCACCTTCACGGATTCGTTTTACCCGGCGGGGCTAACCAATCAAGGCGTCAACTATCAAGGGACGATGACGATTTCCGACGTGCCTTCTCCCCTGAGCAGTGCCAGTTATGCCAGTGATTTGAAGCTGGTCGTGGTTCAGGTCAACTGGACCTCCGGCAAGGTACAACGAAACCGCGACATGAGAACATTGGTCTCGCATTATGGACTGCACAATTACATCTACACCCAATAAGGCTCGTCGCCAGGCCATGACGCTGGTCGAGACCCTGATCGCCACCGGCGTGGGCAGCATCGTGATGGCCGCGGTGTTGGCCCTCTTCCTGTTCAGCGCGCGCAGCTTCGCCGCGCTGGGCAATTATGTCGATCTGGACAACAAAAGCCGCAACGCGCTCGATACGATGTCCTCGGACATCCGGCAGGCCGACTTCCTGTCCAGCTACCAAACAAACCAGCTTGTTTTCCAGATGACCGATCCGACGACCAGTAATACGCTGGCCCTCACCTACCTTTATGACCCAGCCGCAACAACCTTGACCCGCACTTTGGGCGTCCGAAGCACGGTCTTGCTGACGAACTGCACGTCCCTCAATTTCGGCATTTTCGCGCGCAACCCGATTGGCGGGCAATGGAATGCATACTCCAACGGGGTTGTGTCCAACTGCAAGCTGGTTCAGTTGACCTGGGTTTGCCAACGAAGCATTTTGGGCGGCCGCATCGCCAACACTGAAAGCGTGCAGTCCGCCAAGGTCGTCATGCGCAAACCCTGAGTCATTTCATTTAACCTCCTAACCCCTAAGAACTATGAAAATCAAAATCAACAAACAACCGCAAGGCAACGTTCTGCTGGCGACCATGCTCGTCACGCTCATCGTCGGCGTGGCGTTATCCAGCTACCTCACCCTGGTCTCCGTGCAAAATCAGTCCACTCTGCGCTCGCAAGCGTGGAACAACTCCATCCCCATCATGGAAGCAGGCATCGAAGAGGCGCTGACCGCACTCCAATACTACCGCTCCGCCAACATGGACAAAAGCGGCTGGACCTTTAACGCTGCCGACGGGTTTTATCACACCAGCGGCACTCTGCGAAACGGCTCTACGCAAAACGCGCCCAACGCCTATTCGTACGACGTGGGCATCAAGCTGCCGCCGCTCGGTCAACCAGATCAGCCGATCATCGAATGCTTTGGCTACTCGCCGTCGCCGAACAACCTCGCCACTTCGCCAGATAAGCGGCTGAGCAGTCCCTATGGAATGATCCTGGGCGCGGTGGGGTTGGCTCCTTTATTCACGCCTGATATCTCGACGACCAAGCGCAAAGTGCGCGTGATAACCAGAAGCGATCCCCTTTTCAGCAAGGCCATGGCGGCGCAAGGCCTCATCGACATGAACGGACGTTGGATTCTCACCGACAGTTTTGATTCAACCGATTCGAAGTACAGCACTCTCGGCCAATATGACAGCAGTAAGAACAAGGCCGGTGGGGACGTGGCAACTAACGGTCAACTCGTCAATGTCAACAATGCCGTCATCCTGGGCCATGTCGCGACCGGTCCTGGTGGCACCGTCCAGATTAAGCAATGGGCCTCGGTCGGTGATAAGTCCTGGGTGCCGACAATAGGCATCGAACCCGGCTACGCTACCGATGATATGAATGTCGATTTCGGGGGCGTGAGTGTCCCTGCAGCGGCCGTAAACACCACCAAAACGGCCTACAGCAGCACCTCGGGCGGAGCAAACCTTCTGACCGGCGATGTCGGGGCGACATCGGTCACCATTTCAGGCAACGGTATAGTCAATCCAGGCAGCGCGCTCAACTTCCAGTATTACGGCCTGCCGAGCAATACCAGCATCTCCATTTCCGGCAACGGCAACTTTACCGGAGCCATCGATGCTCCCTCCGCCGCACTCACTTTGAATGGCTTCGGAAGTAACGGAGGTTTCATCGGCTCCTGCATCGTGAACTCAGTGACGATGAACGGCGACATCAAATTCCATTACGACGAAGCCCTGGCCAAACTCGGCCCGATCCGCGGTTACATCGTCACGTCGTGGAACGAAGTTAATCCGAACAATTAAGTCTGAAATATCTATCCCTTCGGAAGCGGCGGTCATGTGACCGCCGCTGTTTTGTTTTTCAACCCACACCTTTGTCCGCCCGATCGCAATCCCGGGGTGTCCCGGAGCACGTCAAAAAAGCGGACACGCCGTCCACGAAAGAGGAGCTTGAGATGCTCTGCAAAGAGGCGTAACGAGTCCTCCCTCCGGTCGCGGGAGAAGGCCATCCGGAGAATCGGCATTGCACACCGCCTGAGCGACAAGACAGCTAAGAATCATCTGAACAACAGGTTGGATAAACCTCGGCTCCCGCGATGTGCGCCGCCAATTGCGCTTTTGGTTCAACACTTCGGCGGTAAGGCCATTCAGCCCTAGTGACTAGGGCCGTAATAGTTATTGGGAGAATCGGGTTTGTTAAACAGGCTTAACACGCTGCGCCTGAATGTGTTTTACGGATTACAAGCGATCATAGGTTGTGGGGCAAATGGTTCTCGGCAAGCTGGCTGCTAAACAGTGGCTTAGACCTAACCAGGTTCCGAAATGAAGATAAGAACTTCAAGCCAACCGAGCGCGGACGCTCCGCGGCGAAGGTGCGGTCTGTCGCAGAAAGCATTCACGCTGGCCGAAGTTGTCATTGCGATGGCCATCACGGTCATGTCACTGGCCGGCGTGATTATGGGATACATCTTAGCCATCCGACAGGCGGAGTGGTCGGCCTACTCGCTGGCCGCCCAGTCGCTGGCCACCCAGCGGCTGGAACAAACCCGGGCGGCAAAGTGGGACCCGCGCGCTTCACCGCCCGTGGATGAAGTGGTTGCCAATAATTTCCCGACCGTTCCTACCAACGTTCTCGATATGCCGGTCTCCGGCACCAATATGGCCTACGCCACCAACTTCACGACCATCAGCGATGTCACCAACGGCGGGTATCCGCTGAAACTGATCCGCGTCGATTGCGTTTGGTCGTTCAGAGAACGCGTATTCAGCAACACCATTGCCACTTATCGCGCTCCCGACCAATGAACATCACCCCCGTCAAATCATCGGGCGCCGGCAGGAGCAGCAGGTCATCGGCCTTCACGCTGGTGGAAGTGCTGGTCGCTTCGTCCATCATGCTCCTGGCATTGGTCGGTGTGCTCGCGGTCCAATTCTTCGGCATGAAGCTGTTCGAGTTGACCAAATCAAAACTGGGCGCCAGTGACGACGCGCGCAAAGCGATCGACCTTCTGGTCACCGAAATTCGGGTCTCGAAAATGATTCGAATTGGCGACGGTGGTCTCGGCGCTCCCAACTTCACGGACTGCGGCCCCGGCACGCCACAGCAGGGCAACGCCATTCAGATTTACGCCACGACGAACCTCAACTCTTTCGTTCGATATTACTTCAATTCAAGCAGCAACCGGCTGGAGCGGACGCCGAACGGCATTACCGCATCCACGGTCGTGGCCAATTTCATCACCAATCGTTACCCCATCTTTACTTCCGAGGACGCCTTTGGAAAGACCAACTACGACAACGCGAAAAATCACGTGATCTCGATGAGGTTGGAGTTTTATCAGACGCAATATCCGATCATGCCGATCGGTCCAGGGAGCTACTACGACTACTACAAGATTTCCACCAAAACAGCGCAACGCGTATTCTAGCAACCCTTATGAACACAACCCTAGCCCGCGACCGGAAGACCAAGGAGGGCTCCGTCCTCTTTATGGTGCTGATTCTCATTGTGATCGCCTTTTTGATGCTGTCCAGCGCGCTCTCCTGGAGTTCAAACAACGCCATCACGATCGCTCGGAACAACCAGTACTGGCAAACCGTCGGGGCGGCGGAAGCCGCGACCGAAAAGGTCCTGACCCGCCTCTCCAGGGACTTTCAGAGCGTCAATGGCGAGGACACAGTTTATCGAACCCTTATCAGGCAGTCGTACGCTCAACAGGTTCCCACCGCCGCCGAAAACAGCTATTGGAGTACTTACGTCTTCACCGACGGGCAGGGCAACAAGGACCAGACTTACGTCAACCTGGTTCCAGGCACCCGAACCAACTGGACGGCGCTCAATTCGCAATATGCAGGACTCTTTGGCGTCACCGACGCGTATCAGGTCAGGTCCTACGCCCGCGACACGCAGGGACGTTTCGATGTGTCGGCCGGCGTTCAACAAAACGTGCAGCTCGCCACGATCCCCGTTTTTCAATTTGCCATTTTCTACAATGTGGACCTGGAAGTTGAGCCCGGGCCGAACATGACCGTCACTGGCCGGGTCCACAGTAACAGCGACATTTATCAAAATCCTGGCGCCACCCTTACCTATCAAAGCGCCGTCACGGTCGCCGGAGACATCAAAACTGGACCGGTCCCTGGTGATCCCTCCCATCTCGGAACCGATAACGGCAAGGTCGTTTATAAGACGCCCGGGCCGGACGGTACCGGCACCAAGATCGACCAGTTGACACTGCCGATCAGCCAGGGGGGCAGCGATCCGAACAAGGTTTACGAAATTTTGAATCCGCCTCCGCCCGGCGGCGACACGGATGCGGCTGTTGGCGTCCAGCGCTACTACAACAAGGCCGACATCATCATCACAGTGACCGACTCCGGCGTTCTCGCCTCGAGCGGCGCATTAAATCTTGGCGCCACCAAGGTGACTCTGCCCAGCGGTGTAGTTACCGCTTATACCAACAAGTTTTACAACGGACGCGAGGGCAAAGGAGTCAACGCTATCGACATCAACGTGGAGGCCTTCAAGAACTGGGCAGACAACAAGACCTCGAGCGGTGGGGGAAGCGAGTTGTGGACACTTTATGGGCGCGAGCCCAATTCGATTTACGTCATCGACCAGCGAAAAGTCCCGGCCGGCACGGAACAAGGCGTTCGCGTGGTCAAAGGCTCGCAACTCCCGAATGAAGGATTAACCGTAGCCACCCCGGCCCCCATTTACGTTCAGGGCGATTTCAACACCAAGGATTCGACCGGCACCTCCAGCGGCTCCAATACAGCCCACACAAAACCGTCCTCGCTGGTCGCCGACGCCGTTACCGTGCTGTCCAACGGGTGGAGCGACAGCAATAACGCCAAAGCCAACTATCAAAATGCGGCCAGCACCACCGTCAACGCGGCGTTCCTGGCGGGCATCGTGAAGACCACCTCCAGTTCCTACAGCGGCGGCGTGGAGAACTTCCCGCGTTTCCTGGAAAACTGGAGCGGCGACACCTTGACCTACAACGGCTCGATGGTGGTGTTGTTTTACAGCAAGGTTGCCACCGGCCTTTGGAAGAATACCGGTAGTTATTACAGTCCGCCGGTGCGCAATTGGACTTTCGACGTCAATTTTCTGGATCCCCGCAAAATGCCGCCATGCACTCCTGCGTTTCGCGTGCTGCAGCGGGGTGACTGGCTCGCTTTGGGCAGGGATCCCGCAGCCTGAGGAAAATCAGGCCGCGATCTCCTGCGGGCCTTTGCCGCCGTTGACCAGAAAGAGCACGGCCATGCGCACCGCCAAACCGTTGGTGACCTGCTCCAGAATCACCGAGCGCCCGCTGTCGGCAATCTCGCTGTCGATTTCCACCCCGCGATTGATGGGGCCTGGATGCATGATCAGCACCTCGGATTTCGTCCGACCCAGGCGCTCCTTGCTCAATCCGAACAGGCTGGTGTATTCGTGGAGGCTCGGGAACATCGTCCGGCGCTGCCGCTCATGCTGAATGCGCAGCAGGTTGATGATGTCGGCATCGGCAATGGCGTCATCAACGTCGTACGTCACCCGACAGCCCATCTGCTCAAAAACGCGCGGCACCAGCGTGCTGGGGCCGCAGAGTGTCACGTTCGCTCCGAGTTTGGTCAGTGCCCAAATGTTCGAGCGGGCAACCCGGCTGTAGAGAATGTCGCCCAGGATGGTGACGTTAAGCCCGGCGATCTTCCCTCTTCGTTCGCGAATGGTGAACGTGTCGAGCAATGCCTGCGTCGGATGCTCGTGCGCGCCGTCTCCGGCATTGATGACACTCGCGTTCAGAAAGCGCGAAAGAAAATGCGGCGCGCCTGCCGCGCTGTGGCGGATGATGATGATGTCCGCGTTCAGCGCCTCGAGATTACGGGCCGTATCCTTGAGCGTCTCGCCTTTCTTGAGTGAAGAAGCTTCGGCTGTGAAATTGATGACATCGGCGGTCAACCGAAGCGCAGCGAGCTCAAAGCTGATGCGCGTGCGTGTCGAAGGCTCTATGAAAAGATTGACGACGGTTTTGCCGCGAAGGGCCGGGACTTTTTTTATGGCGCGTTCGCCGACGGCTTTAAACGCCCTCGCCGTGTCGAGCACGGTGGTGATTTCCTCGGTGGCGAGCGATTCGATGTCGAGCAGATGTTTTCGGTTCCAGGCCATGGCTGTTCCCGTCATGCCTTTTCCAGATAAACCGCGTCTTCGCCGTCGGTTTCCTGCAGGCGCACATTGATGCGTTCGCTGAGAGAGGTAGGCACATTCTTGCCGACGAAATCGGCTTTAATCGGAAGTTCGCGGTGGCCTCGATCAATGAGCACGGCCAATTGAATTCGCCTGGGCCGGCCAAAGTCATTGAGCGCATCGAGCGCTGCGCGCGTGGTGCGCCCGCTGAACAGCACATCATCCACCAGCACAACCGTTTTGCCGGTGATGTCGAAGGGAATTACGGTCGGATGAATTTTCGGGGCGGCCTGCT
>QHNT01000057.1 GCA_003218515.1 Verrucomicrobiota bacterium | reverse complement strand
GAAAGCCCCCTTTCGTTTTTCGCATGCATTGGGACCATCCAAGGTTCATGGAGAGAGAACTGCGCCACCCCGCACGCTGCTGAGCGCTTGACGCTGAGGGCCAAACAAGGCTCAACTCGGTAGGCGAAGTTCACCTACTGTCAAGCAGCCAGCCGTTTTGGCAGTGAATTAATTTGGCTGTAGCGGCGGTCTGTGACCGCCGAAAACGGCGCTCATAGAAGCGCCGCTACAGTTTAGACTTGAGATTAAGACACCACCGCCGTTTTTATGCGCCATGTCATCCTTTCTGTTCTTCTGGTCGCCGGCGCCACCTTCGCCACAGCTGAAGACATCACGACGACTGAGGGTAAGGTTTTCAAGAACGCGGAGGTCATCAGGTTCGAGCCGGCCGGGCTCGTTGTCAAACATGACCGTGGAACGAACTGGATTGACTGGAAAGATCTGCCAACGGCGACTCGAAAGCGTTTCCAGGCCGAAGCGCGAAAACGGAAAGAGGAGGAAATCCAGAAGCTGAAGCGGGACCTGGCGCGCGCGGAAGCTGAAGCCGCCAGATTGAAAGAGGACAATGGACAGCCCGAAGCCGGGAAGCAGCCGCAAGCCGAAAAGTCAGGAGGCCTCAGCGCGCGGCGCACCACCGGTGAAGAACGTGGAAGGTCAGTTGTCGAGCTGCCGCCGTTGAAGCCGGACGATATTGTGGATGCCGCCGAGTTGGTGCAACAATTCAAAAACGATCCGACCGCCGCCGATCGGCGCTATGACAAAAAAAACTTCCACGTCAAAGGCGTGATCGAACGGTTCGAGCCTAGGATGTTCGTCCGCAAATACGATGTCCTCCTGGAATCCTCGGACCGGTTCGCTCGGGTCATTGCGGTCTTTGACTACCCGAACGATTACAAGACCGTTTTCACCACGCACCGCGGGCAGACGCTTGTCGGAAAACCCGCCGAGAACAAAGAGGTCACCTTGCTGCAGGCGGGGCAGACGATTCTCTTCCGCGGCAAATGCAAGGGCGCGCGCGACACGGAAATTGTTTTCACCGGGTGCGAGTCGGTCCACTGACCGCGTCTGCCACGGCGCGGAGCTTGGTTGTAGCCGCCGACGTAAGTAGGCGGAGTGTCGGCAGCCGCGGTCGGACCCGCTCCTTACGTCGGCGGCTACGAGTCCTGTGACCCACGTATTCCCCTCACCCGGCCTGAAGGCCACCGTCGGATGGGGAGCAGGGACAGGGTGAGGGGTCTTCGGAAATCTTGCAGAGCGGACTCGATAGGGTGGTAGTGCCAAGGTCCGCCCGTTCTGCAGCCGGGGCCTTTATCCTGTTGCCAGTGCGTCTCGGGTTTGCTAGTCTCCCGCACACCAGGAAGCGGCCCGGCGTCAGAGTCTGAGATCGTTTTCGCCGGGGCGAATCCCAAATTACCTGATGCAACCTTCATCACCTGAACCGTCGAAAGAAAGGAGCGGAACATGAGCAACGGCAAAAAAGTGAAATGGTCGTTGGAAGCGGATTATCTGCAGGCCTGCAACTGCGACTATGGATGTCCCTGTGAATTCGAGGCGCGTCCTACGCAAGGCTTCTGCGATGGGATGGGCGCCTGGCGGATCAATCGAGGCCGTTACGGCAAGCTGTCACTGGACGGTCTGGCGCTCGGCTTCGTCGCGCATTGGCCCGGCGCGCTGCACGAGGGCAACGGAACGCTCGCTCTGTTCATCGAACAAAAAGCCAACCCAAAGCAGCGCGAAGCGCTGATGAAAATTGCGACCGGCCAGGAAGGCGGAATGCCTTTCGAGATCATTGCCAAAACCATTTCCAAGCTCCTCGATACCCAATACGTCACGTTTGATTTCAAAATCAAAGACAAGAACAGCAGTGTGCGCCTGGGCGACAACGTCTCGCTCGCCTTCGAGCCCATCAAAAACCCGGTCAGCGGTGATCCCGAGGCCATTCGTGTCGAGCACGCGAGCGGTTTTTTGTTCAAGTGGGCGCACGTGGTTTCCGCCAAGGAAGGTCGCGCCAGGATTGGAGAATTGAATTTCAACTATCCGAACAAGGCGGGATTTGTGACGAAGGTGAAATACGGGAACTGACGCGCTGCTCAACCCTCAACTCAAATTACGCCTATGCCCAAATACATCATCGAACGTGAAATCCCCGGCGCCGGGAAGTTGTCGGCGCCGGAGTTGAAGGCCATCTCTCAGAAATCCTGCAGCGTCTTGAACAAGCTTGGGCCCCAAATCCAATGGGTCCAGAGCTACGTCACCGGCGACAAAGTTTATTGCGTCTATATCGCGCCGAACGAGCGACTGATCCGGGAGCACGCGCAACAGGGCGGGTTCCCGGCCAATCGCATTTCCGAGGTCAAAACGGTGATTGACCCGACGACGGCCGAATGATCGCGGTGGTGGGGCGCCGGACTTGTCCGCCTCGGTTCGCGAAGCAGAGCGAACAGTCAGTCATGGCGTCTGCCGACGAAAAGGGAATTCCATGACCAAAAAATTATCCTATCACTTGAAAGGCGTCCTGTTGGGCGCGTGCAACTGCGACTGGGGTTGCCCGTGCAATTTTGAAGTCGCTCCCTCTTACGGGTTCTGCGAGGGCGGTTACGTCTGGCACGTCCAGAAAGGCCGATGCGATGGCGTTTCGCTCGCGGGACTGATTTTCGGCTGGTTCGGCCACGCGCCCGGACCCATCCACCTGGGCAATATCACGTCTCTCCTGTGCGTGGACGAGTCGCCCTCCGATAGTGTTCGGCATGAAAAACGCTGAGGGCGTTTTTTCTCTCTCTCCCCGCGAGGAACGAGCGGGGAGAGAGACTGGAGAGAGGGGAAACATGAAAAACAGCCTCCTCTCCCCGGCCCCTCTCCTCCTTTTTTTGGGAGGAGAGGGAGAATGGAAGCGCTACTCCGCTCCAATCAAACTACTTGCCGAATAGTATGTGACTCTATCCCTGAACGGGCGGTAATGAATCAAGGCATTTCAATCGAATCCGTGCTGAAGCGCGATCGCACCGTGGTGCTCGCCGGACTGGTCGCCATCTCGGCGCTGGCGTGGGGTTACATGGTCCACGAAGCGCGCGCGATGGTCCACACCGGCGTCTGCCAATGCGCCGGCATGAAAATATCCGGGCCGGACACACAATCCTGGTCGGCCACAACGCTCGTGCCGCTGTTTCTCATGTGGACGGAAATGATGGTGGCGATGATGACGCCCTCCGCCGCGCCGATGATTCTGACCTTCGCCGCGGTGAACCGAAAACGACTCGAGCGGGAGCAGCCGTTTGTGCCGACCGGAATTTTTCTGCTTGGCTATCTCGTTGTCTGGACTTTGTTCAGCGCGATTGCCGCAGTTGCGCAATGGATTTTGCACTCCAGAGCGCTGCTGTCGCCGATGATGGTCAGCACGAGCCCGTTGCTCGGCGGAGTTTTGTTGATCGCGGCCGGCGTTTTTCAATGGACGCCGCTCAAGAACGCCTGCCTCACGCACTGCCGTTCGCCGCTGAGTTTTCTGATGATCGACTGGCGCGAGGGCCGGCGCGGCGCGTTTGTCATGGGCCTGAAGCACGGCGCTTACTGCACCGGCTGCTGCTGGTTCTTGATGGCGCTGCTGTTCGTGGCCGGCGTGATGAACATCTGGTGGGTGGCAGCGATTTCGATTCTCGTGTTGTTGGAAAAAGTCGCGCCGAAAGGACTGCACGTGGGACGAGCAGTAGGGCTTGCCTTCGCAGTCTGGGGTGGATGGATGTTCATCAACGGCATTCATTAACCTGAGACGACGAGCGCTGCCTTGCGTAGCGCACGCTTCCAGCGTGCAGGTTGCGCGGCAGTGTCCTGATTTGCTTCAGGTGGGTGCGCCGCTGCCGCGGCGCAAGGCGGTGCCGCAGCACCGCCGCCACCAAACTAGGACACTACCGGTTGCGCGGCATCCTTGCCGCGAAATGAAAAGCGAGGCTCGGAAGCCTCGCAACTGACAGGCAGGATGCCTGCGCTACGAAGAAACCGCCGCCACGCAACGGCCGCAGATTGTCGGATGCTCCTTGTGCGAGCCGACGTCCGTTTCCCAATGCCAGCAGCGTGCGCATTTCTGACCGTCCGCTTTGGCAACGCGGACTTTCAAGGACTCGTCGCTGGGCTGCGCTGAGATCTGTGAAACGTTCAATAGTTCCCTCAGTGACTCAAAGTCCTTTTGACTGACAAGCACTCCAATCATGCCACCAATCAATTCAGTTCTTGCTTCAAGTGCTTTGCCGATGAGTTTGCTCTGGCGAGCTTTCTCCAACTCGGCCAAAGCTCCATCGCGGATCGCCAGCATTTGCTGCCACGCCAGCAATTCGCCTTCAGGTAGAACCAGAGAGTAACGCAGCCACGTCGTTTCATGCACGGACTGCGTCGGTTTATCGGGAATCAACTCCCACGCTTCATCCGCCGTGAACGAAAGAATCGGCGCGAGCATCTGGCAAAGTCCGGACACCAGCCTGTGCAACGCTGTTTGCGTTGAGCGGCGGCGATGCGAGTTAGCCGGATCGGTGTAGAGTCGATCCTTGATCACGTCATGGTAGATCGCCGAAAGCTCCACTGCCGCAAACTGGCTGACTTGTTGGTAAACGACATGAAATTCGTAAGCGTCGTAAGCCTTGATGACTTCGGCTTCGAGTTTGGAGTACTCGCCAAGAATCCAGCGGTCGAGGCCAGTGAGCTTTTCGTCCGGCACGCTGTGCGTCGCTGGATCGAAGTCGTAAAGGTTCGAGAGCTGGTAACGCAGGGCGTTGCGGATGACGCGATAGGTCTCGGCGACTTTGTTGATCCGTTCCTGGCTCACGATGATGTCGTTGCGGAAGTCCTGCGAAGCGACCCACAGTCGCACAATGTCCGCGCCCCATTTCTTCACGTAAGCGTCAGCCGTCTGCGGTTTCTCGTAAACACCCTGGCCCTGTTTGCTCTTGGAAATCTTTTCGCGATCGGCGTCCACCATGAAACCGTGCGTGAGCACGGTCTTGTAAGGCGCGGCGCCGTTTCCGGCGAGCGAGATCAGCAGTGAGGACTGAAACCAGCCGCGGTGCTGGTCGCTTCCTTCCAGATACATATCGGCCTGCCAATTGGCCGGTTGATGGTTGATGGTTGATGGTTGATGAAAAAGATCCG
Source organism: Verrucomicrobiota bacterium (assembly GCA_003218515.1). Classification (GTDB taxonomy): domain Bacteria; phylum Verrucomicrobiota; class Verrucomicrobiia; order Limisphaerales; family AV2; genus AV2. The sequence continues at coordinate 27,405 of QHNT01000057.1, read as the reverse complement.
GACGACGCATGAGCACCGAGCGCGACGACGAACCGGAATCAATCCAGACATCCAGGGTGTCGTTTGACTTGGCGACGGGTTCCGTGCCGTTCCAATCCACTGGCTTCACGGAAGCCCACAACTCGGCGCACGACTTCTCGAACCAGACGTTCGACCCGTGCTTTTCAACGAGGTCGGCTGTATTGCGGACGATTCGCGCCGCCACCCTTGAATCCTTGGTTGGATCAGGCAAAGGATGGCTCTGCGCGTCGTAGAAGAACGGGATGGGCACGCCCCACGTGCGCTGGCGCGAAATGCACCAGTCGGGCCGTGTCTTGACCGCGGGCGGAAAATGATCGGCGTCTTGCTGCGCCAACAATGCGGATAGCTGTGGGTGTAATCCTCCCGATGCACCAGCGCCTTGCGTTCACGCAGGAGTTGCAGCACCGCTTCGTTGGCTTCGCTCCTGCCGTGCTTTTCCAGAATCGCCTTGCCGATCAGTTCCTTCGGCATCTGCTGTTCGAGCGGCAATTCGTTCGAGTAGGCGAAGCGGCCGTCGTCGTCCACCGGCGAATAAATCGGAAGGCCGTTTTGCAGGCCGAGTTGGTAGTCCTCCAAACCGTGCCCTGGCGCGACATGCACGAATCCGGTGCCGGTGGTGTTTTCCACGAAGCTGTCGCCGGCAAACAATTTTCCGGTGCGCGCGCAGAACGGGTGTTGAAACTCGATTTGCCGGAGGTTATCGGCGTTCAGGCTGCGGACGATTTCGTAGCTGTCCCAGCGGCATTTCTCCGCGACCGTCGGCAGGAGCAAGGTGGAAACGAGGAACGTTTCTCCGCCGACGCGGGCTTGCGCATAGCTGAAAGTTGAGTTGTAAGCAACTGCCAGGTTGGCCGGAAGCGTCCAGGGTGTTGTCGTCCAGATGAGGATCGAGGTGCCGGGCTGGCCGATGACCGGAAATCTCACGTAGATGCTCTGGCTGACGTGGTCTTTGTATTCCACCTCGGCCTCTGCGAGCGCGGTGCGGCACGGAATGCTCCAGTAAACCGGTTTCTTCCCGCGATAGACAAATCCTTTCTCGACGATGTCGGCGAACAATCGAAGTTCGTCCGCCTCGTATTCCTTGTTCAGCGTGAGGTAGGGATTCTCCCAATCGCCAAACACGCCGAGGCGCTTGAACTGCTCGCGTTGAATGTCGATGTATTTGCGGGCGTAGGCGTCGCAGGCCTTGCGAACTGTGGCGGCGTCCACATCCACAGGCGAGACTCCTGCCCCGCCCGGTTTGCGCATTTCCTGGGAAACCTTGAATTCGATGGGCAGGCCGTGGCAATCCCAGCCCGGCACATACGGCGCGCTGTAACCGCGCAGGGACTTGTATTTGACGACGATGTCTTTGAGAATCTTGTTAAGCGCGTTGCCGATGTGGACGTCGCCATTGGCGAAGGGCGGGCCATCGTGCAGGACAAATTTTTCGGCACCGTCGCGTGCGACCTGGATTTTCTCGTAGAGTTTTTCCTTCTGCCACTTCTCGATCTGCTGTGGTTCGCGGGTGACAAGGTCGGCCTTCATCGGGAAGTCCGTCCGCGGCAGGTTCAAGGTGTCTTTGTAGTCCATTGCCATTCTCAAGGAAGGCGCACGGTATCAGCGGTGTTGAAGAGTGTCAACGGAGCGGCCTTTGGGGTGGTGTTACAGTTTGCAATTTCAAGGTAGGGTCATCGCGCTGCGATGACCGCGCCGCGTTCAGCGGCGCAACGGAATGGAAGCAAAGCAATGGATAACGAGATTCCGTCCGCTGGACGCGGCCGGTGACGCCGCAGCGCGGCGTCCCTACCATCGCAAAATGTACCACTACCCGCCTTTGGGGTAGTGTCCTGATTTGCGTGTAGCGTCGGCGTTGTGCGCCGATTCATCGAGCCAGAGGCTCGACACTACAACCAAACTAAGACACTGCCGCATTTGGGGGTAGCCTCGACGCCATTTTTGGCGCGCATCGGAACCATGAACGGTGGGGCGGGACTCTGTCGAGCCCTGAACTCCAATGGATAGAAGTTAGGGCTCGACAGAGTCTCGCCCCACCACTGACGCGCCGGCTCGCGAGTTGCATTTGGCCATTAAACCGTTAACTTCGCGCGCATGGAAAAGCGGGACAAACCACCTGTTGACGCCGAACTCAAGCGCCGCATAGAGGAGCTGATTGCCTACAAGGGCGGCGGACACAACCCCGACCTGGTCGAGGACGTGGTTGAGAACGCGCTCAAGCTGCTGCACGATGTCGAAGACCGCGGCGACGTGCGCGTCATTCAAACGGCGATTCGTGAATTGCGCTATGCGTTCAAGCTTTTTGCGCCTTACGCCAACACTCGCAAAGTGACGATTTTCGGCTCCGCGCGCACGCAGCCGAGCAGGACCGAATACAAGCAAGCGGTCGAATTCGCGCGGAAAATTGCGGACGCGGGCTTCATGGTCATCACCGGCGCGGGGCCGGGCATCATGCAGGCCGGGCACGAAGGCGCCGGGCCGGAAAAAAGTTTCGGCGCGAACATTCGTCTGCCTTGGGAACAGGCCGCCAACCCGATCATCCAGCACAACAAGAAGCTCATCACCTTCAAGTATTTCTTTACCCGCAAATTAATCTTCTTGCGGCACTCGGATGCCATTGTGTTGTTCCCGGGCGGCTTTGGCACGATGGATGAAGGTTATGAAGCGTTGACCCTGATGCAGACCGGAAAGAGCCGGTTGATGCCGCTGGTGCTCATTGACCGCCCCGGAGGCACCCACTGGAAGACGTGGGACAAAAACATCCGTGAACATCTGCTGCGAAACCAGTTGATCGCCGAAGACGACTTGCACCTTTACCAGATCACGGACGACACGGACCAGGCGGTCAAATGCATCACACGGTTCTATCGCAACTATCATTCCATGCGCTTCGTCAAAGAGCTGCTGGTCATCCGCTTGAACCACGCTCCATCGCAGTCGGGGTTTGACGGGTTGAACGAGGATTTTGCCGACATCGTGTCGGGAGAAAGAATCCACGCGGTCGAAGCCACGCCCGAGGAACGTGAAGACCACGACGCGGTGGAACTGCCGCGAGTGGCGTTCGGTTTCAACCGGCGCGATTACGGCCGGTTGCGGGAGATGATTGACGTGTTGAACGGGTTTTAGAGCAAATTGAATAAAACTGTAGCCGCAAAAGAACGCAAAGAACACAAGGGACACGGACATCTTTGCGATCTTTGCGTTCTTTTGCGGCTAATAGCGGCTGCACAATTCATGAAAACGCTCTAGCCCGAAGCGAAGGCAGGTCCGGGTGTGCGACCTGCAACGAGAGCAACGACGTCACCGGTGTTTGAAAAGAAACGCCGCAATTCCCCCTAACAAGATGACCAGAAAGAGCGTGAGAGCAAGCACGCGATTGCGCGCCACACGTTTTTCGTAGCGCATCGGGCGCAGGCCCTGGATGCTGCCGGCGGCCAGGTAGTTCACAAGTTTCGGATTGTTGGCCGGCGGCCCTTGAAAATGATTTTTCAGCCGCCGCCACGCGCCTGCCAGCTCGAACTTCCGGACGTCGAGTTCGTTGAAGTGAGCCTTGGTCGCCTCGGATTCGGTTTGCGATTTCACCAGGTCGTGGTCCACCTGCTCGAACACCGGTTCGCGGGGCAGGGCGGGCGCGGCGGGGACAGCCGGACCGCGCGGTCTGGCCGTGGAGCGGAGACGCGGTCGCGCCTGCGGCTGCTGGAGCAGAGTGTCGAGCTGTTTGATCTGCGCTTCGAGCGCGGCGATTTCGGAGCTCAGCGCGCGCGCGCGTTCGGACAAAGGGTCGGCTTTCTTTTTGAAGAGGCCCATACCAACGCTTATTTATGCCCGATCAAAATGAAAATTAAAAAGCCCAACGCGGCCAGCGTCACGAGGACCAACGGCCACGTGAAGGCCAGGCCTAGCTTGCAGAGCTGAAAAAAGCCAAGTGATTCGAGCGAAAGGCCGGCGGATTTCTCAGCGGGAGGAGGAGCGTCCTCCGTCGTTTGCGGGCCGCTGAGCAACGGCCATTTCAGCCGGGCGGCGTTCCATTCCATCCGGGCGTTGTCGATGACCGTCAGCGCGCGCGTCAGTTCCACGCTGTAATTTTCCTGCGTCCAGGTCTCCTCGTGGACGCTCTGGACCTTGGTGAGCGCTTCGCGCAGTTCGCCCAGCGTCCTGGCCATTTGTTCGGCGTCGCGGCGCGCGGTGAATTCGGCTTCCTCCAGTAAGCCCACACCGCGGGTCAGACTTTGCAGCATCTCTTCGCGGCCGGTTTGGAATTCGGTGCGCCGCCGCCGCGCTTCCTCCAACGCCGCCCGCTCCCGTTCCAGCTCTTCCTGGGCGCGCTTGAGTTCCATCAGCCGCTGCTGGGTTTCCGTGACGCGGGAGTCAAGCTCCTCGCGCGTGGGCGGACGGCCCGCCCCGCCGGCCGAGGAGGCGGCGAAAGACGACTTCTGCGCGGCACGAAAATCGCCATCCACAAAATCTGTCTCATCAAATTCCGAAGCCATGGCGCGACTCTAATCGCCGATACGAGACGTGTAAAGGAGAGGATGTTCACCGCGGCCCGGCAGCCTTTGGGCGATCGGCCACGGGTCTTTCCAGATCGACCCGGGCGCGGTCCGCGCCGCGGCGTCGGGCCCGGCAATCTTCCTCCCTTTTCGTCCGACCCAGCAAATAAGTTTCCCGATGGTCCAGGCTATCCGTGATCGTATTCAGTCCAAACGCACCAGCGGAAGACGCGTCACAGCTCGAACAACGCCACCTTCCGCAATCCGAGTCTTAACGGCAGCCAGCCAAGCCAAAGTGACAGCAAGGCGAAGGCAACCCAACTGCCAATCAACCAGCCGACGGAAGGCTCCCCCAACCGCGCCCAGGACCACGGCGAACCAACGGCCAGCAAAGTCACCGAGGCGACAATGTAAAGAAAACTCAGCACCAGACAAAATGTGCCGCCGAAGCCGCTGACGATTTTGCTGGGATTGTCCTCTTTGAAATTCGGGTAAAGCGCGCCCAATCCGACGGCCAGTCCGTTCAGCGTAAAGGTCATGACGGTGACGGCAGCCATGAAATAAAACGTGCGCTCCATCGGCAATTTGAGCATGTGACAGGACAGCCAGATCAATCCGAGCGTGACGCCGAGCGAAGCGATGTTGGCCAGCCAGTATTTCGTCTTGACCACACGCATCAGTCCCGGCGGCGCCAGCCCGACAATCCAGAGCCGTTTGCCTTCCAGGGAAAATTGCGGATAAACGAAACGCGTCGTCAAGGTGGCGAGATTGAGCGAGCAAGCCCCCAGGTTCAGATAGGAGACCAGGTGCACCCAGAAGGGGTTGGTCAGTTGCTGTGAAAAATGGCGCAAGTTGATGATATATGCGCCGAGCAGCCCGAACAGCACGAGCGTCTGGCCCCACTGGCTCGTGTCCCGCCAGAAGACGCGAATGTCTTTGACCAGCAGCGCGCGGATGTCCACCGGCACGCCGGGCAAAACGTTGACGGCGCGTTCGACAATGCCGCAGTGGTAATCAAAGTTGCGCTGTCGTTCCTGCCAGAGGCGGAACCAGGTCCATTGCCAGAACACGCTGCCACGGCTCTGCACGGTCGAAGCGGCATCGTAGAACGGGCCGCCCATGCGCGTGAAGGCGAGGCAGCCGAAGAAGAGCGAGTGACTCAGCAGGACCAGCGCGAAAAATGCCGCCCCGCTCCACGCTCCTTCCGACCACTGCAACACGCCGGCGGACAGCCAGTAGCTGGGGAGCAGCGCGAATTGCGCGAAGTGCGTTTTCATCAGGAGACGGTCCAACACGGCCAGCACGCGCGTCTCGAGCATTTCGTCGGAAATCGGCTCGGCTTTCAACCACCACGCGGCAACGACGAGCATGAGTATCGCCAGGGCAACCGCAGCCACTTGAAAGGCGCGGCGGTCCAGATAACGCGCCACGTTCACGGCCAGCCACGCGCCCGCGACCGCCGGCAGGACGATGAAAAGCGCGATCAATACCACCGTGGCCGGATAGAAATGCCACGGCACATGGTTCGTCAGACCGTAAGCGGCCAGCAGCGGCGCGATCAGGAAGAGGAATGCCCACGACGCCAGCAGCGCCGATTCCATCAATTTCCAGCGAAAAACAATTTGCGGCGGCAGGGGCAGCGACAGCAGAAAAGTCGTTTCACGGTTCTGGAAGAGGTTGGTATAGTTGATGACCAGATTGCTGAACAAGAGGAGCACGAACAAAAAAGCGAACAGAAGAAACATCAGTCGTTCAATCAACAGCGTGCCGAGTCCAGGGAAATTCGCAACGAATCTCAATCCCTGGCGAAACAACCAGAAGGCCAGCACGGCGTAGCCGACGATGAAAAGGACGATCAGCGCGGAGAGAAGGTGTGATTGTTCGCGAATGGCTTTCACGCGGCGCCACGCCTGTAGCGCGTTAACGCGTACCAGCAGGCCGAGCGGCGAGGGAAATTTCGCGTTCACGGCCGGCTCGCGCGCTGCGGATAAAAGCTGGACGGAAGTCGGCATGACCATCAATGCGCAGCAACTTTCTCCTCGGTAAAGTTGGCTTCCTGCGCCGTGAGCGCCAGGAAGCTTTGTTCCAGCGCGCCGTCCTGGCCGCTTTGCCGGCGCAACTCTTCGCGCGTCCCAACGGCGACCAACCGCCCCTGATGAATGATGCCGATGCGGTCGGCCATCTCCTCGGCAACGCTCAACTGATGTGACGAGATAAAGATGGTCATGCCCTGCCGCGACTTTTCCTTGAGGACGTCCTTGAGCACGCGCGCGTGATGCGGATCGAGTCCGACCATCGGTTCGTCGAGCACGACCACTTCCGGGGCGTGCAGCAGCGCGGAGGCGATCGCGACGCGCTGGCGCGTGCCGTGCGACAGTCCCTCGATTTGTTTTCCAAGGTACGGTTCGAGGTTGAACCGCGCGACCAGTTCGTTCGCGACGGATCGGATGCGCGCGTCCTCCATTTGAAAGAGCTGGCCGGTGAAGCGAAAAAACTCCCACGGCGTCAACTTGTCGTAAAGGAACGGAAAATCGGGAACGTAGGCCAGCCGACGGCGGGCTTCCACAGGTTGAGTCTGCACGTCAAAGCCGGCCACACGCGCGGAGCCGGAAGACGGCTTGATGAGGCCGGCGAGGATGCGGAGGGTGGTGGTTTTGCCGGCGGCGTTCGGGCCCAGCACGGCGAAAAATTCGCCGCGCGGGACCGTCAGGCTGAGGTCGTTGACCGCCACGAGCTCACCGAACCGTTTCACCAGATGGACCAATTCAATCATGCTCGACGCCGCTTACAGGTTCGTTAAAGCCTCGTTCACCAACAGCAATCCGTTTGGCAGTTCGACGCGCAGGATTTCGCCCACCCGGCTGACGACAACGACCGCCTGGTAACGGTCCAGCAAGCGCGTGTGCAGACGATAGACGCGCACTTGCGAGTGGCCGATCTTCAGCCAGTCGTTGCGCGCCTCCCATCTCAACCCCAGGGAAAGATTCTTCTGCTGCTCCAATCCGGGGACTGGCCCCAGCAAAGCCAGCGGCAGCGAGCCGGCAAATTCCTCGAGCAACTTGCGGGGATCGCGGAGCTCATCAAAAGCAAACGTGCGCGACCACTTCCCGCTGTCGTCTTCGTATTCCAGGTCCAGCGTTTCGTCCGCCGTCACGGCGTGGACGGTCCACACGCTGGGACGCGTTGCGACGCGCACGGAGAGCTCGCGCCAGGCGTGGTTCGTCGCAAACTCGAGGTGCAAGTTGAACCGGACGCGCCTGGCGGGCTGGCCGGGCAGAACGTTGCCTTCGAGATCAATCGTGTAATTGCCTAATTGTTTGACCATCCCATCCGGCAAATAATCTTCGCGGGAGATTTTGCCCCTGGCCAGTTCCTCGCCCGCGTTTGCGCCCCAGCGGCAGTAGCCGATTTTCTTTCCATTCAAACTGATTTCGAGCGTGGAATCGTCGGGCGCGGTAAGAATTTTTTGCCAGACGACTTCCGTCGAGACCGCGCTGCCGAACTCCCTGCCGCCGCCGAACTCAGCGCGCCAGAGCAGCACGTTCATGACGATCCAGAACAACGCGATGAGGGGAAAATAAAACCGGTTGAACATGAGGATTACTGCCAGGGAATGACGACGGTCTGGCCGGGCCGGAGCCGCCGCGGATCCAGGCCGGGATTTGCGCCCAGCAAACTGGCCAGCTTCACTCCGTAAATGCGCGCGATGGCATAAGGCGTGTCGCCCGACTTGACAACGTGGGTCTTTGAGGCCGCCATGGGTCGCGCTGTTTCATCGGCCGGAGGGGGCTCTGGCTGGCGCTCGCCGGGCTGGGCGTACCGGAGAGCCGGGTTTGACGGGACCTGGACAAGCGGTTTTAAGGTGGAGCCATTGAGTGATTTGAAGGCTGCCGCTCCGTTCGCCGCGCTCACCGGTCGCAGCGACAGTTGCGCCTTCAATTGCTCGACCTGCCGGCGCAAGTCCATATTTTCGCGTCCCATGCGTTCGACCTCCTTTCTGATCAGGTCGTTGTTCGGGGTGTACGGCACTTCCTTGGCCAGTGCGAGTTTGCAGTAGCCAATGTTCTGCCGGATCAGGTCCGCGTTGTTCGCTTTTGGCCGCAGCTCGAGATATTTTTCGAAATGGTAGATCGCCCGCGCCCAGTGCGTGGTGACGTTTTGGTAATAAATCAGGCCGAGTTCGAGGTGCGCCGCTGCGGAACGCGGGTTCGCTTCGAGTGCCTGCTCAAACGCCTCGATGGCGCCCGTGTAATTCTGAGCAGACTTGCGGCTCCTGCCCACCAGATAATTCGACTCTTTCTCCTCATCCAACCCGCTTTCGCCCGAGGGAGAACAGCCGCTCCATCCGAGGCACAACAAAACAAAAATGGCCGCGAGCCAGACGAAGATCAACCGACTCATGCGGCGAACCTAAACGAACTGCCAACGCAGCGCAATGGCCGGTTGACACGCGGCAAAGGTCCAGTCCGCGCCCGCCCTGGCAACGACTTATGGGTTCGGCTGAGAACCCGGCGGCGGCCTGGAGGTCGGGGCATTGGTTGGCCCCGCCGGCGGCGCGTTCGTCGGCGCCGGTAGACCGAGCTTGGTGTGCAGTCGGGCGACCAGAGTGGGATCATAATTTTGATCGAAGAGATCCAGCGCCTCTTTCTTCATTTCACCATAGCCGGGCAGTGCAATGCGCTGACTCTGCTTTACCCGGCTGATTTCATTCTGGTAACGGGCCCAGATTTTTTCCGCCAGCAAGGCGTAGCCGGTCGCGGAATCATCCTCGCCAACCGCCAGATCGAAGTACGAATTGAGCAGAAAACCCTCGACGGCCTGCTGCACCCTGGTCCGCGAAGTTTCGCTGATGTCTTCCGTCACTTTGGCCACGCAGTAATCGTCCACCGTCAGGTCGCCGATTTTCTGCGGCGGCTTCGAGGGATTACGAACATCGTAAACCGTCGCGTCAGGATATTTTTTGACCAGGTACCTCATCCACTGCTCGGCCTCGGAACGACGATTATGCGTGTAGAGGAAATAGACCGCGTCTTTGAGAAAATTCTTGTGCGCATTGGCGATGTGGTCGCGGAATTCGGCGTCTTCCTCCATCGATTTCTCATAAGCCTTGTTGGCTTTGGGAATCATTGCGAGATTGGGCCCGACCTGATATTGCCTGTTGGTGCCGACGTTGATCTCTATCAATCGGCCGCGTTGAAACGCCACTTGCAACGGCTGGTAAATCTCCCGGCGCAGCGTGATCTGCTGCTCCTTCTTCGCCCGTTTCAACCCGAGCGTCGCCCAGTAAATGGCGTGCGACTCCGGCAACCGCCATTCCAGCGGGCCATACTCGTCGTCCACCTCCTTCATGTGGACGGGATTGAGCTTGTATCTTTCGCGGAGGATTCGAGCGCGTTCCTTTTCGTCCTCGGTTTGGGGATGGATCAACGTCTGGTAATTGGTCCCGGCCATCACCTGGTCCATTTCGCGCGCCCACTCCGATTTGAAATACTTGTGGGCATCATCGAGGTCCTGGCCGATCTTGTGTTGAAAAATCCAGCCCAATTCGCGGTAGATCAGCGGCTCATCCGGGTTGTATTTCAGCGCCTCGTCCCGCAGAAGTTCGATGCCGCGTTGCACCCATTGCCAGCGGTCGCGCGGGTCGCTGAACTTGATGGAAATGTTATAGGCCATATCCCAGGCCTGATGAACCCAGACGGTAGTGAAATGCGGCTGCAACTTGGTGATCCAATCGGCCAGTTGGACTTTCTCGAAATACTTGTCCTGCTCCTGCAAATCCGCCGCCCGCACCCACAGCGCGTTGGCGATCAATCCGCGGAAGCCGCCCAGCGCCACCGTCGTGAACACCAGCACCGGCGGCGCGGTGTTGCCCAAAGGCTCCCCACGCGTAATGCCCATGCCGATTCGGTCGTGGTTCAACCGCCGTTGCATCATGCCCGACAGCGCGAGCAGCGGAATGATCGCGGCGACCAGCGCGGGCTTGTAAAGTCTGGAGCGGGACGAACTCATCTCATTGCGTCCCCTGGGCGGTCGCCAGCTCGCGCCGCGTGAAACTGATAATGCCGATCGCGGCAAACGCGCCGGCCATCAGCAAAACGATTTGCGCGACGGCCCGGGCGAGTTCTCCCCAGCTCACGCTCCGCCCAGTGCTTAATGAATCAATGGGAGAAAACCCGTGTACCAGGTTGATAACGCTCAGCAGGCCCTTGAAAATCGGCAGCGCGACGAGATCGACTACGGACGGATTATCCACTCGACCGGTCTCGTGATTGACCGCGGCGATTCCGCCCTCTTCCACCACCTGTTTCACGGTCCCGCTGGAAAGACCAACGATCAGCACACCCAACGAAACAAACGCGGCGACAGGAAACGAGAGGAAACTCGCCGCTGAAAGGCCAATCGCCGCCAGCAGCGACAGCCAACAGCAGATAATGCCCAGTCCGCGGATAAAATTGAGGCCAAACCCGCTTTCGGGGTAGAGCACCTCGACCCCTTCCTCCAACGAAAAGAAAAGCGCCGTTTCGTTATAATTCAGGAAATCGACCACGAGGTCGCCGTCTTCGTCCAACAAATCCGGCGGGACAGAGAACTCGTGGAAGGTGTCGGCGGCCAGACTGGGCTGATTGACCGCGTAGCGCCGGCCGTTGGGCGGGCCGATCTCCCAGGCGCCAAAATAGGTCCCGGAAGCCGCGGACTGCGCCACAAAGAATTTGATGCGCAATTGGAGCGGCTTGTCCCGCAAGCGGGCCTTGAACAGGCCCGCGCTGATGATCCAACGATGCGGGGCGCCCGGCGGCACGACCTGGAACTGAGCCTTGACCCGCTCGCGAATCTGTTTGCGCACGAAGTCACGGTCCATGGCCGCCACCGTGCTGTCTTTGAGTCGCTCCTGCAGTTGTCCTTCGACCTCCGCTTCAATCGCCGCGTTGTTGACCGACGGCCTGAGCGAGCCGCGCGCGACCAGCACCTCGTTGCGCAAGTTCTCCTGCGCTTCCGGCGGCAACTGCCGGGCGCGCCATTGCATCAGGAAATACACGGCGGCGCCGGAGACCGCCAGCAGCAGAAGGTTCATGAGCATGATGCCGGTCCATTTGCCCAGCCAGATTTCCCAGCGCGCGATCGGCTTCACAGCCACCATCTGCATCTGGCACTCCTCGACGTCGCGCGCCAGCGTGCCGCACGCCAGCCAGAGCGTCGCGAATCCGAGCAGCGTGGTGATTGAGCCGAGCGTGTAGGTCAACAGAATCTGCGTGAAGCCTTGTGCCGTGCCGTCGTGCTTGATGATCACCGGCAGACCGATGACCGCGCCGAGCAGCAACACCGTCAGGACCTGCACCAGCCGATACCGCAAGGCGGCCTTCAAAGTCAGCTTGGCAATGGCGAACAGGCGTTGCATCAGAAGAATTTCAGATTTGAAATCGCAAATTTCAAATCACGCAGGATCACTTTGGCTTGCCGAGCAGCGAGGACAGCTTTTCGTTCGCCTGTTCCAGCCTGGCGGCTTCAGCCGGCTTATCCTCAACCGACGCCGTCTCTTTGGGTCTGGCCAGCTCCTCCAGTTTTTTGAGATCAACGGTTTCTTTCGCTTTCGGCGGCGCGACTTCAGGTTCGGCGGCGGCGGCCGGCTGGGTCAAACGGTCGAGAATTCTCTCGGCTTGCGACGGGGCTTCGGCATCACCGCGCAGGTACGCAGCCACTTTGCTGCCCGAAGTCGCGCCGGACGTTTCCGCCTCGCTCTCGCGCGCCTTCCGCACTACGCCAAGAAAGTAACTCTCCAGATTTTGCGTCGGCGTGTCGATTCGGACCCTGTCCTCCGCCACGTCCTGCCGGATGAGTTCCAGCACGCGTTGCAACGTTTCGCGCGGCAGCACCGGCGCGGTGATGCGGATCGAATCCGCTTCGGCGAGCAGTTCCCGCAGCGTGCCCATGGCCTGGACCCTTCCGCCGTAATAAATCACCACGCGGTCGCAAACGTCTTCCACGTCGGCCAACAGATGGCTGCTCAGGATGATGGTCTTGCCGCGGCGGGCGAGCGCGAGAATCAGGTCTTTCACTTCGCGGCAACCGATCGGGTCCAGACCGGAAGTGGGTTCGTCCAGAATCACGAGGTCAGGGTCGTTGATCAGCGCCTGAGCCAGCCCGATGCGGCGCTGCATGCCTTTGGAAAACTCGCCCACCATCCGGCGGCGCACCTGGTTCAACCCCACCATCTCGAGCAGTTGCTCGGCGCGACGCCGCCGTTCTTTGTTCGGCAAATCGAACAGGCTGCCGAAGAAGTCGAGGGTCTCGTTGGAATCGAGGTAGCGGTAGAGATACGATTCCTCCGGCAGGTAACCGATGCGCGACTTGATCGCGACGTGCCGCGGGGAGTGACCGAACACTTCGATGTGTCCTTTCGTCGGATACAACAGGCCCAGCAGCATTTTGACCGTCGTGGATTTGCCTGAGCCGTTCGGTCCCAGCAAGCCGAAGACTTCGCCGCGTCGGACTTCGAAATCGACGTTGTCCACCGCCTTCGCCTTGGGACGGCCCCAGAAGTCTTTGAAGATTTTCGTCAGACCGCGGACGGCGACAATGGTTTCCGCGGGTTGTGTGTTGCGGGTGGCAGATTGCGGGTTGTCAACGGCGGTCATAATTCAACGGCTAAGCCGCCCTCGGCGCCAGTTCCGGCACCGATTCAGCTTCAGGACCTGTGCCTTTGCCAGTCGGTTCCGCCGAGACGGCCTGGAACGGCTCCAGTTCTTCGCCCAGCCGCACGAGGCGGGCGCTGTTGAACACCACGATCAAGGAGCCGGCGTTGTGCAGAATCGCCGCGATGATCGGGTTCAAGTAGCCGAAGGCGCCGGCCGTCCAGCCGCCGATGATAAAGCAAACGCCGAACAGGAAATTCTGATTGATGACGGCCCTCGTCTGGCGCGACAGCTTCACGAGGAACGGCAGCCGGCGCAGATCATTGTTCATGAGCGCAATGGTCGCGCTATGGATGGCCACTTCGCTGCCCGCCGCGCCCATCGCGATGCCCATGTCGCCCGCGGCCAGCGCCGGCGCGTCGTTGACGCCGTCTCCCACCACGGCGACGCGATAGCCGCGGCTTTTCATTTCGCGGACAAACTGCACTTTGTTTTGCGGGAGGCACTCGGCAACGACTTCTTCGCACCCGATCTCGCGCGCCACCCGGGTCGCGACCGGCTGGCGATCGCCGGACACCATCGCGATGCGGCGCACCCGGTTCTCCTTCAGCGCGGCGAGCGCCGGCCGGGCTTCGGAGCGCGTCTGATCCTGAAGGCCGACCCAGCCGATGCACCGGCCGTCGCGCGCGACAAAAATCAGGCTGAACCCCTCGGTCTCGTTCAAGTCCACCGATTTCACAAAATCGTCTTTGAGTCCATTGTCCTTGAGCCATTGCGCCCGGCCGATGATGACTTCCGCGCCGTCCACCTTCGCCTTGATGCCGCGACCGGCGGCTTCCGCGAAGTCCTTGGGCTCGGTCAGCGGCACACCTGCCTCATCGGCGAGTTGCGCCAGCGCCTTCGCGGTCGGGTGATTGCTGTACTTCTCAGCCGAGGCGGCGATGTGCAGAAGTTCCGCCGGCTTCGTTTCACCCAGCGGCGCCAGGCGGCTGACCGCCAGTTTGCCGGTCGTAAGCGTGCCGGTTTTGTCGAACACAAACGCGTTGATGCGCGCCGCGAGTTCGATGTCTCCGACGTTCTTGATCAGGATGCCGAGGCGGGCCGCGGCCGACAGCGCGGCGACCATCGCTGAGGGTGAGGCCAGGATGAAAGCGCAGGGACAGGCGATGACCAGCACGGTAATGACGCGGTCGAGGTCTTTCGTGAAAGCCCAAACCATCGCGCCCAGCACCAGCACCAGCGGCGTGTAATAGACCATGTATTGGTCAATGATGCGCATGATCGGGAGTTTGGTCTTCTCCGCCGCCAGGATCAGTTCGCGCACACGGCCCAACGTCGTGTCCTCGCCGGCGCGAGTCACACGCACTTCCAAAACGCCGGTCAGGTTCTGCGTTCCGGCAAAAACGTCGTCGCCGGGCTTTTTGTCCACCGGCAGCGATTCGCCGGTGATGTTGGCCTGGTTGAACGACCCCTGCCCGCTGACGATGACGCCGTCGGCCGCGACGTTGTCGCCGGGGCGGATGCGGATCATGTCGCCCACAGCCAGGTCTTTCGCCGCGACTTCCTCTTCGTCACCTTTGGCGGTGATGCGGCGCGCTTTGGTTGGCGTGAGTTTGATGAGTGATTCAATGGACGCGCGCGCGCCGGCGGCGGTGCGCGTTTCGATCAGTTCGCCCAGCAGCATGAAGAAGGCGATGATCCCCGCGGTCTGGTAGCCGCCGATTTGCGATTCGCCCGAGGCGAACGCGGCCAGAACGGCGATGGCCACCAGTTCGTTGATGCTGAGGATGCCGCGTTTGATGTCCGTAACCGCCGTGGCGACAATCGGCCAGCCAAGGATGATCGCGCCCACCATCGCGCTTAGCCCGGCCACCATGCTCCCTTTCTCAAACGCCCATTCCACCAGGAAGGAGTTGGCGATGAAGATCACGCCCACGACCATCTGCCACAACCGGACTGGAATGTGCTCGTGGTTGTGATCGTGCGCGTGGTCGTGAGGATCGTGCTCCTCGCGGCTCATCAAGGATGTGATTTGCATACGACGTTACTCCGGTTTTGGCGTTTCTTTTTTCGGCACGTCCGGTTCTTTACTCAACTGTAACCGCAGTTCCCACGGTTTGCCATCGGGACGCTCGGGCAGGAAAACCTTGTACTGGGCGTTGGTCAGAATCTGTCCCATTTTCTCCGACAGCAGTCGTTGTATGAACAACTCGGGGTTGGCCTCATAGCGCGGCAGCAGTTTTTCGAATCGGTCCGCTTCGGCGGCGATGGTGGTCACGAGGTAGTTGCTGGCGGTCGTCGCGCCGCGCAGGATGACTGTGGCGTCGCCCGCGGCCTTGTTCGTTGCGCCGCGCGCATAGGTTTCGGCTTCCTGAACCTTGATGTTTCCCTGATTCTCGGCTTTCACGACATTGTTGAAGGCTTCGACCACATCAACGGGCGCTTGCGTGTCGGTGCGGACTTCGCCTGACTCGATCTTCACTCCGAGTTTCAAATGATCAACCAACTGCCCCACACGGGCCTGAACCGATTCCTGGAAGGCCAGCTTGTTTCGATAAAGCGCGTCATCGGCGGTGAAGCGGGCCGAAGCGTAAAACAGCGCGTTGTCGAGAACGTGCTGCAGCAGGTTCGTCGCATTGCGGAAGCTGAACACATAACTGACCGGATCTTTAATGCGATAGCTGAGCGTGGCGCGGGCATGAATGATGTCGCCGTCGCCGCTCAACGTATAGCCGTCCACGCCGGCGCGAAGCATCCCCTGCGGCTGGGGTTTCTGGCCGGCTGCGGCCTCCTCCGGCGTCTGATAGTACCAGCCAGCCGTGGAAGTGACGGTGTGGGTCTCGCCGACCGGGACATAAACCACATCGTCAATCGGATAAGGAAACTTCCAGTGAAGTCCGGGCTTGAGCAGTTGGCCGTCGCCGACGCCGACGGGCTTGCCGAAGCGCAACTTGATGGCGACCTGATTCGGTTTGACGGTGAAAACACCGGACAGAACGAAGGCCAGGACGAGCGCACCCATCAGCAGTTTGACGACGTTGAAACTGCTCCGCAACGCTTCGGACAACGCCCCGGCGCTGACATCTTCGACGCCGTGCGCAGGGTCTGGCGCGGGTTTCGGCCTTGCCGCTCCGTGTTCGTGTTCGGGCTTTGACGGGTCGTTATCCATCGCCGGCTCCTACTTCTTCAATGAGCTGCCGCTGTCGCCTGCCGCGCCATTTAACAGATTGAACGGCGGTGTCTGCGGCCCAAGGATGAGATAAGCGCGGTCTTTCAAGGACTGCTCGATCGCGTTGAGCTGCATCAGGAAAATGGCCAGCTCGGGCTTCTTCCTGAAGGCCTCGTAGTATTCGGAGGCTTTCGCGTCGGCCTCGCCGAGAACCTTCTTCGCCTCTCCCGAAGCCTCGGCCAGGATTTTGTTCGCCTGCGCGTCCGCGTCCGCGCGGATGTTTTTCGCGTCGCGGTCACCTTCGCTTTGGTAGGTGGCGATCAGTTGCTGGCGCTCGGCCCGCATGCGCTCGAACACGATGCTGGTGATGCTCTCCGGCAGGCCAAGCTGCTTGATGCCCATCGTGTCAACCGCGATGCCATAGGTCCCTTTGACCTGCGCCTGAACGACGTCGAGCATCTCCTTCTCGATCTGGTCGAACTTCAACTCGGCAAGGTTTGTGGAAATCAGATCGCTGAAGTTGTATCGACCAATGATACTCTTGGCATTCCGGATGATCTCTTCCAGCTTTTGTTCGGCTTTCGCCATATCCCCGTTAAAGCTTTCCAGGAAAACCCTTGGATCCGCGACGCGCCAGCCCGCGTAAACGGCGATCACCAGGTTTTTCTGGTCTTTGGTGATGGTCTCGTCGAACTTGCGCTCTAAGGTTTGCAACCGGTTGTCGAACTCATAGACCTTCTGGATGGGCCAGGGGAGCCGGCCTTTCAAGCCGGGTTCGGTGATGCTGCGGGAGTATTCGCCGAAGGTGGTGACGACCGCCACTTCGGTCTGGCGGACCTGGAAAGTGAACAACATGCAGACGAAAATCACCAGCAGCACCGCCGCGGTGATCAGCGTGATCAGATTTCGTTTCATAAGCGCAAGTTCAGAGTCATTTGTTCGGCGTGGCCGATTTGGCGGCCTCGGGCGGCAGGATCACGCCGCCCAACAAATCCGGCCGGATTTTTTCCTCCAGGTTCAGGATGAGGATGTCCTGTGTGTTCGTGGCCGTTAAGACATACTTGCGGACGGGTTCCAAGGAGCGCGCCAGCGTGTCGAGCCGCAACCGCTGAGTATAAACGGACGGCGACGCCTCATAAGCCGTGATCTGATTTGTGAATCGCGCCGCTTCCGCCTCCGCCAGCGCCACCTTCGTCACCGCCGCGTTGCGCGCCTGCGCGAGAGTGTTCGTCGCCTCCGCCTGCGCGGCGGGAATTTTTTCCGCCGCGTACGCCAGCGCATAGAGGTGGTTCGTTTGCTTCTGCTGCACGGCGCTGACGACCTGCTCGAAGGCCGCCGCCACGGGCGTCCGTTTGTTTCCGAGCGGCGGGTGGATGTCCTGCAGCCCGGCGAAGATAATGTTCACTCCAAGTTTGGCTTCATTGGCCCGCGCCTGCACGCGCCGGCGGATTTCCTCCGCCGCACCAAGTCGCCCGCTCGACATGATGTTTTCCATATCGACGTTCACCAGGTAGCGGACGACTTCGCGGTTGGCCAACTCCTGGAGCAATTCATCGGAGGTCGCGTGATTGTAGGCCCAGTCCAGGAGGTTGGTGATCTGATACTGAAACGGAATGCTGACAGTAAGGAGGTTCGCAGGAACCGCTTTTTCGTTGGTGTCGGCGCGGGCGATCTGGCCGCGACTGGCCACGAGCATCCCCGGCATCTCGGAGCCTTCGCCTTCCTTGCTCTTGAAGTGCGGCCTCGTCCAGAGCACGGTCCGGTCTTTATCAAGATCGGGATCCGGAACCTCCCCAACGATGAAACTTTGGATCTGGCGCGTCTGATAGCGATAAACGATGTCAATGGGCCAGGGCCATTTGAAATGAAATCCTGGTTCCAGCACGGCGTGGGCGCCTGCGGGCCTGCCGAAATGTTCCAGCAGCCCTTGCTCGTTCGGCTCGATGATGACGAACATCGTCGAGAGAAACAGCGCGCCGAGTTGCAGCAGAATGATCAAAAGCATCGCCTCTTTGAGAAACTTGAAAACCCAGGTCTCGGAGACTTTGAAACCAAACTGGTAGTCGAGCGCCTGCGCCGCCGTGGTGATCAGCCCGCCGGGCTGGCCGAGCAGTCCGATGAGCCGGCTCTCGTAAAGCAGCCGTGCTGCCTGGCCTTTGACGCGCGGACGATAGATTTCCAACACCAGACCAATGAGCGTTTCGACGGCCGTCAGCCCGAGGACAACGCACAATCCATAAGCCACAAACAAATCAACCTTCGGGAAACCAAAGAAGGCCGCCGCCTCGGTCCCCGCCACAAGGAAACAAATACACGCGCCCAGGATCAGGTACCCGGCGCCGGGCCGTAACAGCCGCTGGCCATCGAGCCGGGAAAGACCGGAGGAGTATTTGCCGAGCAGGAACAAAATCAGCGCGAACAGAGCGTACAACGCCATGGCAATGGGCGCGTGGTCGAGTCTTGGAGGCGCAGCTTTGCCGAGCCATTTCCAGAGCCACCAGACCGCGCCGCCTTGCAGCAGAAACAACAGCGCCGTGAACAGCGGCAGGAGATACTTCTCAAATTGCTCGCGCGAGCGGCGCGCCGGAAACGTGTCCGCTTCGGTCTGCGGAAACAACGTGGCGCTGCTCCTGGCCTTTCTCAGCTCCTCGTACTCCAGCTTTTCCAACCGCTCCCGTTCCTCGAGGCGCATCTGGAAAAAGCTGACGACCGCGACCAGAAAACCGATGCCGACGAAAGAGGCGCCCACCGTGCCGGTCGCGGTGGCGGCGTAGCGGCCGACCAGGGCGCTGCCGGTGCCGACCCACAGGAGAATGATCCAGTTTATGACTCCGATTTTTTGAATGCTTCGTTCCATGTTCAGCTCAGTTCCCGCTCTTCAAACAGCACCAGTCCCAACGCCAGCGAAGCCCCGAGGTAACCGATGACGTATCCAAACGCCCGGCCCACGTAACTCCACGGAATTTTATTCTTCCCCTCGAGGGCATCGGCGAGCCAGAAAAGCTGCCAATTCGGCACGACGGTGTAAAGCAGGGAAGCCCACCAGCGGCCTCCCATGCCAGCCTGACTTAACCGCTGTTTGTCCTCCGGTTTTAGCGCTTTCTGCTCGACCAGATCGAGCCGACCGTCCTTGTCCTTGTCGTATTTTTCCACGATTTCATTCAATAACTTTTTCTGATCTCCTTCCAACAGCGGGTTGTTCAGTTCCGCCGGCAGGCTCGCCATCCAGACCGGCTCGGCGAGCCGGCCAAACAAGTAGTCGGACATCAATCCGAGCAGGAAGATGCCGGTGCAGATGGCCAGGGTCGGGATCATTTCAAATCGCGTGGAGCAGGCCAGCGCCAGGCCGGCCAGCACCAGCAACGCGAACAGAATCAGAATCGCCGCCGGCACCAGCCGCCAGTCCACCTCGTTTGGAGAATAGCCAAACCGGTTGGTGGTTTTGGTGAAGTTCACGATCACCACGAATGCCAGCGTGGCCATGATGACCACGGCCAGCACCGCGTTCGCAACAAACGGGCGCCGCAAAAAATAGTTGATGAATCCGGCCGCGACATGGCCGAGCGCCAGGGCTCCACAGAAAATTCCGAAAGCCCGCGTGTCCGCGTCGCCGTAAGCGTCGTAGGCCATCCGGCTGGCGAGCAGCGCGCTGAGCGCGTTCACATAAGTCAGCACGGCCAGCGCCGCGGCCAGGCCCACATATTTGGCCAGCAGAAATTGGGCGCGCCCGACCGGTTTCGCCAGCACCGCCAGCGCCGTGCCGGACCGTATCTCGTGCGCCACGGACGCCGACGCGTTCAACACCGCCCCAAACAACCCGGACAGCAACATCACAGCCAGCGTGCTGTCCTTGACCAGTTTGGGGTCGTCACCGAAGCCGAAGTAAGGGACCGTGGCCAGAAAAACATTGAACACGGCCGAGCACGTCATCAACAGCAAAAAAACCGGCTGCCGGACCAATTCCATGAACGCGTTGCTCGCAATGGTCAAAAACTGTCGCATTTCAACGGTTAATTAAGCGTCACAGGTTACGAATCCGAGGCCCAAATGCAATCGGTTATTCCCCTCGGGCGGATTGCCGGAACCCGTGTCACACCGGGAGGTTAACCGGGAAACCAAGCCGTTGAAAACTGTGCGTCTGCGCGCACACCCGTAAGAAATTCAGCATTAAAATTGGAATCGCGAATGGCGAATGAAACCCGAATCGAAATCCGAAGCAGCGACTCAGGAGCCGCCGCGCGCCGTTGGCCATTTGGATTTCGGTATTCTTTTGGCATTCGTCATTCGGGTTTCGTCATTATCCAGGACCTCCCCGCACTCTCGATCCTAGCCGGACACGGGATTCGCCAGATGACACCCGAACGGCGCCGCGCTAATCTTTCGCCGCATGAGCCGCTCCTTTCACAAATTCCTCGCCGGCGTGTTCATTCTCCTGCTCTTCTGCGCGACGCTCGTGATCGCGCGCAGGCGCGCGGCTCCGTCCGCCGACAGTTCCACCAATATTGCCGGCCCGGTCAGTCAGCAACTCGTCAATCAATTCACGGCGCTCGAAGCAAAAGAAAACGAGTTGAATAAAACTGTTTGGGCGAAGGAGATTCTCGCCGAGGAATGCGCACGCGTCTTCGAGTCGCTCTGGGATTCGCTTAACGCCGCGACCAACAAATTCAGCGTCCTCCAGTCTTTTCAGCTCGGCGAACTTGTCCCCGGCAATTTCAGTCCACCGCAAAAGCTCGCGAACGGCATCGAACTGCGCGAGCCGACCGGCGTCGGCCCCCAATGGTCTGAGCCGCAGTGGGACCGGTTCCTTGAGCAATCACAACGCGCCGGCTGGGAACTCGCGCACATCGAATTTCGGCACAACCGATTCGACACGGACGAAGCCGGGAGGGCCCGGCAAAGCCATTTTTATTTTTCAGCGCAGCTGACCAACGAGGCGCGCGCGGAACGCGCAGTTCTGGAGGGGGACCTCGTTGTGGATTGGGCGCCGAAGCAGTCGGATGAAGAGCCGACTGCCATCAAACGAATTGACGCCAGTCACCTGACCGTCAAGACGCGGCGCGGCGAACCGGCCTTCCGGCAGATTCTGGCCGCGCAAATCACGCCCCCCGACAAGTCCTACTTCATCGACCCGCTGATCCTTTACGACCTGGACGGCGATGGTCTCTCGGAAATCATCCTCGCGGCAAAGAACCTGGTTTATCACCGGCGTGGTGAAGATCGCTACGAACCACAGTCGCTGTGCAAATACCCGCCCGGATTGATTTTCACCGGCGCCGTTGCGGACTTCGACGGAGACGGCGTCGCCGATTTCCTTTGCGCGACGTTCGATGGGCTGGTCCTGTTCAAAGGCTCGTCCAAAGGGACCTTTGACGAGCCGGGCCGCCGGGTCTGGTCAGTCAACCCCCATTTGAAATATGCACAAGCGCTGACGTGCGGCGACATCGACGGCGACGGCGACCTCGATGTGTTCATCGGCCAATACAAGGTCCCCTACATGCGCGGCCAGATGCCGACGCCGTATTATGACGCCAACGATGGCAATCCTGCGTACCTGTTGCTGAACGACGGGCATGGCAATTTCACGGACGCGACCCCGGCTGCGGGGTTGGAGAAGAAACGCAGGCGGCGCACTTACAGCGCCTCGTTCGTCGATCTGAACGACGACGGGAACCTGGATTTACTGGTCGTCAGCGATTTTGCGGGCGTTGATCTTTACCGGAACGACGGTCGCGGTCATTTCAGCGACGTCACTCGCGAGTGGGTCGCCGAGCCTCATGCGTTCGGCATGGCACACGCGTTGACGGACTTCAACGCGGACGGACGACTTGACATTCTGATGATTGGAATGAATTCGCCCGTCGCGGACCGTTTGGAACATCTCGATTTGTGGCGGCCGGGGATTCTCGAAGACCACACGATGCGTTCGCGCGTGGCATTCGGGAACCGGCTCTACCTCGCGCGGCCCGATGGGGGGTTCGAGCAAACGACGCTCAACGATTCCATCGCGCGCTCCGGTTGGTCCTGGGGCTGCAGTGCGTTCGATTTCGACAACGATGGTTTTCCCGACGTTTACATTGCCAACGGCCACGAGACAAAACAATCCGTCCGCGACTACGAAACCGAGGTCTGGTTGCACGACGCGTACGTCGGTTCTTCAAAAGAGGATTTGGTCCTGGCTGCGTACTTCAGCGCAAAAATGTCGCGAACCCGCGGACGCGGATACTCGTTTGGCGGGTACGAAAAGAACCGCCTCTATCTCAACCGACAGGGTGCGTCGTTTCTCGAGGTGGGTCATCTCATGGGAGTGGCGCTCGAAGCAGACTCGCGCGACGTCGTGGCCGACGATCTTGATGGCGATGGCCGCGTGGACCTGCTCCTTACCACGTTCGAAGAATGGCCGGAACTGAAACAAACCTTGCGTATATTCAAGAATACATTGGAAGAACCCGGCAACTGGATCGGCTTCCGATTTCGTGAGCAGGGCAACGGCCTATCGCCTGTCGGCGCGCGGGTTATTTTGCGTTATTCCGGCAGAACCACGGCGCAGCAAATCGTGACCGGAGATTCCTACCGATCGCAACACGGCGACACAGTGCATTTTGGCTTGGGCAAAGCGAAGCGGGTGGACAGCGTCGAGATACGATGGCCGAATGGTCAGACGTTGACCCTTCGCGAAGCGGCAGTGAATCGCTATCACAACATTCTCGCTCCGGCGGAGAATGGGATTCAGCGGTGACACACAGGACAAGTGGAGCTATTGTCCGAGTGCCATGCGGTTATCTAATCTTGTGGCTTCCATGGTTGCGGCCGTTGGGACTGCGACGGCAATCGCTGCAGAGACCGGCACCGCGAAATCCGCCGGCGCCGGTGAAATCACCTTTAGTCGCGATCTGGCGCCAGTCGTCTTCAGTCACTGTGCCCCGTGTCATCGTCCGGGCGGGGTCGGCCCATTTTCCCTCCTGCGTTACGCCGATGCCCGCAAACGCGGTAAAGAATTGGCGGAGGTCACGGCCCAGCGTATCATGCCGCCCTGGCTGCCCGCGCCCGGGCATGGGGAGTTGATGGACTCGCGGCGGATGAGCGATGGGGAAGTCCAACTTTTTCAAGGCTGGCTCGCCGGCGGCGCTTTGGAAGGCAACACCGTCGATTTGCCGCCGTGCCCGACTTTCCCTGCGGGTTGGCAACTGGGCCAGCCGGACCTCGTCGTGCGGATGTCTGAGCCGTATGAACTCGGCCCGGACGGCCCGGACCTTTATCGCAACTTTGTCGTGCCCTTGCCGCTTGCCTCAAACCGTTTCGTGCAGGCGTTCGAGTTTCGACCTGGCAGCCAGAGCGTCCACCACGTTCGCATTCTGTTTGACCGCACCGGGCAATGCCGCCAACTGGATGAACGGGACCCGGAGCCCGGCTTCAGCGGGATGAACGTTCCAGCCAGGCACCCGCCCGGTCATCTCCTGGGCTGGGTGCCAGGCCGGCAGCCGCGGCGGAATCCGCCCGAATTGACCTGGGTACTTGAGGCAGGCAGCGATCTGGTGCTCCAGATGCACATGCAGCGCACAGGCAAACGAGAATCAATCCAACCCGAGGTCGGTTTTTACTTCACGGATGTCCGTCCGAGTAAAACCCCGTTTCTGATGGGTTTGACTGCCCAGCTCATCGACATTCCCGCCGGCGCGACGAATTATACCGTGACACGGAGCTTTGAATTGCCATCGAACGTGGAACTGTTGGCGGTCATGCCCCACGCCCATTATCTGGCGCGCGAAGTACGGTTCAACGCAACGTTTCCTGACGGCGCGTCCCGCTCGTTGCTGTGGATTCCGCGCTGGGACTTCAACTGGCAGGAGGAGTATCGCTACCAACAGCCGGTCCACCTGCCGCGGGGCGCCCGGTTGGAGTGCTCGATCAGCTACGACAATTCGGCCGCCAACATTCGCAATCCGAACCACCCGCCGCGGCGTGTCATCTTCGGACCGCAAAGCACAGACGAAATGGGAGAACTGTGGTTCCAGCTTTTGCCAGACCACGCGAACGATCTGGCGATTCTGCAACGCGAAAAGAGGCTCATGGATTCACGCGAGACCGCCGGGTTTTACGAGAATTTCCTCCGGGCGCACCCGGACGATGCCCCTTCTCACGTGGCGCTGGGGAAGGTGTTGGGCCCGCTCGGGCAAACGGCCGCCGCCGCGCTCCATTTTCGGACCGCTTTGGAACTCAATCCCGGTCAGTCCGAGGCCCACTACTATCTCGGCCTGATCCTTTTCGACGAACAACAATTCCCGGAAGCGCGTGCGGAATTCGAACGCGAGTTGCGCGTCAATCCGGGTTTTTATAAAGCCGACGTTGGACTCGGTTCGGTCAGCATCGAAGAACAGAATCTCGATCAGGCTGAGGTGCACTTGAAGGCCGCGCTGAACAAGAACCCGAAGGACCCCGGCGTGCGCGAGATGCTGGCTCGAATTGTCAAAGCGAAAGCCGAGTCCAAGCCCTAATCCCCGGTCTTTATGCCTTTGACCGGATTTGTGCGAAGACGAGTGCCAGCCACGCCTGGTGTGCTGGCGGCAACCGGCTGGTTGTTGCTGGCTCTGGGCTGTTCTCGAAAGGAATCCGCTCCGGCCAAAGTGGATGACTCAACCTCCGCCGCGGCGCGGGAGTCTGTCACGAGCGCAGCTTTCGCCGCCACTCTGCCCCACGTCGGCGGACCGGCCGGTTATGTCGGCTCAGAGACCTGCCGTTCCTGTCACGAGGATCAATTCGAGAGCTGGCACCGGAGCTATCACCGGACGATGACGCAAATTGCGGCTGCCGATACGATCCGCGCTGAGTTCCACAAGGTGACGCTCACGAACGAAGGCGTTCGATTTGTCTTGAGCCGGACGAACAACGAATTCTGGGTGCGCGTGGAGCGCCTGGCCTCTACGGCGCAGGGAGAGGCGCTACCGCTCTCTCGGCCTTCGGCTACCCTCTACCCGCAAGGCGGGGAGAGGGCAGGAAAAGGAGCAGGTGAGGAGCGCTTCAAGGTCCGGGAGCAGGGGCCCAAGGAACAGCCAGCTGCCCATGAACCGCCCCTCACCCCGTCCCTCTCCCCCTCGGAGGGGGAGAGGGTGGCTGAAGGCCGGGTGAGGGGCCGGGTCATCGATCCAATGAATGCGCAACAGCCAAAGGAGGACACCCAGGAAGCGCTCGATGTTCGCGTCGGTTTGGTGACCGGTTCACATCACATGCAGGTCTTTTGGGTGCCGGGGGACGCAGGCAACATGCAGATTGGTTTTCCATTCACCTGGTTGATCCCCGAAAAGCGCTGGGTGCCGCGCAACTCAACGTTTGTGCGCCCGCCGGACGTCCCGCACCGATCGGAAGTCTGGAATGTTGTCTGCAGCCGGTGTCACGCGACGGGGATTGAACCGCGCGTGGACACCGAAAGACGCACGATGGAAACGCGGGCCGGCGAGTTGGGCATCGCCTGTGAGGCGTGCCACGGGCCGGGACAACACCACGTCCTCGCCCGCAAGGCCGAGTGGAACCAAGCCACGACACCCGACGCGCGAGTCCTCCGGAGCGAGATCGTTCATCCGAAAAAGATCGAGCCAGTCCGGGCAGCCCAAATCTGCGGTTTTTGCCATTCCATGAAATGGATCGACAAGTCGGAAAGGTGGCGTCAAACGGGGTTTCGCTACCGACCTGGCGATGATCTGGAGGGGACCACGCCGATCATCCGACCTTCCCGAGTCGAGACGATACCTGGACTCGCGGATTACCTTGCCCGCAGTCCGGACCTCCTCGACGACTTCTTCTGGTCGGACGGGATGATCCGCGTCAGTGGCCGCGAATACAACGGGCTGCTGGAATCCCCTTGTTACAAAGGCGGGAAATTTTCCTGTCTCTCTTGCCACTCGCTGCATTCAAGCGATCCCGACGATCAGTTGGCGCGCAACCGGACAGACAACCGGGCCTGCACTCAATGTCATGGGAGCTTTCGCGAGGAGGCGCAATTGACCGCCCACACGCGGCACCAGGCCGGCTCGTCGGGAAGCCTGTGCTACAACTGCCACATGCCGTTCACGACTTACGGCGTGCTCAAGGCCATCCGCAGCCATCAGGTGAGCAGTCCCAGGGTCGCAGTCCAACTTGCGACCGGTCGGCCGAATGCCTGCAACCTCTGCCATTTGGACAAGCCGCTCGCCTGGACGGCCAATCAACTCGGGCGATGGTACGGCCATTCGATTCCCGACCTGTCCGAAGACCAAACCGCGGTGGCGGATGCGGTCCGGCTGGCGCTCGCCGGCGACGCCGGGCAGCGCGTTCTCGTGGCATGGCACCTGAGTTGGGAGCCGGCGTTGCAGGTTTCGGGAAGGTCATGGGTTCCACCGGTCCTGGCCCAGCTTTTGGACGATCCTTACGCGGCTGTTCGGTGCGTGGCGGAACGGTCTGTGAAGCAGATAGCGCCGACTCTCCTGCCGGGTGGCTACGACTACACTGTGTCCCCTGATTCACGTCCATCGGTTCAAGCCTCGGTTTTGGAACGGTGGAGCAGAGAAATGTCATCCGCGCGTGACGAGGTCCTGCCGGCGCAAACGCTGGTTCGCTTGAATGACACCACCGCGATGCAGGAGGGGTTTCAACGCTTGGTCCGCCAGCGGGATCCGAGACCGGTGCGACTGAGAGAATAGACCTATACAGGTTGCCAAAAGAAATTTCCGAAATGGTGGGGCAAACCTGCCGGTTTGCCGCGACGACCCCCCAGGTCGTCGCCCACCATTTCGGAAATTTCTTTTGGCAATCACTCTAACTAAAGAATCTCAGATCGGCGTCCGGTGCGTCCCGACACAACTTCCAAACAAAAAAACGCTCGCTGGTCAGCGGGCGTTTGAGGAAAATGATTGCTAACTGTCCGGTTAGCGGCCTCTGGTCATCGCGCGCAGAGCGTCGACCGCTTCAGCGGCTTTGGCGTCGGTCGCGGCTGCTTCGTTCAATTTATCTCTCGCCTCGCGGCAGAGAACCATGTATTGCATCTGCTGCTCCTCCGTGGTAACGGTTTGCTTGATCTTTAGCAGCCCGGCCATGGCTCCATCGTAGTCTTTCTTCTCAATCGCCGCCA
>QHNT01000230.1 GCA_003218515.1 Verrucomicrobiota bacterium | reverse complement strand
TCAATTGCACATGCTTCGGTTCATGCAACACGAATTGGTTTCAAAAAGCCGGCCCGATGGGACGCAGCCGGTTCACTGCTCATGAAAGCCATTCTGCCATTGTTCATTTTTATCGACGCCTGCGGTTGGGAGCTCCTCAAGCACGATCCCTTCGCCCGCGATTTCGCCCCGTACCGCAAGCGGCTCGACTCAGTCTTCGGCTATAGTTCCACCTGCGTGCCTTCCATCCTTTCCGGTCGCTGGCCGGAGGAGCATCGCAACTGGTGTTACTTCGTTTATGACCCGGAAAATTCTCCCTTCAAGTCGCTACGCCGGCTTCGTTGGCTGCCGGCGGCGATCACGAGTCGGCGTATTTTCCGCCGTTGGCTGAGCAAGTTCGTGAAAGTCCACCTGAAATTTCGCGGTTACTTTGACCTCTACAACATCCCCTTCAAGCATATTTCGCTCTTCGATTTCACGGAGAAGAAAAGCCCGCTCAAACCCGGCGGCATGAACCGCGGACCGAACATTTTCGACTTTCTGGAAATTCGTGAGATCCCTTATCACGTGAGCGACCCGACGAAGAGCGAGTGGGAGAATTTGCAGGTCGTCACCGCTGATGTTCGCTCCGAGCGAATTGATTTCGCTTTCATTTATTGGCCCGCACTGGACGGGCTTTTGCATCGGGTGGGCAATCAATCGCCAGCGTTGCCCACAAAACTCCGGCAATACGAGCAATGGATTTCACAACTGTTGTCCGTTGCCCGCCAACACTACGAGGACATCCACCTCTACGTTTTCAGCGACCACGGCATGGCCAACTGTGACGAGCTGGTCGATCTCAAGTCCAGAATCGAGGCGCTCGAGGTTCGGATGAAGCAGGACTACGCCGTAGTGTATGATTCCACGATGGCGCGCTTCTGGTTCTTTAACGATCGGGCGCGCTGCCAGATCGGCGATTGCTTGCGACAGATTCCGCAAGGTCGAATCCTCCCGGACGCGGAGTTGAAACAGTTGCGCGCTTTTTTCCCGGACCGCTACTTCGGCGAACTGATCTTTCTCGTCAAGGAAGGCGTGTTGATTGTGCCAAGTCACATGGGCGAGCGGCCGATCCGGGCCATGCACGGTTATCATCCGGGCGAAAAACACAGCTACGCTGCGCTGCTGACGAATCGGCCGGAAGTCCCCGACGACATCGTGGCTATCCCTGATATTTTCCGGCTGATGACCCGCGACGCCGAGCTGGCGAGGGCAAGCAATGGAGCATGTCAAGCAGGCGCGCGGTGGTCGGTTTCCGAATCGGAACGTTTTGAAGCAGGAACTCCGGAGGCCGGAAAGATCGCCGCTAAACTCGCGCCCTCATGAAAGAACCGGCCTCCTCCCTTCAAAGCTTCGAAGCCTTTCAGGCCAACTCCTACTTCAACGCCCTGGACGGCCTGCGCGCGGTTTCGATCCTGATGGTGCTGCTGCATCACGTGCCGCGGTTTCAGCAGGGCCTTATGCACACCCTCCAGGCCAACGGACGCTATGGCGTGGCATTTTTCTTTGTCATCAGCGGGTTCCTGATCTGCACACTGTTTCTGCGCGAAGAGCAAAAGACCGGTAGGATCGATCTCTGGAAGTTTTACGGTCGCCGTGCCCTCCGATTGCTGCCGCTTTATTACGCGGCGTTGTTGCTGCAAGCCGTGTTCGTTTTCGCGTTCAAACAATATGCCCCCGAAAACCAGGAACTCTTCAGGGAAAAACTTCCGGCCTACCTCCTTTATTACAGCAACTGGCTGGCGACGGCGACGCAAGGCCCTTTTTTCTGCGCGTGGTCGCTCGCGGTGGAAGAACAGTTTTACCTGGCGTTTGGATTACTGATGTTCTTCGCCAACCGCCGCCTCGTCGTCGGCGCGGCGCTGGTCGTGCTGATCACGAAGGCCGTCGTCTATGCGTTGTTTGGCAACATCGATGCCGACTCCACGCTTTGGCGTGTGGTTTTCAGTTATCAGGAGCCGATCTTATTGGGGGTCCTGATCGCCTTTGCGCTGAACCGCCGGCGGAGGTATGAGTTTTTCGCGCGGCGGCTTGGCCCCGCCTGGGCGCCCGCGTGCCTCGGCGCTGCGACGGCGGTGTGGCTCTGCGTGCACCCCATGCGGACACAGAGTTCATGGGACTCGCAGTTGCTGTATTTACTCATGGGGCTGACTTTGGTCAGCTTGGTCATTCGCTCCAACACGCCCGTGCTCAGCGGCAGGTTGATGACCCATGTGGGGAAGATCAGTTACGGGATTTATCTGCTCCACATGTTTGTCATCAGTTCGGTGAAAAAATTACCGGGAGGCAACTCTCCCGCGCTCTGCTTTTTCGCCTGTTCGATCGTGGTCATCGCCGCGGCGACTTTGGTCTATAGATATTTCGAATACCCGATCATCGCGTTCTACAAAAAGAAGCTTTCTCCGTTCAATCCAGAGACGACCGTTCAGGGCCTCGCGGTCCAGTCAGCCGAGGCGGAGTCGCCGGCGGAATCGCCAAAAAATCTAATCAAAGCTCCTTCCGGAGCCGCCTGAGTGCTGCGTCGGCACCGCGGGGTCTCGAAACCTCTAACCTGATCAGGCCGATGGCACGGTGGTCCTGGCGGTCTGGCTAAATTTTGATCAGTTACAATGGTGGAATGTCCCCCTTCAGCAGCGCGACGAAGGAAATGACCTTCACGTCGCGTTGTTGCGCCAGATAATCTGCGGTCTGGTGCAGTACCTGGACGAAGGCGAGGTCGGCTCCGTTGTTGCGAAAATATTCCCACCAATGCGTCACCAGCACCGTCAACACGCGGCTTTCGACGGCCCTCTTGACTTCATCCAGCATCGTCCGGTATGACCGGTGACAGGAAAGCAGACAGCCGGGATGAGTCAGCAGCAGCGTCCGGCCAATTCGCCAATACGACCGCTTCAACATTTTCTTGAGCGCGTAGCGCGGCCACCACGAGAACGGCAGACGTCGCAACTCAAACCATCCGGTCGAAAGCACGGCGAAACGTCTGGCCACCTCTTGCAAGCTGACGCGTGAAAGTTTGTCGTAAGGCGCGACGAAAGTTTGCGGCGCAGGAAAACCAGCCGCGGACAGCAGTCGAGCGCCTTGGTCCAGCCGGCGCTCGATTTCGGCGCGATCGCTCCGATCAAACTCAAAATAATCATGATGATAACCATGCTGAACGATGTGAAAACCGCGGTTGGCGCGCAAGTAATCGACCAGTTCGCGATTGCTGCCGATCGTCAGCGCTGGGGGAAGGCCGCCGCGTTTGCCCACGAGGAAGCCCTCCGGCCGCCCGTCGGGCATTGTGACGTCGGTGCGAACGTGGGGAATGACCGCGAGATTGACCGGCAGGCCGCGGTCGTGAAAAGGCCGGTACAGCCGTTCCAGGCAGTCCGCCGGCGTGAGCGCACTCGTATCGTCATCCCGCAGAATTACGCAGCGCATTTTTCTCGGCGATCAGTTGGTCGTAGAGGTCCTTCATACGGCCCGCCAGCACGGTGGTGTCGTATTCCGCGCTCGCAACCCTGCCTCCCGCGGCGGCCAGCCGCGACCTCAATTCAGGATGCAGCAGAGCGCAATCGACCGCCTGATGCAGTGTTTGAGGCGCGCCGAGGTCGAACAGCCAGCCGTTCTCGCCGTGCTGAATCAAATCAAGCGCGCCGGAGGTGCGGCTCGAAATGACAGTCGTGCCGGCGGCCCATGCTTCAAGGATGACCAGTCCGAACGTCTCGGAGATCGATGGCAGCACGATGACTTCGGCGGATTGAAACAGCCCGATCAATCGAGCGTCGCCCGGCGGCAACCCGCCGGTCAGAAACACGCGCTGGCGCAACCCGAGTTGGTCGATTTTCCGTTTGAGCGATTCGCCATACGCCTCGTCGGTGCAGGCGCCCGCCAGCGCCAGCATCGCGTCCGGATGCCGTCGGAAAATCTCGGGCGCTTGCTCCACCAACCAACGTTGGTTTTTCACCGGGTCAATGCGGCCAACGGCCAGCAGCAAACGTCGGGCGCGAATAGAGGGAAAGGCCACGCTGGCCGTTTCCCGATGGTCTTTACGGTAGAGGCTGGTTGGCACGCCGTGCGGTTGCACCACGATCCGTTTGCACGTTTGTTTCTCCTTGAGCAGGGCCGCTTCCTTTCGGTTACAAGTGACGACGGCATCGGCGTCCTTGAGCAGCCGCCTCGAACGCAACAGTGCGCCGAACAATTTGCCCCATTCGAGTCCGCCATTGTGAGCGTTGCGGAAATTGTTTTTCATTGGCTCAGGCAAATCCAGAAATCCGCCGTGGATCGTCACGACTAACGGAATGCGGCGCAATCGGGCGGAGGTCAAAGCGATGCCGCCGAGACGGCCCAAGGTGTGCGTGTGCATCACGGCCGCGTTCGGTTCGCGCACGAGACGGGCGATCAGATCGAAGGACATTAAATTGCCGCCCACGGCAAGGAGTTGGCGTTTGCGCTCTGTGGAAATGCCCCACACCGGCACGCAGGCGCGGAACTGTTTGACGGCAAATCCAGCCTCCGTCAGCGGATCGGCGGCAACGCTGTTCCCAATGCTCGGAGCATAGGCAACCGATGTCACGCGATGTTGGCGCAGCCCTTCGAACAGTCGTTGAATGGCCGTTTCGGTGCCGCCCCATTCGGCCGGATTGTATTTTCTGAGAAGGTGAACGACGCGCATAGGTCATCGACAGGCCAGGGGCGGCTCGGCGCTCGGGACGTTGCTGGAGAATTCTTCCGTTACGGCGTTGGTATCGATCGGCGTTCGCGCGGCCTGGCGCTTCAGGTAGTAAAGACTGGCCAACGCCCCCAGCAGCACGTTGAACGTGTAGAAAATGTGTGTTTGCCGGTAAGTCCATTCCGTCTGGCTTTGCAAAAAGATGCCGCACGTGCTGAAAAAGAAGCCGACACCCAGACGGTGCATCGCCTCGGGCGAACGCAGCCTGAGAAAGCTCGCGCCCATCTGGAACCAGCGCAGCCAAACGAGCAGGAAAATCATCAACCCGGGCCAGCCGAGTTCCCCCGCCGTCAGCGCCACCAAGCTGTGCGCAGGAGGGGCGAAAGTAAAACTCCCCACGGCATCCTTGCTTGGTGCGTCGCTTGTGTTCGGATAAGCCTCATAAAAGATGCCTAATTGCGGTCCATACACCTCGCTGACCCAGTAAGACCAGTTGTTCAGGCCGACGCCGAAGAAGCGGTCCTGCAGGATCGCCCAGGCCTGCCGCAGATAGGACCCGCGGTTCTCAAACTGTTCTCCCAGATACTCTTCCTTCAGCGAGGCTTGCCCGTAACGTACCTTCAGCGTGTCCCATGACTTGTAAACCATGCCACCGAGCGCCAGGCAGACCAGGAATACGGCTGCGGTTTTCTTGAACGTAATGCGAAAGGAGGCACACGCCATCGTCGCGCCCAACGCGACCAGCGCGAAGATCGGAATGCCCGCCCGCGAAATGGTCAGCAGAATCGTTACCGTGGCGATGCCTGAACAAAGAAGACAAAACTTCCTCAAGTATTTCGGAAAATTTGAAGCCGCGGCGGCGAAAAAGACCGGCGCGGTTGTGCACAGATACATGGAAAGACTGTTCGGATCGAGCAGACTGCCCGTCACCCGATAAACGCCGTTGACATAGCGGTGTTTGAGTGCCAGCACGCCCTGGAAACAAATGGCGCACCCCAACGCCAGGACGAGGTGACGCAGTTCGCGCTCCGTTTGCACATACACCGCCGCGGCAAGGAACACGAGGATGCCACGGAGGATTTTCGAGAGTTCAAACAGACCAAACAGTTTCGGCTCGGAAATCGCGACCGAGAAACAGCAGTAGAGGAAATAGATAATCATTGCACCGAGGCTGGCCGGCCAAAACCAGCGGCGATGACCGGGACGCGGCAGGAGCAAGGAACTGATCAACAGGCTGATGGCCAGAATATCGACGAGCGAAATTTCGAAGCCGCGCGTGGCGGCGCGATACCAGTAGCGAGTGACAAAGTTAACGTCCACGCGGTCAGTAAACGCGCTGGAGAGGATCAACAGGAAAAAGGCCGCGGCCCGCGCCCGCTGCGAGAGGCAAGTCGCCACCACCCCGCCGGAAATCGCGACGGCCATCAAAAACAGCGCGGCCAAATCCTTTAATTCCACGGCGCTCCTCAATAATCTTTTTGCAGGCGGGTCGCGCTCATTTCGCCTCGCAAGCTTTGATGTTTGAAAATCCTTTCAACTGTTCGCCGGCTGGGGCTGCCGTTTGGGACAGCTGCTCTCCTCTTCCAACTAATTCCAGGCTTGGGATTTTGTCCCGGCTCGCCTCGGTCCAGTCATGCATCTGGCCCCCTTTCAAGTGTCGGAATGCGCGCGCGCAGGCAATCCAGGTAACCAGAAGTCGAACAAAAGCGGCGGGGAAATGTGTGGCCTTCTTGAACGTCAGGATCCTGTATCCGCGCTTGGCCCTGCACCTCAGCACGTCGGGGAAAAGCTGCCAGAAAAAGCGAGCGTTGCGCAGGTGCTCGTCGATCAATCGCCTCAACCAGCGGGGGTCGGACTGCTCTTTCTCACGCAAGGTGCGGGCAAGATCGCTCCTTTGTTCGCGTGGCAGATGCTTCAGATGCTCGATCAGGACGTAAGCGATGGTCTTCCCGATCGCGTGCCGCTCTTGATTGTTCAACACTTCAGCGACTGAGGTGTAAGCCTCGAAAAGGTGAGAGGCGTTTTCGGCTGTGACGATCCGACTCGGCGCCGGCCGGCCCGTCGAAAAGTCCGTGTCGACGACAGACTCGATGAAACTGTCGTCTAAGCCCGCCAGATCCTGCGGCAAGTAAAGCTGACGGGCCACGTCGGCGCGGATGCAGTAGAGTTGGCCGGTGATTTTACCTTGAATCGTGTCGGCCATTTCCGAAGTGGCCAACGCAATACGCTCACGCCAGGATTTGAGCTCCTTCAAGGAGATGTTCTTGATCGGTTGGTCTGTGGCGATGCTCGCTTTGGGGTTCTCTACGAGCGTCGAATACATATTCCAGAGCGTTTGCGGATGGCGAATCAGAATGTCGCCATCCATCAGGAACAGAAATTGGGATTCGCGCGCGGACAGCTTGTGCACGAATAAATTCCAGGCGCTCAGTTTGCTCCGCTCATTGATCTCCAGCGTCTGGCATTGAAACGCCTGTCGGAACGGGTGTCGGCTGGTTTCCTCGGCGAACTCTTCTTCCGCAATCTCCGGCGTGCGGTCGGTACAACCGTTGGCCAGACACAGGATTTCGCAAGTCAAGTTGCTCCGGCTCAGTTCCTTGAGGAGCGACTGCTGAAACAGCGACTTCAACGCCGGCCCAATGGCGTTTTCCTGATTCCGCGCGATGATGCCGATTGAAATGTGAGGCTTGGCTGTCGGATCTGTGTTTGTCATGGTTTGTTCATCTGTTGTCCGCTGGCCTGTCCATGTTGGTGGCCGAACATAGCCCCGCGGCGGACTCCTGTTGAAGTAGGTGAAAGACCCGTATCGCCAGTAGGTCAATACCCCACTGCAATGAGGAGCCCGCTGTTGTAAAGGTGTTGACGACACAGGCGGTTTGGCATGACGGATCCAGTTGTCAGCATTATCATGCGTTCGTTCAACGAAGGCTGGGCGTTGCGTGAAACGTTGCCGGCGCTCCGGGCGCAGGAATACAGCAACTGGGAATTGATCGTCATCGATTCCGGCTCGACCGATGGTTCGGTGGAGCTGGTTCGGGCCGCCCAGCCGCGTCATTTCGTTCAAATCCAGCCGCACGAGTACAATCCCAGTCGCGTCATGAACCAGGGCATGCAGTTGGCGCGATCCGATTTCTGCATCTTCCTGAACGCGGACGCCACGCCGCAGGGAGCTAACTGGCTGCGCCCGCTGGTGACAGGGTTGGTTGATCCCTGCACCGCCGCGGTCTTCGGTCGGCAAGTGCCGCGGCCCGATTGCTGGGCCGTTTACGCCTGCGACTACGAACGGTGCTTCGGGCCGGGCCGCGAGTCGGCCAAATGGGACCACTTCTTCAGCATGGTCAGTAGCGGGCTGCGCAAGGACATTTGGGCGAAGCGAGGCTTCCTGGAGAAAATGCAATATTCTGAAGACGACGAATACACGCGCTGGTGCCGGGCGCAGGGCTATCGCATCGTTTATGTCCCCGAATCGGTCGTGATGCACTCGCACAACTACACCGTCTCGCAGAGCTACAAGCGCGGCTTCGGCGAGGGCCGGGCGGTGGCGGCGGTCTGGTCCGGCAAACCAACCGACTTCAATTTCCTGCGGACGGTGCTGCTCGGGTGGCTGAACGATTTCCGGCGTGACCTGGCTTTTTGTGCCAGAACACGACGCTGGGTCGAGTTGCCACAGGCGGCGCGTCGCGGGCCCCAAAATGATCGATGCAGCGGACACAATTCAGACGGTGGAAACCGCGAGCGGACAACCTTCGTCGGAACGCCCGAACCAAGGGAAGCGTTTCACCGTCGATGGGAGCGAGGAACTGGAAACTCATCTGGAGAGAACATGCCGGAAGGCCCTGGCCGGCGTTCAACACTTGATTCCCGAGCGCAAGCTGGAAGGCCTTCTGCTGGCCGGCGGTTACGGTCGCGGCGAAGGGGGCGTGTTAAGGACAGAGACAGGCGACCAACCCTATAACGATCTGGAATTCTATGTTTTCCTCCGCGGAAACAACTTCCTCAATGAACGCCGCTACCACCCTGCGCTGCAGGATTTGGCGGAACACCTCTCGCCCGCTGCTCGCGTGGAAGTTGAATTCAAAATTCTTTCTCTGGGCAAACTACGGCGGAGCCCGTTGAGCATGTTTTACTACGATTTAGTCATGGGCCATCGCTGGATCAGGGGCGAAGAGAGTCTGCTGTCGGGTTTTGAGCATCATCGCGACGCAGAACGTATTCCACTCGTGGAGGCCACCAGACTGATGATGAACCGTTGCTCCGGATTGCTGTTGGCGCGGGAACGATTGGAGCGCGCGGAATTTTTGCCAGGGGATGCTGATTTTGTCGGACGGAACCTGGCCAAAGCGCAACTGGCTTTTGGCGACACCATACTGACTGCTTTTGGACGGTATGACTGGAGTTGTCTGGAACGGCATAAAAGGCTGAAGCAACTGAAAGCGTCAGAGGATTTGCCATGGCTGTCAGAAGTGCAGAGACATTACACCTCCGGTGTTGAATTTAAATTCCGGCCGCGGCGCACGGCCGCCTCGCGTCGAGCGCTTTTGGACAAACATAACGAATTGTCCTCGCTCGGCGTCCAATTATGGCTCTGGCTGGAAAGCCGCCGGCTGAATTATCCGTTCGTCTCCGCCCGGGATTACGCTTGCAGTTCCGTCAACAAATGCCCCGGAACGGGTGACTGGAGAAATCGGGCGCTTAATGTCAGGACGTTTGGGTGGTCGGCGTTGCCGGGACCGAGAGGTTCCCTTTACCCGCGGGAACGGGTGTTTCACGCCCTGGTCTGGCTTCTCTGGCAGAGAGAGAAGACTGATGAATCGGAATTGCTCCGCCGTGTCGCAGAGGAGCTTCGCGTGGTTGTCGGAAGCTTTTCGGATGCGGTGGCCGCCTATACTTCTCTCTGGCGCCGGTTCAGTTGACCTGGCACCTGGTCAGACGTACGGCGGTAATTCATGCAAACCTCCTTCCGGCCGCAGGCGGCGATCGCAAAACGGATTTGAATATTCAGCTTCTCAAATTTGTCTTTACTATCTGCCCAACAAATAGCTGGAAAGGTGGCCGCGGTTTATGGTTTATTGATGAAAATCTGGCGAGCTGTGTTTGAGATGGCGCGGGCGGCCCGACGAGCGTCCTTAAGTCCGTTGCAATAAGTCGTGTGATGATTCAATTCAGGTTGATTTCTGCCTCCGGCCTCCTGTTGTGGCTGCTAGCCGGAGTTTCCGCCAGCGCTGCGACTAAAGCTGCCATTGATTTCGACCGGGACATCCGGCCGATTCTCTCCGACAAGTGCTTTGCCTGCCATGGTCCGGATGAGAAGGAGCGCAAAGCCAAATTCCGACTCGACCGGAAAGACGACGCGTTCAAGCCGCTTAAATCGGGCGACCTGGCCATCGTGCCCGGCCACCCGGAAAAGAGCGAACTGATCGCGCGCATTACCACGAAGGACGAAGACGACGTGATGCCGCCTCCGAAAAGCGGCAAGACGCTGACGCCCGCGCAGATTGATTCGCTGCGCCGTTGGATCGCGGAAGGAGCGAATTGGCAAAGCCACTGGGCTTTCGTCAAACCCGAACGCTCGCCGCTGCCCCCGGTGAAGAACAAGAAATGGCCGCGCAATGAGATTGATTATTTCGTTCTCGCGCGTCTGGAAAAGGAAGGGCTGAAACCCTCCCCGGAAGCCGACCGGCCCACGCTGGTTCGCCGGGTGACCTATGACTTGACAGGCTTGCCCCCAACGCCGCAGGAAGTGGACGCGTTCCTTGCCGATAGGAATCAAGACGCCTACGAAAAGCTGGTGGACCGTCTGCTCGACTCGCCGCGATACGGCGAGCACGAGGCGCGTTACTGGCTTGATGCGGCGCGCTACGCCGACTCGCATGGCTACCATATCGATTCGGAACGGAGCATCTGGAAATACCGCGAGTGGGTCATCGACGCGTTCAACCAAAACATGCCGTTCGACGAGTTCACGACCGAACAACTTGCGGGCGATCTGTTGCCGAACGCGACGACCGTGCAAAAAATTGCCTCCGGTTACGTCCGCTGCAACATGAGCACCGGCGAGGGCGGCGCCATCGAAGATGAATACAAGTCCAAATACACTTTCGACCGTGTCGAGACGACCAGCACAATCTGGCTTGGTCTCACCATGACCTGCGCGCGCTGCCACACGCACAAATACGACCCCATCCAGCAGCGCGAGTACTACGGTCTCTATGCCTTGTTCAACAACCTGGATGAGTCAATCATGGACGGCAATAAGCCCAACCCGGATCCTTTCATTAAACTTCCAACCCAGGAACAAGCGCAGCGACAGGAATGGTTGAAGAAACATGTCGAAGAAGGACAGGCCAGGATAGATTCGCCGATGCCGGAGTTGGACGCGGCGCAGGCGCAGTGGGCCGACAAATGGCATCAGAAGCTGAACGCCGGCTGGACGGTTCTTGCGCCGACCAGCCTGAAATCAACCAACGGCAGCGAATTCAAAATCCTCGATGACAAATCGGTGCTTGTCGAGGGCCAGAATCCGGAACAGGACGTCCATGAAGTGACGCTCCAGCCCGACCCGGGAAGCCTCGCGGCGATCCGGCTCGAAGCGCTGCCGCACGAATCATTGCCCAACCGGAGCAGCGCACGCGCGGACGACGGAAGGTTTGAGCTCTCGGAGTTTGAGGTGGAAGTCGTGACTACAGACGCTGAGGACAAAGTCGGCAAGCCGAAAAAGCTCAACTTCAAACGGGCTGCCGCAGATTCCTGGGAAAGCGACAAGGAAATAGGAAAGGCCGTCGACGGCAACGCTGAATCCGCCTGGAGTATCCCGACGAACGCGGTGACCGAACCGCATACCGCTCTGTTTGTGTTGGGCGAACCGATAAAGGTAAAGGCGAATTCGGAAATTCACGTCCATTTGCGCTACGAGACCTCAAAATCAAAACGCGCCATCGGGCGTTTCCGTCTGGCCGCGGCGCAAACTGACGAACTCACGCATCTTTTGATTCCACCGAAACAGGAACCCTGGCATGTCGTCGGACCGTTCAAATCCGAGAGCCTCAAAACGGGCCTCGTCGAGGAATATGAGCCGGAGAAGGAGATTGATTTCAACAAGGCGTATCCCGGCGTACGCGAGGAAATCAAATGGAGCGAAAAGCCGGACTTTGAAGATGGCAAATCGCATGTGCTGGTGGACGAACTGCACGGCGTGCATGGAGTTTACTACCTCTATCGCAGGCTCAGAGTTCCGGCCGACTGCAAGGTGGACCTGACATTGGGCGCGGACGACCTGTTCAAGGTCTGGATCAACGGCGAATTCGCGCTGGAGCAGGCCACCAAGCGGAAAGCGGAAGAAGGTCCGCAGAAATTCTCCGTTAACCTCAGACAGGGCGAAAACAAGGTCCTCGTTAAAGTGGTCAATTATCAGGGCGCGTGTCATTTCACGTTCAACGCCGACCTCAACGACGCCGACAGCCTGCCGGGCAATATTGCCGCCGTCCTGGCCGCGACCAGCGACCCTGCGGGCAATGACAAGACTTCGGTTCGAAATTTTTATCGGCGCGCGGCTTCGCTCCAGTTCAAGTCACTTTTCGATCAGGTGGCGCTATGGCGCGAGGAAAACAATGTGATTGAGAAGGAAATCCCGACGACCATGGTTGCGAAAGAGTCGGGCAAACCGCGCGATACGTTCCTGCTCATGCGCGGCGAATATGACAGGAAAGGCGAGAAAGTCGAACCGGGCGTCCCCGCCATCCTGCCGCCCTGGCCCAAGGACGCGCCGAAGAACCGTCTTGGCCTCGCCAAATGGCTGCTCGACCCGTCACACCCGCTCACTGCCCGTGTAAATGTGAATCACCTCTGGCAACAGTTCTTCGGCGTCGGCATCGTGAAGACCGTTGAGGACTTCGGCGTGCAGGGCGAACGGCCGTCGCATCCCGAATTGCTCG
Source organism: Verrucomicrobiota bacterium (assembly GCA_003218515.1). Lineage (GTDB taxonomy): Bacteria > Verrucomicrobiota > Verrucomicrobiia > Limisphaerales > AV2 > AV2. The sequence continues at coordinate 3,272 of QHNT01000230.1, read as the reverse complement.
ACTGGCTCGCGACCGAATTCGTCCGCTCCGACTGGAACGTGAAACACTTGCAGCGTCTCATCGTGGCCTCGGCCGCCTACCGGCAATCATCCCGCGTAACGCCCGAATTGCTTGCGCGAGACCCGGAGAATCGTTTGCTGGCGCGCGGCCCTCGTTTTCGCGTCGACGCGGAGGAAGTGCGCGACACGGCTCTGTTTGTCAGCGGGCTGCTGGTGGAACGAGAGGGCGGGCACAGCGTCAAGCCCTGGCAGCCGTCCGGCCTGTGGGAGGCCGTCTCGTATAACAATGCTCAGAAATATGTGCCGGACACCGACATGGCGCAGTATCGTCGCAGCCTGTACATTTACTGGAAGCGGCAAAGCCCGCCCCCCAACATGCTCATCTTTGACGCGCCGACGCGCGAGTATTGCGTCGTGCGGCGTCCGCGCACGAACACGCCGCTCCAGGCGCTCACGCTGCTGAACGACCCGCAGTTTGTCGAAGCCTCGCGCGCCTTCGCCCAACGTATCATGACGGAGGCCGCCGATGATCCGAAGCGGCGAATCATTTATGCCTTCCGGCTGGCGACGGCCCGCACGCCCGACGCCGATGAAATCAAGGTGTTGCTCGATATTTACCACCAGCAACTGGCCGAATATCGCAAAGACAAAGACGCCGCGGAAAATTTGCTGGGCGTCGGCGGTTTCAAAGCGAAGGCAGACCTCGACCAGGGCGAACTGGCCGCGTGGACCACCATTGCCAGCATGATCTTGAATTTGGACGAAACGGTGACGAAGGGATGAGTAAACTGAATCACGAATGAACACCAATAGACGCGAAGGCAGGCCAACGCGCGGCAGCAGACGTGAGGAGGCTCATGCTTCGTGTTGCCTCGGAGGCTCTCCCGACTTCCGGCGCTCGCTTCATTCAAGACAATTCGTGTTGATTCGTGTTCATTCGTGGTAAAGTGAATCGATGTTTATGGACCCGATTCGAGAACGCCAACTGTTGCTGACGCGCCGGCATTTCTTTGGCCGCATGGCCACCGGTATCGGTGTCGCCGCGCTGGGTTCGCTGTTAAATCCCGCCCTTTTCGAGGCGCTGGCGGATGAGACCGGCAAATCGAAGGGACTTCTTGGCCTTCCGCATTTCACGCCCAAAGCCAGGCGCGTGATTTACCTGTTCATGGCGGGCGGGCCCTCGCAGATGGAATTGCTTGATTACAAGCCGAGCCTGGAAAAACTTCACGAAACCGAGTTGCCCGATTCCATCCGGATGGGCCAGCGCATCACCACCATGACTTCGGGGCAGAAATCTCTGCCGGTGGTGAAGTCCATCTACAAGTTCAGGCAATACGGCAAATCCGGCACCTGGGTGAGCGAACTGTTGCCGCACATCGGCGGGATTGTGGATGAGGTTTGCGTCGTCAAGACTGTCAACACCGAGGCCATCAATCACGACCCGGCCATCACCTTCATCCAAACCGGCTTCCAGCAACCGGGCCGTCCATGCATGGGCGCGTGGCTGAGCTACGGATTGGGCAGCGCGAACCAAAACTTGCCGGCGTTCATCGTGATGATTTCAAACGGCAAGGAAAGCGACCAGCCCTTGTATACCCGTTTGTGGAGCGCCGGCTTTTTGCCTTCCGAATACCAGGGCGTCCAGTTTCGCGGCAAAGGCGACCCGGTGCTCTATCTCTCAAACCCGCCCGGCATCAGCGCTGAGACGCGGCGGCGCATGCTCGATGGTTTGGCCAAATTGAACGCGAAACGTTACCAGGCCTTCGCCGATCCCGAAATCAGTACCCGCATCGCGCAATACGAAATGGCTTACCGGATGCAGTCCTCCGTGCCGGAACTCACCGATATTTCCAGGGAACCGGAAAGTGTGCTCGAAATGTATGGCCCGGACGTGAAGAAGCCCGGCTCCTTCGCCTACAACTGTCTGCTCGCGCGCCGCATGGCCGAGCGCGGCGTGCGGTTCACCCAACTCTACCATCGTGGCTGGGATCAGCACGGCAATCTGCCCGTGCGCATCAGAGAGCAGTGCCAGGACACCGACCAGCCCAGCGCTGCCCTTGTCAAAGACCTCAAGCAACGCGGGCTGCTGGACGATACGCTGGTGATTTGGGGCGGCGAATTCGGGCGCACGGTCTATTGCCAGGGCAAAATTGAAAAGGACAACTACGGTCGTGACCACCACGGCCGCTGCTACTCGATTTGGATGGCCGGCGGAGGAGTCAAACCCGGTATCAGCTATGGCCGGACCGACGATTACTGTTACAATGTCGTCGAAAATCCGGTCCACATTCACGACCTCAACGCCACGATTCTGCGCTGCCTGGGCGTCGACCACGAGAAACTTACGTATCGTTTCCAGGGCCGCGACTTTCGCATCACGGACATCCACGGCGAAGTGGTCAAAGACATCCTCGCGTAAACTGTTTCACTGCCAAGACGCCGGAGGAAACCCCAACTACACGCTTCACATCCACAAAATCTCAAAAGTTCAACCGGCCAGAACGCCGCCAAAATTGTTCTGGTCATTCTGTGGTGATTGGGGTTTGGAATTTGGAGCTTTGCCATCGGGATTCGCTCGCCTGTGGACGCGCTCGTGCGCATGATGCGGCCACGGGTGATGCCCTTCCTGTTCTACGCGCTCTTCTTTTTCTCGGGCAGCGCCGGGCTGGGCTACCAGATGGTCTGGTCGAAGATGCTCGCAACCGGGCTGGGGCACGAGATGCGCGCAGTGCTGGCCGTCGTCGCCGCTGTCATGGGCGGAATGGCGATCGGCGCGTGGACGCTTGATGGCGTCGTCAGCCGCAGTTCGCGTCCGTGGCAATGGTATGGCAGGCTGGAGATTTTCATCGGCTTGTGGGGCCTGCTCTTGACCGTCTTGATACCGGTCACAAACCGATCGGCGCTGCACCTTATCGGCCTTGAACCCTCTGCCCTGCGTCATTGGAGCGTTGCCTTCGGGCTGCCTTTCCTCGCGCTGTTCCCCGTGACGGCGGCAATGGGCGCGACTCTGCCGGCGATGGAACGATGGCTCGCGCCGTTGACGATGAGTGGCCGTTGCGTCGGCGCCGTTTACTCGGCCAATACGCTCGGCGCAGTCGTGGGAACCCTGGGAGGCGCGTTCGTAATTTTGCCGTCGCTGGGCCTGTCGCGCAGTGTCTGGCTGCTGGCCGCCGTCAACGCGCTTTGCGGTGTCGCGGCTCTGCTGCTCGGAGCGCGGACAGCCCTGTCCGCGCGAAGCGCCAGGGCGGAGCTTTCTTCCCCGGATTCAACAGG
>QHNT01000229.1 GCA_003218515.1 Verrucomicrobiota bacterium | reverse complement strand
CCTGGCGCCACCTAAGGGCGCCACCGTGACGGAATTATTGGCAACATCGGGAACCGTATCCCACATGGCCGACGGGATTTGATCCGCCCATTCCAGCACGTAGCCGATAACGCTCGCCCGCCATGAAAGGGTGATGCCGGCGCCGGACCGCACGGCACTCAGCGCAGGATTGGATGTGTTGTCGATGCCCGCCGTCGCAGGCGCCACAAACCAGTTGACCGGGTCGTTGCCATACGCATCGGCGAGCGATCGTTGAAGTGACGCCCCCGTGCCGTCGACTCCCAATGGCCACGGCGCCGTGTTCGCGTAACGCACGGCCTCGACCGTGATGTAAGGGACACCGTTGGTGTCAGGCGTGTCGGGCCGTTGCAGTTCCAAATTCTCACCGTCGTCCTGCAGCGCGCCGTCGAACGGTCCGAAAATCTGCACTTCGGCCGGCACGGAATATTTCGCCCGAAACAGGGCGGGATCAATCGCCACCACGAGCAACAGTTGACCGGCGCCCAGCGTCGCGTTGGTTGGAAAACTGTAACCCAGCCCCGATAGTTTCCAGGTGTTGGTTGGAAACGACGGGGAGAACAGCGGGACGTTTGTGGACGCGATATTCTTCAACTCAACGAATTCCTCTCCGCCCGCCGCCGGGTGATACATGATTTCCGTGAACACCAACGGCCCAACGCGCGGACCGGAATTGGCGTAGCCGAGCGTGTTGGAGAGCTGCGCGGGAAACTGCTCGTCGCCCACGCTGTTCAGGTAACGGCCGAAGGTCACCCCGTTCTCCGCCGCGCCGAAGCGAAATCCGTGCAGGTAACCGGTCAGGTTCGTGTTCGCGTCGCCCGAATAAAGCCAGGCCTCATCGCCGCTCGAACGGAAGGCAAAGCTCGTGCCCGCGCCCGGAGTCGGATTAAAGTCCGCTTCCGTGAAGACGCGGTAGCCGCCCGCGAGAATCGTTGTGCCGTTCCGTATGCGGAATTTCTTCGGCGTTTTGAGATCGTCGCTGATAAACCATCCCCCGATGTCCACATCGCCGGCGGTGGGATTGAACAACTCAATTTCGTCCACTTGCGGCAGGTCGGTGTGCGTGAGCAGTTCGTTGATGAGAATCGGCGGAAGATTCGGCGCGGCATCGTCAGCGCTCGGCGAACCGTTAATAGCGCTGCTGACACGCCAACTCTCCTTGTCACCCCAGGTGTACCACGGCACGTTTTCGTTCATGATAACGAGGGAAAAGCCAAGTCCGTCCGAAAGCGGATACCAGGAACTGTCATAGGCAAACTCGAGAATCTTCTCGCCGACAGCGTCCTCCAACCGAAGGGTTTCGCCGGCGTTGTCAAGCGATCCGGTGTATTCACCTGCGATATTGAGGCCGCTACCGTAACGCGCGGTGAACGCGGCGGCGTTTTTCACCACCAGCACAGTTGCGCCCGGCGCCAGGGTGGTCACGGCGCTGCCGGCGAAGTTGAAATAGATGCCGTTGGTAAACCGCACGCCGGTCAGGTCCAGCGGCGCCGGGCCGATGTTCTTCAACTCAACGTATTCAAATTCCTGCGCGTTGTTCGTTTCGCCGGGTTGCGGTGGCGGATTGTACATGATTTCCGTGATGCGGAGGTACCGCTGCGCGAGCGAAGGGTTGCCCGCGTAGCGGTTGGTCGCCACGAGCCGGCCCGTGTCGTCGGTGAGCGTGACGGTTTCGCCCCAGGCGTTGAGTTGACCGCGGTAGTCGCCTTGCACGAACAGTCCCTGGCCGCCGCGCGGACCGGAGGCGCGGGTGCGGAACGCATTCACGTTCGGCGAGAGATAAAGCGAACCTCCGGCCGGGACGACGGTGCCGGGCCGAAAAGTGAAACTCACGCCGCCTCCCACATTCCAGCCGGAGATGTCCACGGCGAAACCGTTGGAGTTGGAAAGCTGGATGTACTCCTGCGCCTGGTCGCCCGACGGCGGGTTGAACTCGATTTGTCCAAGGTTCACCACCGCATTCGACGGCTGCGGGGAAGGGATGCCTTCGCCGTTCACCGTGGCGTTGGCATTGGTGAAAAGAAACGCGCGACGGCCCGGCAAATGAATGCCGATGATCCGCTGCGCTTCAGGCCGCATCCGGTTTTGGTTGCCCCATTTGGGCCACACCGCGTAATCGCGATCGGCATCGGACGTGCCGAAGGCCGGCGGATCCATCTGGTCCAGCATTTCCCGGATGCGCGCCTCAATTCGCAAACTGTTGGTCGCCGCGCCCGGCGGTTGCAGGACCTGGTCCATGACCGTGCGAAGGCGGCACAGGTACATGCGGCGAAAGTCCGGGTGATCGAAGATCAGGTCGTAAAGCCGATTGGACGGTTTGCCCTGCTGGGCGTCATTGTAGAAGTTCAGCACGTTGTCCTCAAACAGTGTGTCGGTGAAGTAGCCCTGCGCATCGAGCCAGTTGCGGCCCCAGCTCAGGTCCACGTCCCACGGGAAGATGGCCCATTCGCCTGAACCCGGAGTGTCGCGATACAGATAAAAATTTTTGTGCCCGTGGTCCTGGTCGCTGATCAGCGCGAGCGCGACGAAGTAGCTGATGGTCTGCGGCAGGTCAATGTTGTCGTAGGCATAGAGGACCCTGGTGTTCAGTGGACGTGTTTCGTCGAGGTTATCGACCAATGTCTGAAGATCGCTGAAATCCTCCTCCTTGCGGGTCTTTTTCTCGTTGCCGCCGGCGCTGCCCATATTGTTGTACATCTTGTAAAGCGCGCCGTTGGGATCGCGGCCCAGCCGCTCCAGCCATCGGTCATCGCCGTCCTCCATCAGGTCAGCAATGCTGAAGAACTGCGCGTTGCGCTGGAGGCGAACGTGGAATGAAAAATGACCGGCCGAACCGGCCGCGGCGATCATTTCGTAAGCGAGCGAGTTGCGCACCTTGGCCTTGTCGGCGTAGTTGCTCATGAATTTGATGTCCTTGACGCGAGGACTGCCGGCGCGGTAGCGGAAACGGTGGTCGCTGTTGAAATCGAGGTTGTAACTTTTCTTGGGCCAGCCGGAGGAACTTTGCCCGTGCAGACTGATCAACACGTTGTCGTAAAATTCGCCGAGATAGAAAAGAGAACAGCGCGTGCCGCCGAACGTGTCCGCCGCCGCCGTGTTTTCCACGAACAGTTGCACCACCGGCAACAGCGACTGAATGCCCGGATCGGAGACCACCATTCCCAGATATTGCTCGGAATCGACCGGATCGGGAAACAGCGGCCAGCGCGAACTGTTGTTCTGCGCGTCGGTCGCTGTGACATAGTAGCGGATCATCTGACCGTTGGTGGAAGCGTCGGCTGGAATGATCGCGCTCCAGATGCCATCACCCGCCGTCGCGTCGCCGTTGGCGCCGCTGTCGTTCATCGCCACGGACGCTTCGGCGTTGAACATGACCCGATAGTGGAGTGTGACGTTCGAGAGCGCGTGGAAGGTCGGCAGAACGCGCGCGGTCACCAGAAGGTCCTGGTTGTCCGACGGCATGTCCGGCGTATGGCCGACATCGATGATCAACGGGCCGAGATCGGCAGCTCCCACGCTGTTCAATGCGCCAGGAGTCGGCGTGAGGAAATAGCGCGCCTGAGCCCCGATCTCCCCGACGCTGGTTGCCAGGAGTTCGGCCCGAATCAGAAAATCCGTATTCGTCGCGTCGATATTCAACCCTTGAATGGCCAGCACATTGGTGCCGACCTGGAGCAGCGAGCTGAAGGGAGAGAGGTCGAAGTCCTCGAACTGAACGGCAAGGTTGTCCGGGCGCCGCGCGGTGGCGGTCGAGTTCCATACCAACGCGTCCGGCGCGTTTTTGCGGGCGATCTCCTGCCCATTGAGCCAGGCCACGAAGCCATCGTCGTATTTCAAGCGAAGAGTGAGTTGAGCGATGTCCGCCGAGTTCGCCACTGCAAAAGGGATTCGGATGAAAGCCGAGCTGTTCACGGTCTGCATCTTCGTCCGAACGTCCGTCACAATGTCGGGACCGAAGTCCACCGGAGTCGCCGGGCCGCTCTGGAGCAGGCGCGCGATCTCATCCGCAGTCAGCGCGCGGTCCCACACCGCGACTTCGTCGATCTGGCCAAGGAACGGATTATCCGTGGCGTCAAAGACACCGCCCCCGCCGATGTTGAAGTTGAAACCGGAAGCGCCGTAGCTGGAAACTGAGCCTGGTGAATCGGCCGCGAGGTCGCCATCGTAATAGAGTTCCAGCGCCTGGCCGGTGCCTACAGCGGCCAGGTGATGCCACTCGTTGTCGGCAAACGGATAGGCCGTATCGATCTGGCCGACCGGAGTCCAGAGTTCAATCGTCGTGCCGTTGATGAAGCCGAATTCAATCGCATCATTCTGGCCGAACAGACCGGTGCGCGAGGCCTGGGCGCCGGTGGGCCGAATCCACCCGCCCATCGTGAAGGTGGAACGGTTGTCCAACAGTCCGCCCGGTCCGCCGACGAAATCATCCACGCCGTCAAATTCCGCCGCTGTGTTGTCCGGCTCGAAGCCGCTGAACTGCGGCGGACGCGGCCCTGCCGACGCGATTGAGACGCCGTTTTGGTACGTGCCGTTGGCCGCCGGGCCAAGAGTTCCGCTGTTAACCGCGACCGTGCCGTTCGTTTCGTTGAGACGCCAATAAGCCACCGGCTGCGATTCAAGCATGTGCCCTGAATACGAGCTTTCCAGCGGGTCAACCGTGCCTGTGTCGTAACCCACGCCGTTCGTGCCGCGGAGCCATCTGGAGTCATCGAAGTCCGGCAGCGTCCAGCTCGCGCCAAGGTTGTCATCTGTCGGGATGACCACCTGGACCGGCGCGTTGGTGGTGATCAACATGGTTTTGCTTGTTACCACGCCGAAGCCGAACGACACGTCGGGCACCTGCCGTGGAAACGTCGGCGCGAACTCGGTGGCGATCGTAACGCCGTCCGGCTGCACCAGGGCCAGATATTCGCCCGTCGCAGAAAGCTTGAAGTTGGTATGGAGTGGCGCACCTGGCATATCGCGCTGCTTCGCCGAAGCGAAGACCACCAGAAAGCCGCTGGCGTTGAGATTGGTGCCAGGGAAACGCCACTTGGTCAGTTCATTGGCATTGTCAGTCAGATACCAGCCACCCAGGTTCACGGGCTTGGAGCCGGCGTTATAGATCTCAATCCAGTCTTCGTAGGAACCATCCTCGTCGGCCAGCGTGTGTGTGTTGTCCGCCATGAATTCGGAGATAATCACCTGACTGGCGGCGGGGACGGTGAACTCCCAGGTGAGAGCGCACAGAAGGAAGGCGGGCAAAAACTTTCTCATGAGTGATGCAACAAAACTAGCACACTTCGGGCCAAAGGCTTGTGCTCCTGCCTGACTATTCTGCCAATTAGCCGGAGTAACCGACCGGCAAGCCCTCCCTTATACCTGTGTCAGGCGCATTGACGTTGTTCGCTCTGGATTATTAGATTCTCTGACGCTTGACGAGGCCGGGCTTCGTTGCCCTGCCGGTCGGGCTCCGAATGAACATCATTGTGAATCTCTTCGAGTCTTCGCTCGGCAAGAAATACATCATGGCGGTCAGCGGCGGCGCGCTGTTTCTCTTCGTCGTCGCGCATTTGTTGGGTAATCTTCAAATTTTTCTCGGCCCGGAAGCCATCAATCGCTACGGACATTTCCTGCAAGCCAACCAGGAAATCCTCTGGTTCGCGCGCATCGGATTGCTGGGGATGGTGGTTCTCCACCTCTGGTCGGCGGTGAAGCTCTCAGTCGAAAATAAAGCGGCACGATCGATTCCCTACGCGAACTGGAATCCGACCGCAGCCAGTTACGCCTCGCGGACGATGCTGATGAGCGGACTGATCATCGCCGTGTTCGTGATTTATCATTTGCTCCACTTCACCGTGCAGGCGAAGTCGATCAATTTCACCGGCCAGAATTTTGTCGCGTTCAGGGACGCCAAAGGTCGCCACGACGTATATCGCATGATGGTGACGGGCTTCTCCTCTCCGCCGGTCTCGGGATTTTACGTTCTGGCGATGGGGCTGCTTTGCCTGCATCTCAGCCACGGTGTCGCGGCGATGTTTCAATCGGTGGGTTGGAAGAACGACGTTTACGGACCGGCGTTGGATCGTTTCGCCAAAGTGGCGGCGTGGCTGATTTTTCTCGGTTACGTCTCCATTCCCATCGCGGTGCTGCTGGGCTACGGAAAGGAGGTCAAGTGAAACTTCAAACGCCAAACTCCAAATCCCAAAGAAACTCCAGGATCCAAATCTCAAATGATGGACCCGCGACGAGCGGCCGCTCGTTCACACTGCGCGTTCCTTCGCGGATTTTTTTTCGAGTTTGGAGTTTGACGCTTCTTTGGAGTTTGGGATCTGGCATTTGGAGTTTTTCCAGGAGCGCTGCCTGATATGAAACTGGACGCCAAAATCCCCTCCGGACCGCTGGCGCAAAAGTGGGACAAGCACAAGTTCGAGCTGAAGCTGATCAACCCGGCGAACAAGCGGAAGTTCGATGTCATCGTCGTCGGCTCCGGACTCGCGGGCGCGTCCGCAGCAGCCACGCTGGCTGAGCTTGGTTACAACGTAAAATGCTTCTGCTTTCAGGACAGTCCCCGCCGCGCTCATAGCATCGCCGCGCAGGGCGGGATCAACGCCGCGAAGAACTACAAAAACGACGGTGACAGCATTTACCGGCTTTTCTACGACACGATCAAAGGCGGCGACTTCCGGGCGCGCGAAGCCAATGTCTATCGTCTGGCGCAGGTGAGTGTGAACATCATTGACCAATGCGTCGCGCAAGGGGTGCCGTTTGCCCGCGAATACAGCGGCTATCTGGACAATCGTTCCTTCGGCGGCGCGCAGGTGTCGCGCACGTTTTATGCCCGCGGCCAGACCGGTCAGCAACTGTTGCTGGGCGCTTATCAGGCGCTTTGCCGTCAAATCGGCCTCGGCGCCGTGAAGATGTTTCCACGCACCGAAATGCTCGATCTGGTCATGATCGATGGCCACGCCAAAGGCATCGTCGCGCGCGACCTGGTGAGCGGCGAAATTGCTTCGCACGCCTGCGACGCCGTGGTGCTCGCCACCGGCGGTTACGGCAACGTCTTCTTTCTCTCGACGAACGCCAAAGGTTGCAACGTCACCGCCGCCTGGCGCGCTTACAAAAAAGGCGCGGCGTTCGCCAATCCGTGCTACACGCAGATTCACCCGACCTGCATCCCCGTCAGCGGCGACCATCAATCGAAATTGACGCTCATGTCCGAATCGCTGCGCAACGACGGCCGCGTCTGGGTGCCGAAACGAAAGGAGGATTGCTCAAAGTCGTCGAGCCGGATTCCCGAGGCAGACCGCGATTATTTCCTCGAACGCAAGTATCCCAGCTACGGCAACCTCGCCCCGCGCGACATCGCTTCTCGCGCGGCGAAGGAGGTTTGCGATGAGGGGCGAGGCGTTGGGCCAGGCGGTCTCGGTGTTTATCTTGATTTCGCCGACGCTATCAAACGTCTCGGCGAAGACAAAATCCGCGAGCGCTACGGCAACCTCTTCGACATGTATGAAAAGATCACCGGCGAGAATGCGTATCAAACGCCGATGCGCATCTATCCGGCGGTGCATTACACGATGGGTGGCCTGTGGGTGGACTACAATTTGATGAGCAACGTCCCCGGCCTGTTCGTCCTCGGCGAGGCGAACTTTTCCGACCACGGCGCGAACCGGCTTGGCGCCAGCGCGCTGATGCAAGGCCTGGCGGATGGTTACTTCATTGTCCCCTGCACCGTCGGCCATTATTTTGCCTCCTCGAAACAAGCAAAGCCTTCGACCAGTCATGCCGAGTTCAAAAAAGTCGAGGAAGAAGTCCGCGCGCGCGCCAGGCAACTCCTTTCGATCAAAGGCAAGCGGACGGTGACGAGCCTGCATCGCGAGTTGGGCGGGCTGCTTTGGGACAAATGCGGCATGGCGCGCAACGAAGCCGGCCTGAAGGAAGTTTTGAACCGAATTCCCGGATTGCGCG
>QHNT01000228.1 GCA_003218515.1 Verrucomicrobiota bacterium | reverse complement strand
CCTCGCGGCCACCTGCCATAGCGTGAAGTTGTCGTTCGGTTTGAGTTTGTAAACCACGCACACACGGTCCAGCGCGTCCACGGCGACGGCAACCCGATCCACGCTGTGAATGGTTGGATCCGTGTCGCTGACCGGGGCGGTGGTGACGAAGTTCCGCGTCCGGGAATCCCAGATCGCCAAGGTGACAACGCCGTGCGGCGAATCGGGTTGTTTGCCAGCCAGATACACGTACGGGCTGCGAATGTCCCCGGCAATCCGGGTGCCATCCCCGCGGCCCGGGTCGGTGTTGATTCCCGTGGACTGATTAACGGATCCTTGGAGATTGCCGGCGTTGTCGTAGAAGTACAGAACGCCGGCGACACGCACGCAGAAGCCGCCGCGATACGCCGCCACGTTGGACCAAAGATCGCCATCGGCGACCTTGAAAGCTTCCTTCACAATGGAGCCGTCGGGACGGAAAATCGTTGCCACGGCTGCGTTGATAGACGGATTATTGATATGAGAACGGTCTTCGACGACGGAGACAAAGTTTCCGTCATCCAGCGCAGCCAGTTCGCCGCCAAAGCGCGAGATCTGATCACTGGCCGCTTCCGGATTATTAGTGCAACACCGGCCAAAGGCGGAATCGAGCGCCTTAGAGATGATGGTATGGGAGAGCGTGTTCGGATCGAGCGAGTGCACTTGGATGCAAGCGTCCCGCCCTCCGGTTGATTGGCCGGCGAGCGCGCTGTAAAGAGGATCACTCGGGTTGAACCGCCCATCCGAATTAAAGTAGGCCGGAAAGCCATAAAGCGAGACTTCGCCACCAGCGATGAAATCCGTGGCGCCAAGTCGTTTGTCGCCGGCCACACGTCCCGGATTGCCAGTCTGCCGCGAAAGGTTGATCTGGTTCGTGAACGGCCTCCCGCTGTCGTCGTAGAACGCGTCACCCAATTGCGCTGGACCGCCGGCGGCGGGCTGGAACACCAGACCAAACCGCATGTTCGACGCGGTTCCATCAGCGGCATAAGTGTTCTCTTGGATCAGGAATGTGCTGTCACCCAGCACGCTGATGTAAGGTTCCCACGAAGCCTGGTACGCAACCTGTTTTCCCGAAATAACTGGGCCGTTAGTGAAATAGTTATCCGTGCTGTACCACAGGAGCACGTCCGGCACGATGTTTGTCAGCCCGACTGAACCTGTGCCGCCGGGGATCAGCGTGATCGGGTTCGAGAAGTTGCTGGTGTGAATTCTCCCGTTACGGGTCTTTGGCGGGTCGGCGGAATAATTCGCGGTGACGGTCACCGCGCCGGTCCCCAAGTCCAAACCGAAGAGATTCAGACTGAACTTTCCGACCGCCGGGTCGCTGTCCTGAGGGCCGTTGTCCACGAAGGAACCGAGATATTTGCGTCCCTGTGGGAAGCCGTTGGTGGTGCCGTCCGGGGCAATCAATTCCTGCAGGCCGAACAGCTTCCCGTTCTCCCAGCCTTCCGGATCAAGCCGGTAAACATCGATGATGATGTTGGTGTAAGGATCAATACCGACCGCGCAAGTGCCGGCCAACCGGGGCCAGGTGCTGTTGGTGGACAGAATCGGGACGATGTCCGCGTTCGTGCTCATGTAAGGCGCCGCGTAGTTGGTGAACGCTGCCAACAGGCTGCTGTCGTTATAAGCGTACATGTATGGAGCAAGGAGATTGCCCATCATCTTGTTCCCACGCAGCGAGACCCGAGCGCCTGAATCAAGCTTCGCGAACCTCCACCGCCCGTCGGGGTTCGGGTTCACCGACCCGGCCGGGTCGGGGTAGAGAACAGTAAATGGATAGTTCCAGGAGATGACGTTAGCCTCGATGTCGTCGCTGACTCCATCGAAGTCCGAACCGACTCGGACCGTGGTAGTGCTGTTGAATCCCTCAATCACCTCCATGGTCGGGCCACCGTTGGTGAAGCGCGTGCCGCCATCGACCCCCACACCGAAATAATTTCCAGCCACGATTGTGTTTGTCCGCGTGCCGCCATACCATTCCAGTATCCGATGGTCGTCGGCGTCAGTGACACCACCAAAAATGTTCCTTTCCTCCGCGTCATTGAGGCCATCGCCATCCGTTCCGATGACGACGTTGTTGCCGTAAGAGCCGATTTCGATAAAGGCTTCCACAGTGTGAGTCGGGTTGCTCGCGCCGCCATCAACATTAAAGTCATGAAGGCCGTCGGGGAAAACGTTAAAGAAATTCCCGCTGATTCGTGTGCCATTGCCTTCTATGATAACGGGGATTTGCGCAGCAATCATCACGTTGAATTGAGCCCGTGCGGCGGCAGCGTTGGCCGGCCCGGACGCGACCCCTACCACGATGCCATTATTCGGCCCCGAGCCGAACGCCGTCACGCAATCCTTCAGCCGGGCGACGGTGGCGCCATCCAAGTCCAAACCGAACCGGCAGCCGCTCACATGCCCATTATCCGAAGGCTGGTCCCCACCGAAGGCAACGGCATATTGATCCGTGGTTGAATTCACGGCATCCCAGGAACCGAGGAAGCAAATCCCCCGGACTGTGAAGTTTGTGGAACCCAGCACAAACAGGATGGCGACTTCGCTCGTCCCATAACCGGGGATATCATTCGGGAGGGTGCTAAACTCTCCATTCCGCGCATCCAGCACGATTTTGATCTGCGCGTTGTTGGAAGCGAGGATTGAATTGGTGTTTGGAGCGGAACCAGGCTGGCTGTAGCCGTCGATGGTTATGTTGTTTTTGTTGGTGATCATTGGATAACCGCCCCCAGGCGAGACGAGGTAGTGTGGACCTGATCCGGGTATGTTGAAGTTGATCGTGTCGCCAGCGTTCAAACTATTGATAGCGGTGACCAGGTTTGTTTTGCCCGGGCTGAAATCAGTATTGTCTTCGGTGTTGACAGTGATGATCGCGGCGCGGGTGGTTGTGACGCAGGCGATAACCGCTGTCAGCGCGAAAAGAGGGGCGAATTTTTTCATAGGGCCTCCGGGAATGAGGGGTGGCTTCAGCTATCGGTCCAGACAGGAGTGAGAACTACCAGTTTCAGTCTTGACGGGCAAGACTTTATTCTTCAAACATCGCGATCAAATCAATCCGCGGCGCCCGGTATTCGTGTCATCAATTCGTCAGTCCCTGCGCCCGGTGCCGCAGTTCATCCAGAAACGCCTGCACGAGCGGCGTCGTTTTGCCCGGCCAGAGCGCGGCCAGGGTCACCGGAGTAAAGCCATCCAGCGGGACCGCGCGGATTCTGGCGGACAGCTTGTACCTGGGGATGGCGACCGACAGACCGATGCCGTACCCGCTTTCAACATAAGTCTCGATCAGCGCCAGCGAAGTCACTTCAATGCGCGGAAACCAGTCGATGCCCAGCCGGCTCAAGCCCTGTTGAAAATGTTTCGGGATCGCTTCATACGGCGGAAGGCTGATGAGGGTTTCTTCGATTTTGTCCCGCTTCCAGAGCTCCTCAGCCGACGTCAGGCGACAGGATCTTTCCAGGAGCAGGACTAACGGCAGTTTCAGCAGCGGCAGTGAGTTGACCCCTGCCGGTGGCTTGCCTTCGAGCAAGGTGACCGCCAGGTCGAGTTCCTGTTTCTGGAGCCAGGCTTCCAACTGCGGCTGGTGTCCTTCGCGCAAGGTCAATTTCAGGTTGGGAAATTTTTTGCGCACGTGTTGCGCCAGTTCCGGCAGGTGGTCGCGCAGGACGGTGCCCGAGGCGCCAAACCGGACCTGCTGCGCCCCGCCCCCGCGCAGTTCGTCGGCCAAAGATTCCAGCCCGTCAAAGAACGGCTGGATGAAACAAAAGAGTTTTTCGCCGCCGACGGTCAGAGAAAAAGGGCGGCGATTGAACAGCGTCACCCCCAACGATTCTTCCAGTTGGATGATTTGCGCGCTGACCGCCGGCTGTTGAATGCCGTAAGGGATATTGCGCACCGCCTCGCTGATACCGCCATGCCTGGCAACATAATAGAACAGTTCCAGGTGATGGATGTTCATGGCTCTAAGGGATTCGCTGGCGAGTGTAGCAGTTGGCTCAATCGCAAGCAAGAACAGAGAGAGCGCGGCAGTGCCCTAATTTGCTTCAGGGGTGCGCCGCTGCCGCGGCGCACGGCGGCGGCGCAGCACCGCCGCCACCAAACTCAAGGACACTACCGGGAGCGCGGGTCTGATTCCGGGCGCGTAAGACATCAGCCACGGAGCCACGGAGTGGCGGAAGAGGACAGCCCAAGGCGTGAGCCGTGGGGAAAAATGCGCCATCGCCAAAAGCCCCGGAGTTGTGCGGCACCGCGGAGCAATTCTCCGAGCGGCCAGATGCCGTCCTCAACGGCGGGCAACTGCCGCCAGCTCAGGCCTATTGAGGGAATCAATCCCCCGACAAAGTTTATCAATTAACACCGCGTAACGAGAAACCGATAGCTTCGGCTCCGTTGTGAAGAAAGCAAGACGCGGCCTGATTCCAGAAATGACACGGTGAGCCGGCTTGGAAAATAAATTCTTTGACAGAAGGTTCCTGGCGGAGAAAACCAATTGTGACGAACCTGAAAATTCACGAACCATCAACATCGAAACTCCTATGAAAAAGACTCTGTTGCCCGTTGCGCTCATTGTCCTGTGCGGCTTGGTCGGTTGCCTTCCCACCTCGATCAACCCGCTTTACACGGATAAAGACCTGGTGTTTGATCCGGCGCTGGTTGGCGTCTGGCGTGACAAGGACGATCCGAAGGGAACGTGGACTTTTGAAAAAGCGGGCGAAAAATCCTACAAATTCGTCTATGCCGAAGGCGACGGAAAGGTCGGACAATTCGATGCGCGCCTGTTGAAGATCGGGGACGCGCGATTCCTCGACTTTTTTCCGGACGAGTCGGGCATCGAGGAAATGAACCGCAGCGGCTTTTATAAAATTCATCTGGTCCGAACGCACTCCTTCCTGCGGGTCTCGCAGATCGAGCCGATTCTGCAAATGACTCCGCTTGACCTGAAGTGGCTGAGGGAATTCCTCGGGAAAAATCCCCGCGCCATCCGCCACGAAAAAATCGGAGATGGTGACGACGCGCAAATCGTCTTAACAGCGTCCACGCCGGAATTGCAAAAATTTGTGCTGGCGCATTTGAAGACGGAAGGCGCGTTCGGCGAACCGATCAATTTGAAAAGGCAGGCCGCATCCAAATCGCAGAAATGACCCAGCAGCCGTTCACAACGGAACGCCTTTTGCCCATCAACGCAGCGCGCAGTCTGCTGGTCGGGCTGCTTTTCTTTTCTTTGGCCAGCGGCTGCTCCGTCAAAAAAATGGCGGTCAATAAACTCGGCAACGCCCTCGCCGCGGGCGGATCAACGTTTGCCTCGGACGACGACCCGGAGTTGGTCAGGGCGGCGGTGCCCTTCAGTTTGAAGTTGATGGAGAGTTTGCTGGCCGAGAGTCCGAAGCACAAAGGCCTGCTCTTCGCCACCGCGAGCGGCTTCACGCAATTTGCCTACGCGTTCGTTCAACAGGACGCGGACGAAACGGAGGAAAAGGATTTGGCGGCGGCGACGGAATTGCGGACGCGGGCGAGAAAGCTCTATCTGCGGGCCCGCGACTACGGCCTGCGCGGCCTCGAAGTGAGGCATCGCGCTTTTGCAAAAACGCTGCGTGAAAAGCCGAAAGCCGCGGTGCGCGTCGCCAAAGCCGCCGATGTCCCGGTGCTTTGCTGGACAGCGGTTTCCTGGGCGGCGGCGATTTCCGATTCCAAGGACAATCCCGATTTGATCGCCGAGGTGCCGATGGTCGAGGCGCTGATTGATCGCGCGCTCGAACTTGACGAAAGCTATGACCACGGCGCGATTCACTCGTTTCTGATCACTTACGAAATGAGCCGCCAGGGCGCCGAGGGCCGACCGGAGGAGCGTGCACGCAACCATTTTGATCGCGCGGTGGAACTCTGCGGCGGACAACTCGCCGGTCCGTTCGTCGCGCTCGCGGAGGCCGTTGATGTCCAAAAGCAGGATGTGAACGAGTTCAAGTCCCTGCTCAACCGCGCGCTGGCGATCAATCCCGGCGCGAAACCGGAATGGCGTCTGGTGAACCTCGTGATGCAGCGGCGCGCTCGCTGGCTGCTCTCCCGCACGGATGAATTATTTTTGACACCGGAGAAGCAGTAAAACATGTCGCCGATGAAACGTTTGTGTCGTAGAGTCCTTTTTGTCGCTGCCCTTGCGCTGGCAGGGAGCGCCTCTCTGACGTCGCCCTTACGGGCCGGGGAAAAGACCGTTCGCATCAACCTGGGCACACTCGCGCCGCGCGGCTCGACTTATCATCAATCGCTCCAGGTCCTGGCCGAAAAATGGAAGCAGGCGCCGGCCGGCGGCGCGCGGCTGGTTATTTATCCGGACGGCACGCAAGGCGGCGAGACCGACATGGTCCGGCTCATGCGCGTCCGCACGTTGCACGCGGCGTTGCTGACGGCCGTTGGCCTCGCCGAAATCGAGCCGGGCGTGGCTGGCCTGCAAAGCCTGCCGATGATGTTCCGCAATCTCGACGAGTTCGGATATGTCAACGACCAGCTCCGCCCAATGTTGGAGAAGCGCCTCGCGGACAAAGGCTTTGTCGTGCTCTTCTGGGTGGACGCCGGCTGGGTCAGATATTTTTCAAAGGAAGCGATGCTCACCCCGGAGGACATGAAGCGGATGAAAGTCTTCGTCTGGGCAGGCAACACCGCGCAGGTCGATATCATGAAAAAGCACGGATACAATCCCGTGCCGCTGGAGACCGGCGAAATCCTGCCCGGCCTGCAAACCGGTTTGATCAATGCCGTGCCCGCCCCGCCGGTCTTTGCGCTGGCCACGCAAATCGACACGCGGGCCCCGCACATGTTGGACCTCCACTGGGCGCCGCTGGTCGGCGCCTGCGTCATCAAAAAGGAGGCCTGGGAAAAAATTCCCGCCGAGGCGCGTGAAACTATGCTGAAGGCGGCCGCCGAGGCCGGCAAAGAAATCCGCTCCAACAGCCGCAAGGAAAGCGATGACTCGGTGACCGCGATGAAAAAGCGCGGATTGACCGTTCACGAACTCACTGCGGAGCAAGAGGCCAAATGGCGTGCCGGCGCGGAGGAGATTTATCCCGACCTCCGCGCCAAAATCGTCCCCGCCGACATCTTCGATGAGGTGCAACGCCTGCTCAGGGAGTATCGCGGCGCGGGAGGCAGGAAGTGATAAAGGTTTTCTCCCGGCTCTCCCGCGGCAGAGGCTCGCCGGCAGCCGCAACCAACACGTGAGCGTGGCACCGCCCGAAGGACTCCCGGCCGCTTCCGCTCCCCATCCGGTGACCGGCTGGCGGCGCGTCCTGCGCGACGGCGAAAATCTTTTTGTGGTGCTGTCGCTGGCGGCGCTGACGTTGCTCCCCCTGATCGAAATGGTCCTGCGCCGGTTTCACTCCGGCCTCTCCGGCTCGACGGCATTCGTTCAGCATTTCACGTTGATCGTCGGGATGCTCGGCGGCGCGATTGCCGCGCGTGACGCGCGGTTGCTTTCGTTCTCCACCCTCGCCAGTTTCCTCAAAGGCCGGACCAAAGTCGCTGCGAGGATCTTAAGCAGCGGCGCGGCAGCCGCCATCAGCGCGCTCCTTTGTTTTGCCAGCCTCGATTTTCTTCAAACGGAAAGACAAGGCGGCAGCCAGCTCGCCTACCACCTCCCAACGTGGATCGTTCAACTGGTCCTTCCCGTTGGCTTCGGCCTGGTCGCGTTCCGGCTTATCTGGCACGCCGCGACCGGTTGGAAAGGACGCGCGCTGGCGCTGCTGCTCGCGGGCGCAATCATCCTGTTTTTCAGCCACTCGCCCATCGCCCCGGAAAAATTGGTCGTGCCCGCGCTGGTGGCGCTGCTGATTGCCACGGTTATGGGCGCGCCGGTGTTTACAACCATCGGCGGCGCAGCGCTGATTTTGTTTTGGGGCGATCAGACCCGCATCGCGGCGATCGCGGTGAAACATTATTCGCTGGTGAACAAACCGGCCATGCCGACGATTCCACTGTTCACGCTGGCTGGTTACTTTCTCGCCGAGGGCGGCGCGTCGCGACGGCTGGTCCGCGTCTTCCAGGCGTTATTTGGCTCGGTGCGCGGCGGGCCGGCGATCGTTACCGCGCTCGTCTGCGCCTTCTTTACCTCGTTCACCGGCGCGTCGGGCGTGACGATTCTCGCGCTGGGCGGATTGCTCATGCCGGTGTTGCGCTCGGCGCGCTACTCGGAGCGCGACGCGCTCGGCCTGCTCACCGGCGCCGGGTCGCTCGGACTGCTCTTCCCTCCTTGTCTGCCGGTAATCCTGTACTCCATCGTCGCCAGTGAGGCGATGGTGAACCTTAGCGGAGCAAACGCGGGCGCGAGCGGCGTTACGATGGAGAAGATGTTTTTGGGCGGCCTGGGTCCGGGCGTGTTGATGGTCGCGCTGACCGCGTGGTGGGGAATTCGTCGGCAGCCGAAAGCTGGCGTGGTCACGCGGAC
>QHNT01000227.1 GCA_003218515.1 Verrucomicrobiota bacterium | reverse complement strand
CCAGACGGACGACACCCAGAACGACTCGATCGCCTGGGCCGAAGATCAGCTCGTGGGTTTGCACGGCGCGAACAACGCTGATTTGAGCACCACCAATGCCCAAGGTTATATCGAAGTGACCGATGTCATCAACTTCGATTCGGCAAACCCTCCCGTCGGTGATAACTTCCCTTTCACCGCGGATTTTCCGGGGACTGCCGGTGGCACGGTCGTCGTCAACAACCTCACGGAGGAAATCCTGACCTGGCTGGATTTGCAGCCAGGCATTTACCGGATGGTGGTGAACGGAGACAACGGCTACAAGGTTTCCATCGGAGTGGACCCCCGGGACAAGCTCGGCCTGGTCCTAGGCGCTGTTGATGGTGGCGGTCATACGTTTGGAGACCTTCTGATGGTTTTCCAGATCCAAACAGCCGGGATCTACCCCTTCCGGTTGCTCTACTATAACGCCAACGACACCGCCGCCTCCGTGGAGTGGCTGACCAAAAACCAGTTCGGTAGCAAGGCGCTGATCAACAGCAGCACTAACGCGGCGGCGGTCAAAGCCTATCGCAGCGGTCCTTCCTTCCCTTATGTTTCCAGGCTCAGCAGCTCGCCCGCTGGTTTCACCGTCGACTTCACCGACGCTCCCGGAGTGTCCCTCAACGCCGGCAGCATCCAGACTACGCTCAACGGAAGTTCCATCACGCCGAGCATCGGCAAGACCAACGGAGTCACCACCATCGATTACAGATCGCCAACTCCCCTGGCCTCCGGTTCCACCAACACCGTCGGTTTGACCTATACCGATTCCGGTGGCGGCGGCAACAAGACCCGCTCCTTTACCTTCGTCGTCCCGATCTATCCCACGATTCCTCCGAGCTATGCCGTGGGCGCGCCGGACACCACCAAGCCTGGCTTCACGCTGCACGTCTGGCGAATCGATGCCCAGGACGCGAACGGAGTGGAGATCACCCTTGACCCGAATGACACCATTGCCCACGCGGAATTGGAACTGGCAGGCAGGGTGACCAACACGGCCACCGGCCAGCCTTATCCTAACTCCGCCGCGGCCAATCCGGTTGACGGTTCGTTTACCTACCTCGAACCGGCGGTCATCAATTACGACCGGAATGCCGGGAATTTCGGCAACTTCACGCCGGACAGTCAAATGCCTGGCATTGCAGGGACGACCGACCTGGAAACTGCCAACGCCGCGATGGAAATACTCACGTATGTGACACTGCCCGCCGGTCTGGTCCAGATGGGTGTGAACAGCGACGACGGATTCCGCCTGTCGCCCGCGACCAGCGTCAGCGACTCCAGAAATGCTGTCACTCTGGGTATCTTTGATGCCGGCCGCGGAGCCGCTGACAGTATCTTTTATTTCCTCGTCCAACAGGCCGGCACTTATCCCATGCGCTTGGTGTGGGACAACGGCAACGGCGATTGTAACGTGGAATGGTTCTCCGTTCTGGCCGACGGCACGAAAGTCTTGATTAACGACAGCGCCAGTACGTCGGCGATCAAGGCTTATCGGGCCGCAGCGATGGCGCAGCCGGCTCCGCAGATCACCGGCGCCGCGATCAGTGCCGGCCGAATCACGATCCAATGGAGCAACGGCGGCACCCTGGAATCCACGACGAGCTTGAGCTCACCGATCAACTGGACCACCACCGGCAACAGCAGCGGCACGTTCTCCGAGACGGCAACCGGAACAAAGTTCTACCGCGTCAGTAAATAGCCCTTGATACTGATCGAATAGAATCTGCCGCCGACCCGGTTTTGTGGAGGGACTGCGAGTCCCAACGCCCGACTGTTGAACGAAACGACCTCGAGCCCCGAGGCTGATTCGGACCACGACGTCGTGGCCTTGGCAACGGCTGCAAACGCCCAGTGGACAAATTCCTGACACTTTCAAGCCGCAGTTCATTGTTTTTACGATCCGTCCTTTACGACCCTCGCCGGACGGGTGACCAACGCCATTTGTGCCGTCCGAGGTTCCGATCAGGGCTGTTTCATCTGGAGAAGTAACTCCCGACGCCCCAGTAGGACGGTAATAAATGACTAGACATTCCTATGCTCTGCATTGCCAACAAGAGAGCAGCCGCTTTATCACCCAGGAATTGGGAGCTGATTATTTATTCGGACTCAAAGGCAATCAGACTGGCATTCTCGAAAAAGCTCAAATCAAGCTTCCTCAGCGTTTTTTTTCCCTCTGAGTACGATTCGGGCTGGGTCAAGGAACATGGCCGGCTGGAACGGTGCCGCCTGCAGCGCTTTGAGATCGATCCGGAAAATGCGGGCTTGTGTGGCTGTTGGCAATTTGTTGCGGTCTGGCGCGAACGACAGAAATTGCGAAAAGGAAAAGTCGTGGAGAGTTCGGAGGAATACGTTTACTACGCCACCAGTCTGAGCTGCCAGGAAAAAAGCCCTCAACAATTGCAGGAAATTATTCGTGGACACTGGGGAGCTTGCGAAAACGGAGCTCATTATCGGCGGGACGTCACCTTGGGCGAAGATGCTTCTTTGATAGCCAAACGGACCGGGGCATTTGTCATGGCCACTCTTCGCAACGCCGTTCTGGGCTTATTCGAATTGCAAAAACATCGATCCAAAACCACAGAGAAATTTTTGCCAGGCTGGCTACGAACAATGACGGCTTCTCAGGCGCTCAAGCTGATTAAACAAGCCTGAAGATCTTTGGCAGAGTCTGAACCTTCAAAAAAATGCCAGGCGTCCTGCGGAAATCACGCAGCGAGGCCTGGCAAATACGAGCTTGGAAATACCGGCGCCGGATGTGCTAGCCCTGCCGGCGCGCCGGAGTTTCCAAGCCCAGTTTTAAGGAAAGCGTTAGAAAACACAATGGAGGGGTGTCGGCGATCTAGATGAAATAGCCGTGGGTTCCGATTTTCTTTTGCATTTTTTCTGTTGACAGGTGTTTCGCCTCCTGCTGATTTCAACTTGTCCCAAATAACCAAAACTGCCTTGGTCGTGGCGGCGGCAGTAAACCCGGCTAGCGGGTGAGTGCCCGCGGACTGGCTGAAGGGTGTGCCTGCCGTAAGGCCCAGGAACAGTCATGAGAGGATAGTTATGCGCACTTCATCGATAAGATTTTCCCTCGCCTGCACGCTCAGCCTCGGCCTCAGCGTGGTGTGTACCAAGGCAGCAACGTATTTGGAAATCGGCGGCCAGGTCGTTGTGGAAGCGGAGCATTTCGATTCCCGGACAGTGGACACCACCGACAACCATCATTGGCACGTTGTGCCCGATGATAACACCAATCCGATGGATCCGCTGATGGATACGCCCGCCACCTACAACGAATTGATCTGGACCAACGCACGCGGCGGCAAATATGTGCAGTCTTATCCGGACCAGGCGGGAGGCGGACAGAATAAGAATACGGATGTCAGCGTGGTCGGCACGGATGCGGTTCTGAATTACAAAGTGCAAATTGCCACAACGGGTCAGTATCGCCTCTACTTGCGATTCTCCGGATACGACGGCAGTAGTGATTCGATGTATGCCCAGATTGTTGAATTGATAGACGGCCTCGCCACTGGCCAGCCGGATTGGTATCGGTACGTGGGTAGTGTCGCGACTGCCGATTTCTCCCAAATCAGGGACACGGCGCCACCAGGGGGGACAGCCATCGGATGGAACGGAACGGGCGCACCGGAGGGTGACACGGCAAACCAAATCGGCGGCGGCGGCGGAGAGGTTCTGGCGGTATGGACGATCTCGACGCCGGGCACTTACACCATCAGAATCAGCCAGCGCGAAGACGGTTCGGCTTTGGACGCTTTCGTGTTGCAGCTTGCCAGCCTGCCTGAACCGGACGATCCGGGTCCTGATGAATCTCCGATCGTTGGGAGTCCGTACGTCAGGATTACGCAGCAGCCGAAAGACTCAATGGTAGCGAACAACCAAACCGCCACTTTCACCGTCGTCGCCAGCAGCACGGGGACACCGACTTATCAATGGCAGAAAGCCAGTCCGGGCTCAACGAACTACACTGACATTTTAGGCGCGACCAGCGCAAGCTATACGACACCGGCGGCCACCGCGGGAGATGACGGCACGCGATTTCGCGTTACTGCGTCGATCACAGGGCAAAGCACCACGAGTCGGGGCGCCCGACTAACCGTTGATGTGACGCCCCCGAGTGTGGTCAGGGCCTCGGGCAGCAGCACCTTCAACAAGGTCACTGTGTTCTTTTCTGAACCGGTCGATCCGGCTTCGGGAACGAACACGGCGAACTACAGCCTTAACGGCGGATTGACCGTCTCCGGCGCCACGATCTCTTCGGGCGGAACCAGGGTGATTCTGACGACCAGCACACAAACAACCAACGCCGCCTATTCAGTCACCGTGACCAACGTGACCGACCTGGTTGGAAACGTGCTCAGCCCGAATCCTTCGACGGCGAACTTCACGGGTTGGGTCCTGGCTTCGGGTGGCGTCCTCCACAAATTCTGGGACAACATTACCCAGAACAATATTGCCGGCCTGACCAACAACTTAAGGTTCCCCGACAACCCGACCTTTATGACGCTGGAGCCTCTCTTTGAGTACCCACCCAACGGAGGCGGCGAAGCCGGAGACAATTACGGCAACCAACTTTCTGGTGTCCTCACCGCGCCCTTGACCGGTAATTACGTTTTCTTCACTTGCTCGGACGATCCCTCATCGCTGTACCTGAGCACGGATGAAAATCCCGCGAACAAAAAGCTGATTGCAACCGAAACCGCCTGGTCCAATGCCCGGCAATGGATCGATACGGACCCCGCAAGCACCAGCGATGTTCCTTCCAAGCGCTCGGACCAATATCCTGGGACTCAGTGGCCAACCGGAAACACGATTACGCTGACTAAAGGAAACCGCTACTATATCGAAGTGCTCCATACGGAGGGTGGCGGCGGTGACAACGTGGGCGTTAACTGGATGTTGCCGGGAGCGGGAGTTGAACCGCCTGACGGGGACCCGCCAATTTCAGGCACGAACGTCTCCTTCTATTATGATCCGGACGGCAAGGTAACCATTACGCAACAGCCGCAAAGCGCAAACGTCCCCGCTAATTCACCGGTCACCTTCTCCGTCGTTGCAACCGGTCTCTCGAGTTTTGGAACGAACATTAACTATCAGTGGCAGAGGGCGCCCTCAGGTTCTTCCACCTTTACAGACATCGCGGGCGCCAACCAGGCTCAATACGCGATTCCTTTTGTCCTGTCCGCCGACAACGGAGCTCAGTTCCGGGTGGCGATGACGCTGTTGCCAGCCGGGGTTCCGGTGGACAACACCCGGACGACGAGCGCCGCAGCTACGTTGACGGTCACGACCGATACCACCCCGCCCGTCGTCACGGAGGCCAGCGGTATAATTCAAACGGTTCGGATCAACTTTAGCGAGCCCCTGGATCAGGTCAGCGCCACCGCGTCGGCCAACTACAAGATCGACCAGGGCGTCACCGTCAACTCCGCCACCGTGGTCGCACCCGCGAACGCGGCGGCGATCGTGCAACTGGCCATTTCCGGCGCGACCGCCGGCAAAAGCTACACCGTCACGATCAACGACGTTAAAGACCGGGCCAACAACGCGATTGCGCCGAATACGACCCTCTCGTTCATCGCGTATAACGCCTATTACGACTTCAACGATGGCCAGGTTCCGACCGGAACGGCAGTGGGTGGCTCGGCTGCTGTGCTTCCCACCGGCGGAATAAACAGCAGTGGAGTACTCCGGCTGACAGAAGCTGTCGGCAGTTTGCAGGGCGGGTTCTCTATCCCGGACCTCGTCAATGGCGCGGCGGTGACAAATTTCACAGTCACCTTCAAGCTCTTCATCGGCCAAGGCAGCGGCAATCCTGCCGATGGCTTCAGCTTCAACTTCGCCACTGACGTCGCCGGCATTGACAATACCAGTGAGGAGGGTTCAGGCACTGGAATCACCGTCGCGTTTGATACCTACAACAATGCCGCCGCTGGCGACCCGGCGGAAGCCCCCGCCATTGGCGTGAAATTTGGCGGAATAGAATTCGCCACCACAAATTTGACCAAGGCCACGCTGGTCAACGATCAGTGGGTGGATGTTCTGATTCGCTTGAACGGTGACGGAACATTGGACGTCGTGCACAATGGCACGCCTTATTACAACAAGCTCGACCTGACAGCTCAGGGCTATGCCCCGATGGCCGGCGCCACGTTCCTGTTGGGCGCGCGCACCGGCGGTGAGTTTGAAACGCATAAGGTGGATAACCTGGCCATTCTGGAGAACGCCGTGGCGGCAGTGCTGCCAACCAAACCAACGATCACCGTCGTGAAGTCGGGCGGAAATCTGTCCGTGTCCTGGGCGCCGGCGGGCGGCAGATTGCAGTCCACGCCAGCTTTACAGGGAACCAGCACGGTCTGGACGGATGTGAGCAGCGTCAATCCGGCAAACGTCGCCATAGGTTCCTCCGGCAATCTGTTTCTCCGGGTTATCAATCCGTGATTGGAATCGAACGCAAGAGACCGGGAATCCCCGGTCTCTGTTCTTGTTCAGCCACGCCACGCGTTCGCGTGGACGCAATCAGATTGGGGATGGCGCCTCCTCGGAGCCGATTCCTGCGCTTACCCTGTTCGATCGCCGGGATCAGCGGTTCACCAGGTTCACAAACCGCTGCGCCCGGTCACGCACGATCGCTGGCAGACGCGCAGGATCGAAACCTTTGCGGGCATAATAGCCAAAATTGGTGTTCCACAACACGTACATATCGAAGGGGGCCGGTTCCCGTCGGGCTTTGCCGCGAAAATAATTCGTCAGATAATTCCAGTGCTGCCGCGCGACCGGGAGGGACACTTCGGGATTCCGGTAGTCCCTTGAATTCGAGTATAACCTCCAAACGGCGGGATGAATCTGGAAGCGGCTCACTTCACCGGCCCGGCCGATGCCGCGGTCGTTGTTGCCGCTTTCTATCATTCCCAACGCAAAGAAAAGTTTGGTGTCGAAATAGGACGGGTCGAAGGCGGCGTTTTCCTCCGCCGGCTGTGCCTGCGCCAGACACGAAATCTCCATTGCCATCCAGGCCGCCAGCAGGACGCAAAAAGTGCGCAGGAATTTACAACTGGATCTTAGATTGAGCATTTTCCGCCGTGAGCTGAACCGCCCATCGACGACTTATTTTGGCCGAACAACGATATAAAATCAATCCACGCGATATAGTGGGTAAACCCGGCGCCGACCCTAGATATAGCGTTGCTTCACGGTTGATGGCGCATCCAACTTTGGCTGCGCCCGAAGGGGCTCGTGACTCCAGTCGGCGAAACGGTCGGAGAAGAATTAGAGGCTAAAGTAAAGAGCCGGCGCGGGCCGGCGCGCCGGGAACCGTGCCGACTGCGGCTGAGATCGCGAGCGCTTTTGGGTTGGGCGCTGCTCTCTCCTTTCACCGCAGAATTGGCCTGTCGCCCTTGAACAGATGGTTTCCGAATTGACTCGTTCACGCGTGGTTGGACGGCGTCTCCCGGAAAAAATTCAATTGCGCACACGCCGTTGAGTCAGCACAAAACACCGGCTGCGCTCGCGTCTGACCGCAGGCCGTTCAATGAGTTCGGAGTTGCCTCATCGTTGCGAACTTCGAACCTCACAGCTCCCAACCTTTTCGATATTCGCGGTGAACGTATTGGGCCGCTTCGGGCGCGTCCTTCGCCCGCATTTTTGGGCCGTCCCACTCGAGCCTCCTGCCGACACCGACGCGCATCGCGACGCAGCCGAGCAGAATGATTTCCGACAAATAAGCCGCGATATCGAAGTTGCTGTAAGCCGGCGGGCCGCCGCGAACCGCATCGAGCCACTCCTTCTTCTGCATCTGATCGTTGTTGGAGGACGGCAGGCGCGGGATCGTCTGCGGGACGTGCCGGATGGCTTCGTGTTCGACCTCCTGGTCGTCCACTTTGGTCTTCGACGGTGTGAATCCACTGTCACCGGCCAGCATGAAATAAAATTGCCAGCCGTAATCGTCGGGCGTGAAGATCTTGCCTTTGTCCCCGATGAGGAGACACCCGCTGGCCGGCAGACTTCCGCGCAGCGCGACAATCTCCCTGGCGATATCCTCGTGCGGGCGCAACGGCTTGACGGATGGGTCGTTCGGATCGCCGTCATACCACCAGAATTTCAGCGGCGGCAAACCTTCGCGCGCCGGAAACTCGAATCGGATGCGTGAGGTTTTCGGATACGTTTCCTGGTGAAGTTCCGAAGTTTCTTCGCACTCGACCGCGTTCGGGTACCCAAGCTTGAGCGCGCGGAACGGCATGTTGACAGCGTGGCAGGCCATGTCGCCGAGGGCGCCGGTGCCAAAATCCTTCCAGCCACGCCAGGCGAACGGATGATAAACGCCGCTGCGACGTCTCCTGCCCTGGCTGTCCTCGGTCGGAGGATTCTCCTTG
>QHNT01000226.1 GCA_003218515.1 Verrucomicrobiota bacterium | reverse complement strand
GCAGCCGAACGTCGTGCGTCCCCACGGACAAGACGACGACTGCGACGCGACCGGTGGCCGAAGCGGTGGCTGCGCCGTCCACGAACCATGAGAATTGGAGCGGATCGCTTTCAATGTCGTGCGAGCGCGACCCATCCACCACGACTCGGGCGTACGGATTGTTGGGCGAGATGACGCGCGCGGGAGTGGCGCTCGCGTCGGCGACAGGTGGATGGTTAAGACTGGCGGCGACACAAGTGTTCAAGAGCACGGAAATCCCGTAGTCACCCTGTGCCAACGCCAGATCCGGCCTGCCGTCGCCGTTGAAATCACCAACTGCCACAGCGCGCGGACCAACTCCTACGCCATAGTTGACTGCGGTCTGGAAGGTGCCATCCCCCTTGCCCAACAGCACCGAGACGCTGGAGGAATTAAGGCTGGCGACAGCGAGGTCAGGCTTGCCATCGCCGTTGAAGTCACCCGCTGCCACCAAATGGCCCGATGTACCTGAATTGATTGCGGCTTGGAACGTGCCATCACCGTTACCAAAGAGCAAAGAGCTTGATGTGGCGAGATCGGCCTTGCCATCACCGTTGAGGTCGGCCACCGCTACGGAATAACCCCCGGCGGGGTAGTTGAGAGCGGCTTCGAAAGCGCCATCGCCCCTGCCCAACAGCACGGAGACACCGTGCGACGCGCCGAAGAAAATCGAACCACCCACAGCCAAGTCAGTCTTGCCTCGCCGTTGAGGTCGCCCACAGCAATTTGAGTCGGTTGAAGTCAACCGACGCAACGGAAGCGGCACCCATTCCCGCGGCGTAGTTGAACGGCGCGCGGAAGGTGCCGTCACTGTTGGCCAACAACAGCGAGACTTTGGCGCCGCCAGCGACCAGGTCGGGGGCATGGTCGCCGTTGAAATCAGCAACTACTATCGAATTGGGTGGCGATTCCAACGCATAGTTGAAGGCGGATTGGAAGGCGCCGTCGCCCTTGCCCAAGAGCACCGAGATGTTGGCCGAGCCCGCGTTGGCCACGGCGAGGTCAGGCTTGCCGTCCTGGTTGAAGTCGCCGGCCACGACGGAATAAGGATGTATTCCCGCATCGAAGTTGACCGAAGGCCGGAAGGTGCCATCGCCCTTACCCAACAACACCGAGACGTTGCCGGAGAGGCCTCCTTGGCCTGCGCCATAGTTGGCCACGACCAAACGTACCGGCATCGGCTACGGCCAAGTCGGCTCTGCCATCACCGTTGAAGTCGCCCGCCGCAATGGAAACAAGATTGGTTCCGACGCCGCTCTTGATGGCGGTCAGGAACGTGCCATCGCCGTTGCCCAACAGCACCGACACCCGGTCCCGGTAAGCCACAGCCAGGTCAGAACTGCCGTCGCCATTGAAGTCGCCCAGTGCAACGACCCCTTCGGTGGCAAACGTGCGTGCCACTGCGAAACTGGGCGCGGGACAGCCGTCGTCGGCCAAGATCGGTTCGTTGTGAAACAGACTGCTCAGCAGGAAGGCAGACACTATTGCCGTGAGAGGTGGCGCCGGACACTTCGCGAGGACTGTGCGCGACCGACAAAATACATTTCTCCCACTCATCTTGCTCCTTTCGAGTCGTAAAATAACGGCGTTGCGAGTTGTGAAAACCTATGTAGTTACCAACAAGGCGCAAATCCAAACAATAGGCAGTTCACCCTATTTCTTCAGGAAAAGAAACCCAAGAGGAGTCTCCGCCATGAACGCTGTTCGGGCGAAACCCGCACATTTTCAAAATTCATCTTGCGCAGGTGCGGCCCGTTGTTACAGTCGGGACACAGAAATCCACCGGCGGCGGTGGTTTTTTGTTTTAGCGAAATCGAAACACCAAACGCAGCGTGAAAGTTTTCAGCGGCACCTCAAACCCGCCTTTGGCCAAGGCCATTTGCGATTATATCGGCATCGAGCTGGGCAAATGCGCGGTCACAGCCTTCCCGGACGGCGAGACGTTCGTGAAAATCGAGGAGAACGTCCGGGGCGAGGATGTGTTTGTCGTTCAGTCCACCAGTCCGCCGACCAACCATCACTTGATGGAGATGTTCATCATGATGGACGCGTTGCGGCGGGCGAGCGCCTCGCGCATCACCGCGGTGCTGCCGTTCTACGGCTATGCCCGACAGGATCGCAAAGACCAGCCGCGGGTGCCGATCACGGCGAAATTGGTGGCCAACCTGCTGGTCGCGGCAGGCGCGAACCGCGTTCTGACGATGGACCTGCACGCGCAGCAGATTCAAGGGTTCTTCGACATACCGGTGGACCATCTGTACGCGGCGCCGGTGATGTATGATTTTTTGAAGCGAAAGAATTTGCCGGATTTGGTGGTGGTCAGTCCGGACGTGGGGGGGTTGAAGATGGCCCACGCCTACTCCCAGGTGTTGGAAGGAGGATTGGCGATTGTGGCCAAGCGGCGGAAGAGCGCCGAACACGTCGAGTCGATGGCGATCATCGGTGAAGTCCGTAACAAAAACGTCCTGATGGTGGATGATCTGACCGAGACGGCCGGCACGTTGACGGAGGCGGCGGCACTGCTGCGGAAGAAGGGGGCGAAAAGCGTGTATGCCTGCGTTTCGCACGCGATTTTGAACGATATGGGGATCCAGCGGCTGAAGAAATCAAATATTGACGAACTGATAACGACTGATACTGTTCTGCGCCCGCCGATTAACGGGGTGAGTATTACCACGCTGTCGGTGGCGAAGTTGTTGGGCGAAGCGATCAAGCGGATCCACAGTAATTCCTCGGTGACTTCGCTTTTTGAGTTTAAGGGCGGACGCACAAGTTGAACGAATTGCGCCGCCGATGTTGATGGTTGCACCATGAAATCATTATTATTGAAAGCGTTTCCGCGCTCCCTGGCCAGACGAAGCGGGGTCAAAAAATTGCGCGTTACCGGACGCGTCCCGGCTGTCATTTACGGCCGCAAAATACAGCCGCAGAACCTCGAAGTCACGCTCACGGACATTGAGGATTTGATTCACCACTCGGTGTCCGAGACCATCCTCGTTGACCTGACGGTCGAAGGGGAAGCGAAGTCGCGTCGGCTGGCGCTGGTGCAGGAGGTGCAGCATCATCCATTAAGCCGAAAGGTTCTGCACGTCGATTTTCATGAGGTCGCGGAAAACGAAAAGGTGACCGTCACCGTCCCGGTGGAGACCACCGGCGAAGCGGCGGGCGTCAAGACCGGAGGCGGCGTGCTGGAACACGTGCTGTTCAAAATCAAAGTGCGCGCGTTGCCCGGGGAATTGCCTGAAGTCATCACGGTTGACGTAACCAGGTTGGAAATCGGGCAGTCAATTCACCTCGGCGAAATCCCGTTGCCGCCCGGCGTCGAAGTGATCGGCGACAAGAAAATTCCCGTGATTTCTGTCGCGGCCCCGATTACCGAGGCGCAGGAAGCGGCGGCGCTCGAAGCGGCGACGACTCCGCTGGCCGAGCCCGAAGTCCTCAAAGAGAAGAAAGAAGAGGGTGCAGGGCAAGCCGCCGCCGGAGCCGCGGCCAAGCCGGCCCAAAAAGGCGCCGAGAAGCCGCCCGAAAAACCCGCGGAGAAGACCGAGAAGGCCGAGAAAGCGGAGAAAGCCGAAAAGAAACCCGAGAAAAAAAAGTAGCGGCTTTGGGCCGGGCGGTGGTTTTCCGCACGCGGCCGATTGAGCAGGCCCTTGCATGGAGAACCGTTATCTCATTGTGGGCCTGGGAAATCCAGGAGCAGAATATGCCGGGACGCGACATAACGCGGGTTTCATGGTGGTTGAACGATTGGCTGGGCGCTGGCGGGCAAAGTGGGCCCTGGACGACAAGTTCATGTCGCGACTGGCCAAAGTAGAGCGTGACGGTCGCAGGTTGATGCTTGGCCAGCCGCAGACGTACATGAACCAGAGCGGTGAGGCGGTCGGTAAATTGACGAAATACTTTCGGATACCGCTCGAACGCTTGCTGGCGGTCGTGGACGATGCGGACCTGCCGCTCGGTGAAATCCGGCTCCGAAGGCAGGGCAGCAGCGGCGGACACCGCGGGCTTAAATCGATCGAGCAGCAGCTGGGTTCACGAGAATACGCCCGATTGCGGGTCGGAATTGGCCGGGCGCCAGGCGCGGCGCGTGAAATCACCGATCATGTGTTGGGCCGATTCACCGCGGAAGAATCAACGCTGCTGAAAAAGGTATTGGATCGAGCGGCAGACCAGATCGAGTGCTGGCTAAAAGACGGAATCGCCAAAGCCATGAGTCAGTTTAACGGAGCGGCGCAAGGCTCCGAACGCGAAGACAAACAATGAAAAAATACGAAGGCTTGTTCATCCTGGACACCGCGGGCAAAGAGGAGGGGATCAAGGATGTCCTGGATAAGATCTCCTCGGAGATCACCGCCGCGGGCGGCAAAGTGGAAACGGTTCAGAAGATGGACAAACGCAACTTCACCCGCGTGGCCGATCGCAAGCACCATTCCGGTTTCTACGTGAATTTCATTTTTGAAATTGCGCCCGGCGCGGTGAATCATCTGCGCCAACGATTCGATTTGAACGAAGACGTCTTTCGTGTCCTCTTCACCGTCGCGCCGCCGCCCAAAGAAACCACTAAACCCAAATAAACTGTTATGGCCAGTTTCAACAAAATCATTTTGATGGGAAATCTGACCCGGGACCCGGAACTGCGTTACACGCCTAAAGGCACGGCCGTAGCCAAACTCGGTCTGGCTGTCAATCGGACGTGGAAAACTGAAACCGGGGAAACGAAGGAAGATGTGCTCTTTATCGACATCGAGGCGTTCAGC
This sequence comes from Verrucomicrobiota bacterium, assembly GCA_003218515.1. Taxonomy (GTDB): domain Bacteria; phylum Verrucomicrobiota; class Verrucomicrobiia; order Limisphaerales; family AV2; genus AV2. The sequence goes on along the minus strand of QHNT01000226.1, from coordinate 4,368 downwards.
CGCCAGGCGGAAACGATAGGCCAGTATTTGAAGAAGGGCAGCCCGATCCTGGTTGAAGGGCGTCTGCGCATGGACACGTGGGATGACAAACAGACCAACCAGAAACGCACGAAGATTCTCGTCACGGCGGAAAACGTGAGGTTCCTGGGCTCCGGTCAGTCCCGCGAAGGCGGCGCGCCCGTTGCGGCGCGCACCAAACAACCGGCGGCTCCCCCGGCAGCGGCGCCGGAAGCAGTGGAAGAGCCGCCACCGGAGGACGATGTTCCATTCTAACTCCCGGCCGCAGACGCGGCGAGCGAAGTTTCTGATCCTTCAATTAGCAACGCTCAACTTTGCATATGGCAAAAACTGAAGTCATTCTTGCTCATCAGGTGATTGGTCTTGGCGCCGAGTCCGACCAGGTGAAGGTCGCCGCCGGTTACGCGCGCAACTATCTTTTTCCGCAGGGCCTTGCGATTCCGTTGACGGCGGCGAACAAGCGGCGTCTAGAAGCGCTGCGCCAACGGCGCGCCGAGCGCGAAGCCCATGAGTTCAACACCATGAGCGAACTGGCCAAGGCCCTTTCAAAGATGACGCTCGTCCTCAACGTGAAGGCCGGCGAAGAAGGCAAGCTGTTCGGTTCGATCACGGCCGGCACGATTGCGGACGAACTCCGGCACCAGTTCGAAATCGCCATCGACAAGAAGAAGATCCGTCTCGAACATCCGCTGCGCACGCTGGGCGAGCACGACGTCGAGCTGCGTTTGCATCCCGAAGTGACCACGACGCTGAAGGTCCGCGTCGAAAGCGGCACGGCGCTGCCGCAGCCGGTTGAAGCACCCGCCACTGCACCGAAGACAAAAGAGGCCGCGCCGCCGAAAGGCAAAGAAGCCTCCTCGGCAAAGACCGGAGCGGCTGCCTCGGCCAAAGCGGCGGCGAAAAAGGAACGCCCGCCAAAGAAACCGAAAGCGGAGAGAAAGCCGGAGTAATATCCGGCCGGAGTTTTTCTTCGAGCGCTTTTTACAGAGGAGCCAGCGCGCCTTGTGCACAACCTGTGATTATTCAAGAATAACTCTTGTTTGCGGCGCGCCAAATTCTTGTGTCTGGTTTCCTGCATGATTGATTCCCTTGAAACTGAAGCCGGCGGACCGCCGCCGGACTTGCAAAAAGCACGCCGGCAAAAATCGCCGGCGACGAGCGGCGTCAAAGTGGACCGCCTTCCGCCGCATTCGATCGAAGCCGAGCAGGGCGTGCTCGGTTGCGCGTTGCTGTCGTCCAACGAGAGCATGGGCGTTTGCATCGAGAAATTCAAGGCGGGTTCGGAAGTGTTTTACGATCTGCGCCACCGGCCCATCTACGAGTTGTTCGTGGAGATGTATGATCACAAAGAGGCGATTGATCCGGTGACGGTCCAGCAGCGGCTCAAGGACCGGAACCAACTGGAAGCCGTAGGTGGACTCTCGTACCTCTCGTCGTTGCAGGACGCCGTGCCGTCGGCGGCCAACCTGACGTACTACGCGGACATCCTCCGGGAAAAACATTTGCTGCGACGAATGATCCAGACCTGCACGGGCGTCGTCGGACGCGTTTACGAGCATCAAGGCGAGGTGGACGCATTGCTTGACGAGGTTGAGCGGGACGTTTTGCGCATCAGCGAAGAGCGCGTCGAGGCCAGCACCAACACCATCAAGGATCTGGTTCATCGGGCCATCAACACCATCGAGATCTACCACCAGCGGCAGGGAATGTTAACCGGCATCGGCACGGGATTTGTCGATCTGGACAAAATGACCAGCGGCCTGCATGAAGGCGAGATGATCGTCATTGCGGCGCGTCCGAGCACGGGGAAAACGTCTCTGGCCATGAACATTGCCGAGCATGTGGCGGTGGATGAGCGGCTGCCGGTCGGTGTGTTCAGCCTGGAGATGACCGCGGACTCGCTGGTCCTTCGCCTGTTGTGTTCCCGAGCCAAAGTGAATCTCAAGGATATTCGCAGCGGGTTTTTGGTCGAGCGGGACTTTCCGAAAATCACCAGTGCCGCCGGCCAGTTAGCGGGCGCCCCGCTGTACATCGATGATACTTCAGGCCTTTCCATCCTCCAGCTTCGCGCCAAGGCGCGGCGCATGGCCCAACAGAACGGAATCAAATTATTTGTGATCGATTATTTGCAGCAAATGCATTCCACGTCCCGAAAGATCGACAATCGGCAGCAGGAGATCGCAGATATATCGAACGGCGTGAAGGCCCTGGCAAAAGAACTTAAGGTTCCCATGATCGTGCTGAGCCAACTGAATCGAGACTTCGAACGCGACAAGGGGCGGAAGCCAAACCTCGCTGATCTCCGGGAATCGGGCGCGATCGAACAGGACGCCGATCTCGTTGGCATTTTGTACAAGGTTGACCCGGATGATCCAAGCAGAAGGAAAGACGATGTGACCGACGAAGATACCGGCACGATACCCGAGGTTCTTCCCATTAATTTATTGATTGCCAAGCAACGCAACGGACCAACCGGAGATGTCCCGTTGACGTTCCTGCGATCGATTACGCGCTTCGAAAGCAGGGCGAAATTCAGTGACGATGTCGTGACTTAGCATCGCCAGACAGCTTCAACTGCCCGGCCAGGCACGCAAACGTCCCGGAGATACGGGATAAAGCTTTTCATCATTGACTCCCTGCGACCGCTCCATTCTACTTCGCGGCGAGCCGAGAACCGGCAGCAGGAAATCGCTGACATTTCCAACAGCATCAAGGCGTTGGCCAATGAATTGAACATCCACTCCTTTGAAAGCCTGCACGCGCCGTGACCGCGAAGTCAGCGCGGACGAGGTGCCGATTGGCAGTTAACTGAATGAAATTGTTGCGATGCCGTTGCTGGCTGCTGCTCGGGATGCTGTCGCCGGGTTGGCTGTCGTTGCCGGCTGCGCAGACGGGACCGGTCGTTGAAAAAATTGAAATCAGGCACGTCGGCCCGCCGGCCGTCAGTGACGACCTCGTTCGCGCGAACATTCACATCAAGATTGGAGACACATACAACCCGGACGCGACCACCGACGATATTCGCGCGCTCAAGGCGACCGGTTATTTTCGCGACATCCGGGTAGAGGCCGACCGTACGGAGAATGGAGGCGTGAAGTTGATTTACGTGGTGCAAGGCCAGCCGGTGCTCAGCGAGGTTCGGTTTGAGGGAAACAGGAAATACAGCAACACCAAGCTGCTCAAGCTGGTGAAGTCGAAGATGGGCGAGCCGCTGGACGATTACAAACTCTTTTCCGACGCGCAGGAAATCAAAAAGCTGTACGAGAAAGCCGGTTACCAGCAGACGAAGGTCGAGGCCAAGCAGAGCATCAACGAGCAGCTCGGGCGCGCGACGGTCACGTTTGACATCAAGGAAGCGCCCAAGGTCAGGATCATGGAGGTTCAGTTCGTCGGCGCGCAGGCTTTTTCCCAGCGAAAATTGCGCAAGCAACTCAAGACGCGGCGGCACTGGACGTTTTCGTGGCTGACCGGCAGTGGCAAGCTCAAAGAGGAGCAGTTTCAGGAGGACCAGGAGAAGCTGAAGGATTTTTACTGGAGCGAAGGCTACATTGATTTCGAAATCAAAGAAGTGAAGCTGGACTACGCCAGCCCGACGCGCCTGGTCATCCGCTTCATCGTTTATGAAGGCCAGCGTTACAAGGTCGGGTCGGTCGAGTTCAAAGGCAACGCCAGGTTCACGGCCGAACAGATCCGGCAAGGCGTGGTCGTCCTCGGGCATCCGGTCAAACCGCGCATGCTTGAAGGAGAAATTTTTACGCCGAAGGGGTTGGAAAAAGACCGCGAGGCGATTGAGGACTTTTATGGCGCCCACGGTTACATTGGCAAAGGTGAGCGGGACCGGATTATGGTCGGGACCATCAAAAACCCCAACACTGACCGGGGCACGATGGACCTGGTTTACCAGATTGATGAAGGCGAGCCGTCGAAAATCGAGAAGATTGAAATCCGGGGCAACACCAAGACGAAAGACAAAGTCATCCGGCGCGAACTGTCCGTGGCGCCGGGCGAAGTGTTCGACATGGTTCGCGTCAAGTTGAGCAAGGAGCGTCTGGAAGGTTTGCAGTATTTCACCCCGCCCCAGGGCAAAGTCCAGATGAGCGTGGAGCCGACGGAAGTGCCGAACCTGAAAAATCTGATCGTGGACGTTGAAGAAGGGTCGTCGGGCAATTTCTATTTTGGCGCCGGCTTCAGCTCGATCGATCAGCTTTTCGGCTACGTGGGCATGACGCAGGGAAACTTCGACCTGTTCAATCCGCCCTACTTCACCGGAGGCGGCCAGAAACTCCGGCTCCAGGCGACGATCGGCACGCGTCAGGAGAACTACGAGTTGAGCTTCGTCGAGCCCTGGTT
>QHNT01000482.1 GCA_003218515.1 Verrucomicrobiota bacterium | reverse complement strand
GGGTGGTGTTCGTCTGCCGGGCGCCCGGCGTGCTGCGGCCGTCGGCGACGTATCGCTCCAACAGTTTTTCCAGGCGTTGGACCATCTCGGGGTGCCGATCCTGGAGATTTGTCCTCTCGCCAACGTCGGTGGCCAAGTCGTAGAGTTGAATCGGCGGCAGATCCCGCGCTGGTTCGCTCCCCGGCCGTGGCGCGCTCCAACCGCCCGAGTCGGGGCAAAGTTCCAGTTTCCATGCTTTCTGGCGCACGGCGAATGAGCCGTTGATCGAATGATGCACCACCGCCTCGCGCAACGGGCTGTTGTCGCGTCCCTCCAAAGCCGGAAGGATGCTGACGCTGTCCTCGGCCGCATTGTCGGGCAGCTTCGCGCCAAGAATATCAGCGCACGTGGCGAAAAGGTCGGTCAAGCAAATGAGTTGATCGCTGGTCGTGCGCGCTTTGACACGTCCAGGCCAGCGGACGATGAAGGGAATGCGATGTCCGCCGTCGAAAATGTCCGCCTTGTACCCGCGGAAGTGGTAACTCGGATTGTGTCCTTTCGCGGTCAGTTCATCGAACTTTGCTTCCGGCGAACATCCGTTGTCGCTGGTGACAATGACGATTGTGCTCCCGGCGAGGCTGTTCTTGTCGAGCGCTGCCAGCACCTGTCCCACGGTCCAATCGACTTCCATCACGAAATCGCCATACGGATTGAGCCCGCTTCTGCCCAACCATTCAGGCGTGGGCGCGATCGGCGTGTGAGGCGCGCTCAGCGCCAGGTAGAGGAAGAAAGGTTTGCCTGCCCTGGCGCCGGCAGCCCGCTGATCGATATAGTCCACCGCCTTTTGCGTGAGCGTGGGAAGCACATCCGTGGCTTCGAAATTGGCCGCGGCAGGTCCCTTGCGCGTCATTCCGCCGCTGCGACCGAGCATCATGGGAAAGGCTTTGTCCACGGTGGGAATGGCCGTGACACGGTCGTCCTCGATAAACGTGTAAGGAACCATGTCGAGCGATGCGCTGATTCCGAAATAGTAGTCAAAGCCGACCTGGTTCGGTCCATTGCGGATCGGCCTGGTGAAATCGACGCGCCAGCCCGCTTCACCTTTCTCGACGTTGTCGTCGAACTTTTCCGCGCCCGCCTTGAGAGTCCAGTCCATGCCGAGGTGCCACTTGCCGATGCAAGCGGTGTGATACCCGCGCTGCTTGAGAAACGCCGGCACGGTGAGTCGTCCCGGCTCGATCAGCCGCGGGCTCATCCCGCCCAGCACGCCGCTCTTGAGGCGCGAACGCCAATTATAGCGGCCGGTGAGAATGCCGTAGCGCGTCGGCGAACAGACCGACGAACTGGAATGCGCATCGGTGAAAATCATTCCGGCCGCGGCCAGTCTGTCCATGTTCGGTGTGGCGATCTTGCCGTCGGGATTGAGGCATTTAACGTCCCCATAACCCAGGTCATCGCAAAGCAGATACACGATGTTCGGCGCGGACCTTTTCGCGACGTCAGCGGCACGGCTATCGCTGATGACCGATCCGAGTGTGAGCGCCGTGACGAAACTCAATCCGGAGCGCCAGGCCGGATTCCTTTTGGGGACCGCCGAATGAGGCTGCATAGTTCCTGACTGAATTCAATTTTGGTTCTTTTGTCTGGCGCTTGTGCCGGCAGTTCGGCCGTTTTCACCGCGTTTCGCCGGGTCCGGATCCATCTGCTTGAGCAACGCTTCGTCCGGGCCGCCGCCGAATTGTTTCCAGTAAAGCGCCTTGAAGGGATTGAGCTTCGGTCCGATTGCATCTTCATTCTCGAGTCGAGGCAATACCTCGCTCCACCATTCATCGTAAGCCGCGCGGAGTCGGGCGACAATCTCCGGGTGTTGTTCAATGACGTTCGTCGTTTCTCCCGGATCGATCTTGAG
>QHNT01000225.1 GCA_003218515.1 Verrucomicrobiota bacterium | reverse complement strand
CTCCACCGGCACCGCCTTCGCCTTCATCGACGCGCCCGAAGGCTACGAAATTGAATTGATCCAAAGCGGGAAGCAGGCGGGCAAAGGCGGGGGTTACTGACCGCACGATAACAGGAGATTTCGTTACATCCCAATGCTCCTGTGCGTCGCCAGGCCAGCTGGGCAGGGCGCGTCACTCCGTGCGCGCCGCAGACTCGAATCTGTTCGCCGAGTGGCGCGCACCGAGTGACGCGCCCTACCTGACGTACATCGAGCTTTCCTTGTCACGGTACGGGTTTAAGCAAGTCTCCCCCCGCCATTGACAGCCTGTGCTTTTCCGCAAGATACTGGCGAGCGTGACGCG
>QHNT01000224.1 GCA_003218515.1 Verrucomicrobiota bacterium | reverse complement strand
CCACCAGCGAAAAGGACCTCGCGCGTTCGGCGGCGGCGTGGCCGGACCGGCATTATCTTCTCCAGCGCCGGATTGTTCCGCTTATGTCGAACGGCGAACCGGTTTACTTCCGCGCCTTCCACGTGTTCGGTTCGGTCTGGTGTTGCTGGTGGAATTGTTTCACCGACCGTTACCGGCTGCCGACCCTGGTGGAAGAGGAGCAACTGGCTCTCACGCCGCTGCGCGACATCGTTGGCCGTGTCGCGGAGCTGACCGGGATGAAGTTCTTTTCGAGCGAAATCGCGCTGACCGAGCCGGGCGAGTTTGTGCTGATTGATTACGTCAACGACCAGTGCCACATGCTCAGCCAAAGCGCCAATCCGCAGATGGGCGTGCCCAACGAACTGGTCAGCGCCATCGCGCGCCGGCTGATTGAAGGCGTGAGCCAGATGATCAAGCGTTGAATCGGGGCCGCAAAAAGACGCAAATTGGTTTTCTTCATGTCTTCAGCGGAGTAATTGGCAGCGCGTAGTTGAATTATGTTTGTGACTTTTGCTCTTTTTCGCGGCCATCATGATTTTTCACGCCGGCCAGTTTGAGTTCACGTTCCCGCGTCCGACCATGATTATGGGTGTGGTGAACGTGACGCCCGATTCGTTTTCGGACGGCGGCCGGTTTCTTGATCCGGCGGCCGCGGTAGCGCGTGGCCTGGAAATGATCGGGCAGGGAGCGGAAATCATTGACATCGGCGGCGAATCGACGCGGCCCGGCGCTGAGCCGGTGAGCGAAGCCGAAGAACTGCGCCGCGTGCTGCCGGTAATCGAGAAACTGGTGTCCCAGGTGAAGGCGCCCGTTTCCATCGACACGCAAAAACCGTCTGTGGCCCGCGCCGCGTTGCGAGCCGGCGCCAGCATCGTGAACGACATTGCGGCGAACCGCGCCGATAATGAAATGTGGGGCGTGGTGGCCGAGGCGCAAGCCGGCTATATCTGCCTGCACATGCAGGGAACGCCGCAGACGATGCAACTGAATCCGGTTTACGAGGACGTCGTCGAGGAAGTGGGCAATTTTTTCGTGGACCGACTGAAACGGCTGCAACGCGCGGGCGTGGACGCTGTCCGAGTAGTGTTGGACCCGGGCCTCGGCTTCGGCAAGACGGTGGAGCACAATTTGCAGTTGCTCGCCGGGGTGGAGCGATTTACAAAATTGCGACGCCCGGTGCTCCTCGGAGTTTCGCGCAAGTCGTTCATCGGAAAATTGCTGGGAGCGGAGGTGAGCGCGCGTTTGCCCGCGGCGCTGGCCTGCGCGTGCCTGGCAGTCAAGGCGGGCGTACGGCTGATCCGCACGCACGATGTCGCCGAAACGCTCCAAGCGGTGAGAATGGCCGAGGCCGTTCTTGCCCGAAGCAGATGACAGTCCTGGAAAACCTGCAAAAAATCTGGCAGCCCGCGCCCGCGCTGGAAATCACCATCCTCGCGGTGGGGATTTACTACGCTCTGATGTTTGTGCGGGGCACGCGCGGCTGGCCGGTGGTCCTGGGTTTTCTGTCTTTGCTGCTGGTGCTTGGGGTCGTCACCACGGCGCTGGAGTTGCGGGTGCTGCTCTGGTTGCTGGCAAAATTTTTGACCGGACTTGCCATTGCCGTTCTGGTGATTTTCCAGCCGGAACTGCGCCGGATGCTGGCGGAAGTGGGGAACCTGCCGCTGTTCGCTTCGGCCCGCGATGCGCGGGAGAACATCGAAGTCATCATCCAAACGGCGGAACGATTGTCCGAAGTGAAGATCGGCGCGCTCATCGCCCTCGAGCAAACGATTCAACTCGACGATGCCGTCGAGTCAGGCGTGGTCGTCGATTGCGAGGCGACGCCGGAGATGTTGGAAACGATTTTCTTCCCGAACAACGCGATTCACGATGGCGGCGTCAACATCCGTGGTGACCGCATCGCGAAGGCGGCCTGTATCTTTCCACTGACGCGTCGCCAGGACCTCAATCCGTCGCTGGGCACGCGGCATCGGGCGGCGATAGGATTGACCGAAGAGACCGACGCGGTTGTGGTGGCGGTGTCGGAGGAGACCGGGGCGATTTCCTACGCTTACAAGGGCCAGTTGACGCGCGGGGTAAGTCTGGAGGAATTGCGCGCGTTTCTAACGTCGGTGTTGGTGCGCGCGCCCAAGGCGCACCGGCTGTCCGATTGGTTTCGTTTGCCGAGTTTCGCGCGGCCGAACCGAACGCCCAAATCCGCTGTCCAGACCGCGCCCGGGCCGGAGGCGAAGTGACCATGGCAGCGCGCGATTACGTCCTGAACAATTTCGGCTGGAAGTTGGCCTCGGTGGTCGCCGCCATATTGATCTGGATGACCATCAACTCCAACCTTGAAAACCCGGAGACCCATTCCTCCAGCGCCCTGAGCCGCCACTTGCCGGTCATGGTCAAAAAGGCGCCTTGGGATGTTCGTGGCTTCGTCCTCACGCCGGCGGAAGCGGAGGTGACGATTCGGGCCGAGGAACGCGTCCTCGATAATTTAAAGATGTCCGACGTGGACGTATCTGTTAATCTCACCGATGTGACGGATGCCAAAAGTTTTCGCAAAAAAGTCATCGTGCGTGCGCCGCCGAACGTGGCCGTGACGAAAGTGGAGCCCGAAGAAGTCGCCGTGGAACGGGTTTCGCCAGGCGAGTCAACCAACGATCACAGGAATCCGAATTGAACATGAGCCAACCGAAGAAAATTTTCGGCACCGACGGAGTGCGCGGCACCGCCAACATCGAGCCGGTGACCGCTGAGACCGCGCTCAAGCTGGGCCGCGCGGCCGGCCACGTCTTCAAGAACATTGCGCCGCAATCGCGCGACCGCGAGCGGCACAAGATCGTTCTCGGCAAAGACACGCGTTTGTCCGGTTACATGCTCGAAAATGCCATCTCGTCCGGCATCCTTTCGATGGGAGTGGACGTTCTGTTCATTGGCCCGCTGCCCACGCCCGGCGTCGCCTACGTCACGCGCAGCCTGCGCGCCGACGCCGGCATTGTGATCACCGCCTCCCACAATCCGTATGACGACAACGGCATCAAATTTTTCCGGCCTGACGGTTACAAGCTCGACGACAACATCGAGGACCAGATCGAACATCTGGTTTTCAGTGGCGACATCGAATCCATCCGTCCCACGGCTGACGCAATCGGCAAGGCCGTCCGCATTGAAGACGCGCTCGGCCGTTACATCGAATATGCCAAGAGCTCCTTCCCGCGCGGCATGACGCTGGAAGGGATGCGCATCGTCGTGGATTGCGCGCATGGCGCCGCGTACAAATCGACACCCTGCGTGCTTCGCGAACTCGGCGCGGAGATTTTCGTTTACGACAACCAGCCCGACGGCATGAACATCAACAAAGACTGCGGCTCCATGCACCCCCAGCAGATGTGCCAGAAGGTTTGGGAACATCGCGCCCACCTCGGCATCTCTCACGACGGCGACGCGGACCGCGTGTTATTCTGCGACGAGACCGGCAAGCTGATTGACGGCGACGATGTCATGGCGATTTGCGGTCTGGAGATGCTCGCCGAAGGTACGCTGCGAGAGAAAACGCTCGTCGCCACCGTCATGAGCAATGCCGGTTTGGACGCGGTGATCAAACAGGCGGGCGGGCAGGTCGCGCGCGCGGGCGTGGGCGACAAGAACGTGATCGATGAAATGCTCCGCTCCGGTTTCAACTTCGGCGGCGAGCAGAGCGGTCACTTGATTTTCCGCGACTACAGCACCACCGGCGACGGACTGGTCTGCGCGTTGCAGATTCTGCGCATCATGAGGGTGAAAGACAAGCCCCTCTCGCAACTGGCTAAATGCTGGACGCGTTTCCCCCAGCTCGTTACCAACATTCGCGTCCGCGAAAAGGTGCCGTTCGACCAGCTTGATGGCGTGACGAGCTGCCTGTCCGAAGCGGAGGCGGAACTTAAACCCACCGGCGGCCGCGTGTTGCTTCGCTATTCCGGCACGGAATCCAAGGCGCGATTGCTCATCGAGGGCCGTGATCCCACCGTTTTGGGAAAATGGTCGCAGAAAATCGCCGAGGCCATCAGGAAGCAGGTGGGGACTTGATTTTGAGGTTGGAGAAAGGGGGTTGGACTGAAATCGCCAGACTCAGTTTTTAGCACAAAGCGATTTCAAGAATTTACTCACCTCAGTCATGATTTTTATTATCTTTTTGATCCCATGCCATGTGAAGCGCCAACCTGTATTATCCGCATTTACGGCACAACCAAAATTTCCGGCCGCAATCTGCCAACGAACTGGTCCGGCAACCGCTGGTCGAGTGAACCTCCGAGCGGTTTTTCCGTCCCGACGTGGCCGTCGCAGAAAGCCGCTCGCGCCATTTGACCGTGGCGAAAGTGAGCGGTCGCTTCGTCCGCGTTTGTGCTCACGTAATAAAATTCTTCCAGCATCGGCTGGTCCGGCGAAGCCGGCGGTTGAAACGTGTTCACTTGCGCGGCGTCGGCGAGGACCGCGGTCTCGGTCGGGCGGATGATTTTGTTCAGGTTGATGGCCGGCTGGCTCATCGGCGCGGAGAGGCAGAGGTTGTAACCGTAGCCGTAGGCCGCGCCGGAGGCTTTGAGTTTGAATTGCTGCAACGAGTAGTCGAGCGCCGGGCAGACTTCCACGCCGCGTCCGCCAAGATAAGGGAACAGCGCGCCGCACGACGGGTCAAAGGCGCGTTTCCCTTCGCTGCCGCGCGCCAGCCAGCCGAACCAGTAAATGTCCCCGCCGTTCGTGGCCACACCGCGATAGCGAAACGCGTTGCCGTTGTTCTCGTCCCAATACATTTGTGCCGCCAGCTCCAGTTGGCGCAGGTTGCTGAGGCATTTGATCTGCCGGGCCGATGTCTTGCCCTTGATCAGCATCGGTAAAAGCAAGGCTGCCAAAATCGCAATGCTGGCGACAACCACCAGCAGCTCAACCATCGTGAAGGCGGCAGCCTTCAGGATCTGCATGGCGTGTCGGCAGTTCTTATTCATCTTCGTTTTGCACACCACGCGATGAACCAAGTCATGGCCTGTCCGCGCGCACGCGGTAGAGGGCCTTCAGGCCCGGCATGTTTGTGTCTGAAAGACTCCAGTCGCCATCCACAATCGGCGCCACGGACGAAACACTTGCCCACGACTGAAACTCTTCGGTTCGTTCAAGCGTGTAAACCCAGGCGCTGCGACCAGTGAACTGGACACGCCACACGCCATCTGCCAGCACGCCGGTCAAGTTCGCCACCGGCGGATCGGGCACCGCAACGACGAAATTGTCCACTACGCCGCGCGCCAGGATCGAGCCGTCCGCGCCCGCGTCGCTATAGCTGTTGACCGCAATCGCATCGAGGCGGAAATCGGTGAAACCGGCGCCGAGTTTCACGTCTTTGATTGGCCGGAATGGCTGGCCATTGCGCGTGATTGAGGTCGCGAACGTCTGGTTGCTGGCGGTATAGGTCATCGCGATGTGAAACAAATCACCGCCGGTCAGCTCCAACGGAAAATCAAAGCCCGCTGCGAACTGATTGTTGCTCGAAATCATCGTGGGCGAAATCGTCGCGCCAAGGCCGGAGTCCGGAAAATAATCGAATTCCGCCAGATTTCGCGGGCCGTAACTCGAATTGACGCCGATACCACGCTCGAAGTTCGTGCTGGCGGCGTCAGTGAAATTCAGGAAGCCGACAGCGAGTTCGAAGGTCGAACGCTTGTTCGGATTGACGCCGACGGCGATTTCGCTCAGCCGCAAATCAAACGCGAGACCGAAATCGTCACTCCTGGTCAGCACCGTGCCGAGCGGGCGATGGAAATAGCTGTTGGTCTGCGACGAATCCCAGGTCACTTCCAGATTTTCGTTCGATGGGTTCCAGCGAAACAGATTGGTGTTGCCAAACACCAGCCAGCCGTGCGCCGCGGGGCCGCTCGCAAAGTCCTCCTGCAAGGTCGCCGCTTCGCCAACCGAGGCGGCGGTCCAGCACGACAAGAGGAAGAGACAAATGCGCATGTCGATTCACTGATCGCGGGGAGGGTGAATGTCCTCACGAACCGGGGAATGAGAGTTCGGTTCGTCAGACAGCCCGCGCCGCCAGGACTGAATTATTTTCTACGGCGTGTCATCCAGAACAATCCGGCCCCGACAGCAACCAACAGCGATGCCGCTGGCTCCGGCACGACGACTGAGAGTGCGTCGATCTCCGACACGCCTTGCAACACATCGATTCTCACAAAGCTGGCGCCGGGCAGGTTGACATGATTGCCACTGCCATCAATGGCGTCGTCCAGGTCGAATGGCGTCCCGCCGGCCGAGCCGTTGTAATTCAGGCGAATGCCGCCGAGGTCCCGTCCAGCGAAATCGCCGCGCACCAAAGCCGGATTGACCGGAACCTGCGGGTTGCCGTTGGCGTCCGGAGGATACAATCCATCCACGACCGGTGCGCGCGAGGGATCGAGCCGGAAAAAATTCACACCGTCAACGCTGACCGAAACAAGCGTGCCGCCAACGTTCGGATTGTTGCCGAACAGCGCTCCGTCCGTGATGCCGCCGCCTGAAAAGTCTCCGTTGGTGATGACAAAGCCGGCATTGCCGAAGATGATGAAATCGGCGCCGAAGGGGTGGGACGGATCATTGGCAACGGGCGTGTCCAGACGGAGAGTGAGCGAACCACCCGCTCCGAGCGACACAATCTGGTTCGTTCCATAAGGCGGATCGAACGGGTCCACTGTTTCGCCGAAAGGATTGATGCGCGAGGGCGCGCCGAGCGCGGCGCTGGGGTTGATGAAGTTGGCATTGGCACCGCTGCCGGCCGTGTAGGAAATCACGGCGTCGGCATATTGTGCGCGGAGGGCATGGGAGACGAATAAAGAGCCGGCCAAAGCCAGTGAAACGAAACGGATTTTTCTCATAACTGATCTTTCAAATTGCCCGCCTCGCGGCGGGCGGGTTCACGATTGAGAGACCAGCGCGGGATAGAAAGTGATTCGTTGAAGAAGCGTTAAATCGTGAAAACTGCGCGCGTCTGTATCCGTTTTCAGCGGTTAGATGCACGAACGATTCAACGGCCAAAACAAAAACCTTCAGACCCCGCCAAAAACGGAGAATGAAGGCATTCAGCGAATCTCCCTGAAAACGGTCCAGGAAACTGGCCTCATCCTTCTCTTGGACGGAGAAGTTGGCCGCTCAAAACGAACGGCCGCGACGAGCACAGCCAAACCGGTATCCTGACTTCAGGTCTCCAACCTCACTCCCGCCTTCCCGGCTCGTGACCAGTGGCTGTGGGAGTTTGTAACCCGTTACAGTGGCGCAACCGTCCCCGATTCTCGCGGGGTTCCCAGGCATTTGACTGCGGTGACGGATGGACGAAGCGTCCATCGTTTTTCAAAGAGCAGGCTCTTGTTAAGGTGGTGGCGGCGATTTGCCAAGAAAAATTTATG
>QHNT01000223.1 GCA_003218515.1 Verrucomicrobiota bacterium | reverse complement strand
TCGGAACTGATTTTTCCATCGGCGCGGGAGACAACGAGACAACTATCAGCATCGCGGGCCTGGACGAGAACTTCGCGGCGTCGTGGGCGCTGTTGATCGATTTGCTGACCGGCCCGACGGCTGAGCCCGGGACGCTGGAGGAGTTGAAGAAAATCATCCTGGTCCAGCGCGAGGACGCGAAGAAGGACTTCCGCACGCTCACCAGCGCCGTCGCTCAGTATAACCGTTACGGGGCGGACTCGCCGTTTCTGCGCGCGTTGCCGAACGACAAACTGACCGCGCTGACGCTGGACGACCTGCACGGCCTGATCAAAAGTTTGCTCACTTATCGGCACGCCATCACTTACACGGGGTCATCCCCGATGGATCAAGTCGAGGCGATCCTCAAACAACGCCCCAGCTCCGGGGAACCGCTGAAACCAACACCGCCCTACAAATTCCTCAGAGTGGCGGCGCCGGGCGAAAGCCGGGTTTACCTGTTCGACAAGGAAATGGCGCAATCGCAGGTGCGCATCGAGTTCGGCGACGGCGAATACAACGAAGCCAATGTCCCGCCCGTCCAGTTGTTCAACGACTATTTCTCAGGCGGAATGTCCGGCATCGTATTCCAGGAACTGCGCGAGGCCCGCGCGCTGGCGTATTCGGCTTACGCCGTTTATTCCAACGGCAGCCGCAAGGACGAACAGAATGTGATGGTCGGCGGCATCAGTTGCCAGGCGGACAAAACGCCCGAAGCCCTGGACGCGTTCATGGATTTGTTCGAAAATCTGCCGACGTCACCCGAGCGCTTTCGCGAGACCCTTGACTCGGTCGTCAGCCGTTATCGGACCGGCAAGATCGGGTTCCGTGAAATCCTGGGCTCCGTGCGTTCGTGGGAGCGGTTGGAGGTGCCGATTGACCCGCGCAAGGAGCGTTTCGCGAAGGTCCGGCAACTCGGCCTGGACCAGGTCGTCCAGTTCCAAAAGCAACATCTCAAGGGCCGGCCCAGGCTCATCTCCATCGTGGGCGACAGGAAGAAGTTCGACCTCGAACGACTCAAGAAGGCGGGGGCGATCACCGAATTGCAGTTAAAAGATATTTTCGTGTTCTGACCTGCCTTTCTGCGCCCGGAAGGGGCGCATCTGGATACCACCACCCGCGGAAGCCCCCCGCTCCCTCTCCCTGCGAGGCACGAGCGGAGAGGGTTGGGGAGAGGGGCAGCTTCCATCGAATTGGCGTGGCTAATTGGAATCCCCTCTCCCTTACCCTCTCCCCACTCCTCCGTCGTGGGGAGAGGGAATCGACCAGCGGCACGGTGGTCGTGTCAAGATACGTCCGCCCGGAATGCAGCCGCGCTTTTCTTGCTGGCTAAAATCGGTTGGCCCGATAGGCTCCGGCAAAAATTCCAGACCGAAACAACATGATAAGAAACTGTTTGGCTGTCCTTGCTTTTGTTTCGCTGGCGGGCTCAGCGGGTCTCGCCCAGCCCAACATGGCCGTGGGCAGCCCGCCGGGTTGGAATGCCGCGCTGACCAGGTTGTTCGGCGACATCAAGGCCTTCACTGCTAAAGCCGAGCTGCGCGTTCTGGATAAAGCCGGCAAAGAATCCGTCACCATGTCGATGAATTTTGCGCTGCTGGAGCGCAAGGTCCGCATGGACATTGACATGACCCAAATGAAAGGCCCGCAGGTCCCGCCCGCACAGATTGCCGGCCTGAAACAGATGGCCATGGACCGTCTGGCGTGCATCGTCCTTCCGGACGCAAAGGCGATGGAAATCATCTTCCCCGCTCTGGCAGCCTACGTGGAGATGCCTTTGCCGGAAGAGGAAGCCGCTGCCCTCAACAAAAACTTCAAAATGCACAAGACCGCGCTGGGCAAGGAAACGCTTGACGGCCACCCTTGCGCGAAGGATCGGGTGATGATGACGGACGAGCATGGGCAAAAGCTTGAATTTATTGTCTGGAGCGCCGCGGATTTGAAAAATTTTCCGTTGCAAGCGCAGATGAACGACGCGGGAGCTATCGTGGTGATTCGTTACCAGAACGTGCAGTTTGCCCGGCCGGACGCGAAACAGTTTGTCGCCCCGCCGGGCTACACGAAGCACAAGGACCTGCTTCAATTGATGGAGGCTGCCGCACTGAAGCCGCGAGCAAACACGCCGAAAAAGAAATGACTCCTCACCTTTGGTCGCGCCGCAGGTTGAGCTTGACGCCACGCGCCGAAATGGAGCGTAATCACCAAGTCAAAAGCGGGCATCTTGCGATGCCCGCTCACCCAAACAACCAAACGTTACCTCCTTTCCGCCGGAGGGACCGGCGGGCGGGGCCGGGTCGTGAAACCCGGACCCGACTCATGAGAACAACACCTCTCAGACGGGTTGAGTTTCAGAACTGTTCAAAATTATTTTGTGCCGTGCGAAAAACTGATTTCGTAAGTCCGAAAGATTACTTTTAATCATCCTTGCGCAGCGGTTCATGCGAATCCTCAACCTTAATCCCGCCTCGGACATCGGTGCCAGCGCGTGGTTCGTCGAAATCGAAGGGCATCGCCTGCTGATGGACGCCGGCACGCACCCGAAACGCGAGGGCCGCGACAGTCTGCCGATCTACCGGCTCATCCAAAAAGAAGAACTCGACGCCATCGCGGTCACTCATTGTCATCACGATCACGTCGGTTCGCTGCCGGTCGCGCTGCGGCACTTTCCCAAAGCTCACGTCCTGATGACCGAGCTGAGCTATTTCCTCATCGAACGCGTGCTGCACAATTCCGTGAACGTCATGACCCGTCAGCGCGACGAACTGGGCATCAAGGAATATCCGCTCTTTTCTCATGACGAAGTGGATGAAATCGCCGCGTTGTTTCAGGGGTTCCGCTACAACCGTGAAATCGAATGGGCTGCCTCTCACAAGACCCGCGTCGGCCAGGCTTCGCCCACACTGGAATTCTACGACGCCGGCCACGCCCTCGGCTCCGCCGGGATTATGGCGCGTGGGCAAAAGGAAACCCTCTTTTACACCGGCGACGTCTGTTTCCGCGACCAGACCATTCTGCGCGGCGCGCGCTTTGGCGACGTGAAGGCCGATGTGCTCATCATGGAAACCACGCGGGGCAACCGCCAGGTGCCGCCCGGTTTTTCGCGTGAAACCGAAATCGAGCGCTTCACCGCGGCCCTGCACGAGGTTCTCAAACGCAGGGGTTGCGTGCTCATTCCCACCTTCGCGCTGGGCCGGACGCAGGAAATTCTCGCCCTGCTCGCCTTGCTCATGAAAGTCGGTAAATTGAAACGACAGCCGATTTACATCGGCGGTCTGGGCCGCGTCTTCACGGAGATTTACGATCTCGAAGCCCACCGCGCCCATCGCAACCACAGCAACCTCAAGCTCACCGAGGCGTTGAACCTCGCTGTGCTCGAACCAGGCCAGGTGGATAAAATGCGGCTCTCCGGCGGGCGCATTTTTGTCCTCACCGCCGGGATGATGAGCGAACATACCGCCGCGCACGACCTCGCCGCCCGCATGATCGGCGACGAACGCCAGGCGATTTTTTTCGTCGGCTACGCCGACCCGGACACGCCCGGCGGCCGGCTCAAGTCTGCAAAACACGGCGCGACATTTGTATTCAGCGGCAGCGCCGGCGAAGTCACCCGACGCTGCGAAGTGCAGGACTTCGACCTCACCGCCCATGCCAACCGTGAGGAACTGCTCGATTTCGTCGGACAGATCTCGCCGCGCGCCGTGCTCCTCGGCCATGGCGAGGAAGACTCGCGCAATTGGTTCGAGCAACAAATCCGCGCCCGCTACCCGAAAATCAAAGTCATCCAGCCGGGGCCGGGGAAAAGTGTGGAAGTGTAGCGCAGGCTTCCCAGCCTGCTGGTAATCCGGGCTTCATCGCGTGAAGTCTGGCATGGGCGGTCGGACAAAAACCGTCCAAGCCCGAAAATAATTTCACTTTGTTTCTTTGAGTCTTTCCCTTGCCGCGCTTAAAAAAGTTTCATGCAAGCGCGCTTCCTCATCGGCCCCGCCGGCAGCGGCAAAACGCATCGCTGCCTCAGCGAAGTTCGCGCCGAATTGTTGAAGTCGCCCGAAGGTTTGCCGCTCGTCCTGCTCGCGCCGAAGCAGGCCACGTTTCAGTTGGAGCGACAGTTGTTGGATTATTCAAGGTGGGGCGAGCCGCTCGCGCAGGCAAGCGGAAGCTCGCCTCACCAAGGCCAGTTGCCCGGCTACACGCGACTGCAGATTCTTTCGTTCGAGCGGCTGGCCGGATTTGTCCTGGCCGAATTCTCGCAATCGCCTCCAAAATTGCTCGGCGAAGAAGGCCGCGTCATGGTGCTGCGCGCGTTGCTGGCGCAAAAACAGAAGGAGTTGAAAATCTTTCGGGCCACGGCGCTGCTGCCGGGCTTCGCGCAACAACTGAGTCTGCTGCTCCGCGAACTGCAGCGACACCAGCATTCGCCGGAAAAGGTCTTCGCGCTGGCGGGCGAAGTCAATCTTTCGACTCACCTGGGTGACAAGTTGCACGATCTGGCGCTCTTGCTCCGAGCTTATCTCGACTGGCTCGGTCAGCACGAACTGCAGGACGCGGACGGTCTGCTCGATCTGGCCACGAGCGCGCTGCAGGGCGAATCGAAAATCGAAAATCGAAAATCGAAAATTCGACTCGCCGGTTTGTGGCTCGACGGCTTCGCGGAGATGACGCCGCAGGAACTCGACCTGCTCGCCGCGCTCATGCCCTGCTGCGAACGTGCCTCGCTGGCCTTTTGCCTGCCGCGCGCGTCGAAGGTCGCGCTGCCGCGCCTTTCCACCTGGTCGTTGGTGAGCCGGACATTTCAGTCTCTGCACGCGCGGCTCGCCAGCCTGTCGGAAGTGAAGGTCGAAATCGAATCGTTGCCGGCGGATTCGCGCGAAACCCGTTTCGCAGACAACCCGGTGTTGGGACATCTGGAACGGCACTGGGCCGATCCAGAACCTTATCCGGTACGGTCGGGTTCCATCCCGGACTCACTGCGCGTCGTTGTCTGCGCGAACCCGGAGGCGGAAGCGACGTTTGCCGCGCGAGAGATTCTGCGTCACGTGCGCGGTGGCGGACGTTTTCGCGACGTGGCCGTCGTGGTGCGCGCGCTGGACGGCTACCATGACGTGTTGCGCCGCGTATTTCATCGCTATGAAATCCCCTTTTTTCTCGACCGCCGCGAACGGGTCGCGCACCACCCGCTGGCGGAGTTGACGCGTTACGCGCTGCGCACGGCGGCATTCGACTGGGAGCACGACGATTGGTTCGGCGCGTTGAAGACCGGTTTGGTTCATGCCCGCGAAGAGGACCTCGACGAACTGGAAAACGAAGCGCTCGCGCGCGGCTGGAAAGGGAGCGCGTGGAAGCGGCCGTTGAAAATCGCGAACGAGGAACATTTGGAAAAACGCCTGGAGCGATTGCGCCGAAAAATTGTTCCACCGTTTCAACAATTGACAAGACGCCTGGTAGCCGGACCAGGCGGCGCGGGCGAACCCCCAGGCGTGGAACCGGCGGCTGAGACAGGCGCCCAACCGTGCCGCCCGAACGGCGAGCAACTCGCCGACGCGCTGCGCGCGCTTTGGAGCGACCTGAAGGTCGAGCAACAACTGGAAAGGTGGAACGCGGACGCCGCTTCATCTCCGCACCCCGCGCTCCGCGCTCCGCGCTCAACAGTTCACTCGACGGTGTGGGCGCAGATGCAGTCGTGGCTCGAAAACATCGCGTTGGCCTTTCCCCGCGAGCCGCTGTCATTGCGCGAATGGCTGCCGATTCTGGAAACGGGCCTGGGGGGCTTGACCGTCGGCGTGATTCCACCCGCGCTCGATCAGGTGCTGATCGGCACAATCGACCGCTCGCGCGATCCCGAACTGCAACTCGCTCTTGTGCTCGGCGTGAATGAGTCGGTCTTCCCAGCCGCGCCGGCTACAACCGCCCTGCTGACCGAGACTGACCGCGACCAACTCGAAGCCGTCGGCGTCGTTCTCAATCCGGGCAAACTCATGCAACTCGCTCACGAGCGGTACTACGGCTACATCGCCTGCACGCGCGCCCGCTCGCGGCTGGCGCTCAGTTGCGCCGCGCGCGACGCGAACGACCGCGCGCTGAATCCGTCGCCATTCATCGCGCATTTGCAACGGCTCTTCCCCGATTTGCAGCGCGAGGCATTTTCATCCTCTCCGGACTGGCGCGAGAGCGAACATGCGAGTGAACTCACTGCGCCGCTGATCAAAGCCTGCCGGGCGCAGATTTCCGGCGTCAACGGCGGAGCCGCGCCGGCGAATCCACCCAACCCGACTGCCCCTTCCCTGGAGGGAAACCGGGGCGGTTCATCGCCCGATTCTCCCGATCGGAACCAGCGCGGTTCGTTGCTCCACGCCTGGGAGGAGTCAGGGGTGGCTATTCACGTTCGGGAGCGTTTGCTCGCTCTGGCCGCTTACGGCCCGACGGACTCGCTCTCCCCCGCGCTGGCCGCACAACTCTACGGCCCGGTGCTCCGCACTTCGGCGAGCGCGCTGGAGCAGTTCGCCGCCTGTCCGTTCAAGTTTTTCGTGCGCTCCGGCCTGCGCGCCGAAGAGCGCAGACTGTTTGAGGCCGATGTCCGCGAGCAAGGCAGTTTTCAGCACCAGGTCCTCGCCCGTTTCCACGAGCAACTGCGCGCCGAGAGCCAACGCTGGCGCGACCTCACGCCGCAGGAAGCGCGCGAACGTGTGGGCCGCATCGCCGACGAACTTATCGGCGCGTTTCGCGAAGGCATGTTCCGCGCTGACGCCCAAAACCTCTTCGCTGCGCGCCGTCTCAAGCTCGCGTTGCAGGATTTCATCGAGACGGCCGTGGGCTGGATGGAGCATTACGGCTTCGATCCGCACGCTGTCGAACTGGCTTTCGGCAACGATGGCGACCCGCTGCCCGCGTGGGAAATTGACCTGGGCAACGGCTATCGCATGGCGTTCCGCGGCAAGATCGATCGCCTGGACCTGGCGCGCGATTCAGGACGCGCCGCCGCGCTCTGCGTGGTGATCGACTATAAATCGGGCGCGAAGAAGATTGACCCGTTGCTGCTGGAGCACGGCGTCCAGATTCAACTGCCCGCTTACCTCGCCGCGTTGCGCCGGCTGCCCAATCCCGGCTCGGTCTTCGGCGTGGAACGATTGATTCCCGCCGGCGTCTTTTACGTGAATCTGCGCGGGAGTTACCAAGGCGGCAAAAGCCGTCGCGAAGTTCTGGACGCCGCGAGCGAGGCGCGCCGGCTGGCGTATCAGCACACGGGCCGATTCAGCCTGGAGGCGCTGCCGCAACTGGATCGCCGTTATTTGCAGCCTGAGGGCAGCGGGCAATTCAATTACAAGCTGGCGAAGGGCGACAAACCCAACCGAACTTTCAAAGACTTGATCGAAGCCGACGAGTTGACCGCGCTGTTGGACCAGGTCGAGGAACTGTTGCGGCTGATGGGCCGCGGCATTTTCGCCGGCGCCGCCAAAGTGGACCCGTATCGCAAAGGCAGCCAGACCGCGTGCGACCATTGCGATTATCGCGCCGTCTGCCGCATTGATCCGTGGAGGCATTTGTATCGGACTTTGAAGAAATCCGATTCGGAGGCACCGTGAGCGAGCCGACCCCTAATCAGCAGCGCGCGATCATGGCGAATGGCAACGTCCTCGTCATGGCCGGAGCAGGGACGGGCAAGACCAGCACACTGGTTGAGCGCTGCCTTTCGCGGGTGTGCCACGAGGCGAATCCGGTTCCGCTCGACCGCATTTTGATGGTGACATTCACCGAGGCCGCCGCGACGGAGATGCGAAAGCGCATCCGCGAAGCGCTGGAGCAAAGAGCCGCCGCGCAACCGCAGAACGAGTGGCTCGCCGAGCAACTGGCGCTCGTGGAAACCGCGCGCATTTCCACGCTGCACAGCTTCTGCCTCCAACTGACGCGCGAACATTTTTACGAACTGGGCCTCGACCCCGAACTCACCGTGCTCTCGGCCGAACAAGCGCGACTGGTCGCGCGCGAGACGCTCCAGGCGCTCTTGCAAAAGCATTACGCCGGTGACGATCCGACGGGCTGGTTTGAAAAGGAGTTCTCGGCCCTGGAGCAATCTCGGCCGCAATCATGGGAGACCTGGCTTCGCGAAGGCTTCGAAGATTGGCGACGAGTATGCGCGCCGATGCTCGAAGCGCAGCCGGGAGAAAACACGAACGCGCACGAGTGCGCCCGGATTCTACGCGGGACGCCTGCCGACGCTTCGCGGGAACAAATCGCCGCGGCCCTGGCCGCGCTCCTTGAACGTGACAACGAGGAACATTGGCCGAACCAAAAGAAAACTGCGCATCGGAAGCCCATGGAAAAGCTGTTCGACGATGCCGGGTTCCTGCACGCGCTGGCCAGGGTGGAAGGGGAAACCGATCCGCTGGCCGAGGACTGGAACTGGGTCCGTCCGCAAATGACCGCGTTGCTGCGGCTCGCGCAGGAGTTCGGCCGGGAGTTCGGGATCGCCAAGCGGGATAGAGGCGCGGTCGATTTCCACGACCTCGAACAGTTCGCGCTGCAATTGCTCCGGGATCGACAGGCAAAACGTCCAACCCCCATCGCGCAGCGGTGGCGGGAAAAACTGCAACTGGTGTTCGTGGACGAATATCAGGACATCAACGAGGCGCAGGACTCGATTTTGCGCGCGCTGGGCCGCGAAGGCGCGGAGGCGAACCGTTTTCTTGTCGGCGACGTGAAGCAGAGCATTTATCGGTTCCGGCTCGCGAATCCAAATATCTTCCAGCGGTATGCCGAAAGCTGGAAAGATAACCAGGCGGAAGTCCTGGAAGCTACAATCAACCCGTCCTTGACCCCTCCCGGCCAGGGAACCGCGCCAGAGCGCCCGGACGAAGGCCCCAATCCCTGGAAGAGGTCAGGGGCGGGTCCTGGAGAGAGGGGCCAGGTCATTCCACTGACCGACAATTTCCGCAGTCATGAGTCGATTTTGAATTTCGTGAACCGCCTGTTCACCGGGCTGATGCGGCGCGAGGTCGGCGGCGTGGCTTATGAGGGCAGCGCGCGGTTGAGCTTCGGCGCCCCGAACGAACGCGCGGCGTTGTCCGCGGCAGTCGATCCGCGACCGCGAGTGGAACTGCATCTGCATTTGACAGGCAACAACCCGGAGAACGGCAACGACGAAGAAGCCCCTGACGCCGACGACCTGGCCGATCTTTCCAACACGGAAATGGAGGCGCGGCTCGTGGGGCTGCGGCTTCGCCAGTTGCGCGAGGAACAGCATCGTGTTTGGAAGCAGGGGAAATTGGAACCGGTGGATTGGCAGGACATGGTGATCCTGCTGCGTTCGCCGCGGAACAAGGCGGAGAGTTACGCCAAAGTGTTCGAATCCCTCGGCGTGCCGCTGGCGGTGGCGCGCGGCGGGTTTTACGAAAGCCAGGAGATCATCGACCTGCTCAGCTTGCTCACGCTGTTGGACAATCCGTTGCAGGACGCGCCGTTGCTCGCTGTGTTGCGCTCGCCGCTGGTTGGGCTGACGTCGGATGAACTGGCCACGATTCGACTGGCGCAGCGGGCCGGTTATTTTTGGACGGCGCTGGCACGGTTTCATCGCGAGGTGACAAAATTCAAATCGCAGCTCTCCCACGCGGAGATAATTGCGCGGGCCGGGTCGGCGTGGCCGAAAGTGGACGCGTTGTCGAAATCGTTCGCGGCATGGAGGCAGATCGTGCGGCAGGGATCGCTCTCGCAATGCCTCGAAGCGGCGCTCGACGAAACGCGTTACGAAGACTGGTTGCTCACGCAGCGTCGCGGTGAGCAGCGGTGCGCGAATGTGCGGCGATTGCTGGCGCTGACCAGACAGTTCGACCAGTTCCAACGACAGGGATTGTTTCGCTTCCTGAAGTTCGTCGAAGCGCAGCGCGACGCGGAAGCAGAGACCGAGCCGGCGCTCGCCCGGACGGAGAACACCGTCCAGTTGATGAGCATTCATCAGAGCAAGGGACTGGAGTTTCCGATTGTGGCGCTCGCGGACCTTGGCAAACGCTTCAACTTCGACGACCTGAAAACCGGCGTCATTTTGGACGAGCACTATGGTCTTTGTCCGTTGGTGAAGCCGCCGCACACAGGCCGGCGGTATCCAAGCCTGCCTTATTGGCTGGCGAAACGGCGGCAGCGCCTGGAAGCGTTGGGCGAGGAGCTGCGGCTGCTCTATGTGGCGATGACGCGGGCGCGCGATCGGTTGATTCTGGCCGGAACAGCGCCGCGGAAAAAAGTCCTGGAAAATTGGCGGGCCGAGGCGACCTCGCACTGGCAGGCACATCAGATTGCCGCGGCGAACAGTTACCTCGACTGGGTCGGTCGCTGGCTGCCGTCGGCGACCGGCCATTCCGATTGGATCGCGAGCGGTCAAACTGCTCTGCTGGCATGGACGGTTTACGACAAGAGCGAAACGCGATGCGTTGGGCAGGTCCAAGCCCCGCCCACTGATTCGGCCGAAAAACCCGCCGCCAACCCGTCTCCGGGCGGGGAACTCGCTCACGCGGACGCGAGTCACTCTGAAGAAGAGGAAAAGCTCGCGGCACTGCGCCGGCGATTGGGATGGCGCAACCCGTTTATTGCCGCTACGACTGAGCCGGCAAAGACTTCGGTGTCCGCGTTGCGACGACGCTTGCGCGACGAAGCCGATGACGAAGCGCGTCCTCTGTTTCCAACCTTGCGCCGCGAGCCTCGAGTTCGTTTGCATTCGCGTGAAGCCGGAAAACAACTCTCGGCTGCTGAAATCGGCACGGCGCATCATCTGCTTTTGCAGAGGGTTCGCTTGGATCGGGGCGCCAGCTTGCGGGACTTGAAAAGCGACGCGGAACGGCTGCGACAAGCTGGGGTGTTGTCGGACGATGAAATGGCCGCGCTGGACTTCGAGGCGTTGCTGGCGTTCTGGCAATCAGAACTGGGGCGCAGAATTCGCGCGCAACCAGCTCGGGATGTTCACCGCGAACTGCCATTTACAGCGAGGATGTCGCCGGCGGATTTGTTGTTGCTGAAGCTTCCGGTGAACGAAGGTTTGCCGGACGATGAGTTTGTCGTTGTGCAGGGTGTGGTGGACCTGGCGGTCATTTTGCCGAAAGAAATCTGGCTGGTGGACTTCAAAACGGATCATCTGCGCGAGGGTGAGCTGGAGGGAAAAACAGACTTCTACGGGCCGCAAGTGAAACTCTACGGCCTGGCGCTAAGCCGCATCTACCGACGGAACGTAACAGAATCCTGGTTGTGCTTCCTGTCGTCAGGACAAACCAGGCTGGTGCGATGACGTCTGCTCCCGCCAACAAACGAAGCGCGATCGCTCAGGATCGAAATTGTTCCTCATCGGAATCCGGCGATTCCTGATGGGCAAACTCCTGCGCGGATTCGGCGTTCCCGGTCGGGGTCTGCGCGGCTTCCTCCGGCGGCGTTGCCGAAACTTCGCCTTCCGTTTCCGTCCCTGGCGGGTTCGGCGATGAATTTTCTTCCGCGGTCGAAGACTGCGTCCGGTTTTCGTCACCAGCGGACGCCGGGAAGGCATCGGGAGTGGATGGCTCAGGCGATTCACCTGGCTGCAAGGTGACGAGCGCGGGACGGACGAGCTGCCCCTGGAAGCTGTAGCCGTTGGCAACGGTCTCGGCGACCCGCGCTTCGGCCGCAGGGACAGCGCCGGAGTCGGCCAGTTGATGCAGTTTGGAATCGTAAGACTCGCCGGGTATCGCGGTGAACGGGACCAATCCAACGCGCCGGGCGACATCCCGGCACGAGTCCTGGAACAGGCCGAGTTGTTCGACGAGGTTCGACTGGCCGGAGCGAACCGCTGCCTGATAAAGGGCGTAAATGTGGTCCAGAATCCGGACGAGAATTTGCAACCATTCACCCTCGGACCGGCGCAATTTGTCCACCTCCAGGCGCAAATGATTTTTCTCCGTGTCGTTGGCTTTCTGGAGAAACTCGCTGAATGCCCGCGCTTCGGCAGTGATGCCTTCGGCAATTTCGCGGGCGGTTTCGACGGCCTGGATCGAATGTTCGTGAGCGGTTTGCCAGTTGGCAGTGGCGTTGGTGATCTGGCGGCCGATGATTTCGAGGTTCTCAATTTGCAGAACCGCGTTCGTGAGCCGGTCGGCTTCGGTCAGTTTCATCGCGGCGCGGTATTCGAGCAGGAACGGCAGCACGCCAAGCACACAACCGAGGCTCAGGCTGAGGACGCACCAAAGATTTTGCCAGGTGTTCATCGGCCATTTGCCATGCGCATAAGCAGTCCCCAGGATCAAATAGGCGAGCGTCACGAGCAGTATGTCACCGAGAAAAAATGGCCATTTTGGAAGTTTGGGCACAGTCCGTTCACTCATAGCAATGCGAGGTGTAACGGATTTCGGCGTCACTGGCGATGGAAAAGTGCAGGGGCGCGCCGCGGGCAACCTGGCACTACCACCCTATCGAGTCCGGTCTGCAAGATTCCAAAGACCCCTCACCCTGTCCCCCCATCCGACGGTGGCCTTCAGGCCGGGTGAGGGGAATACGTGCGTCACATCAGCTTGGTGGTGGCGTCGAGTTGCGCCCGTGCGCCGCTCTCCGAGCCGGCGCGGGCGGCGGCGGATATTCGCCTTCGCGCCCGGTCGGAGATCGGAGGTTCGGACGGCTGATCGCGTGAATTTCGCTCCTCCTCGTCGTCGTCCTCGTTCTCGTCCTCGTCAGTTTCAAGACTTTTCGAGGACGAGGAGGAGGACGAGGACGAACTCCGCCTCGGGTGGCGTTTCTGATTTTTATCGTGGCTCATGATATCAAGGACTTGCATCCGCGCTCAGCTCCGCCCCCGTTGACACCCGCAGCGGCAAACCTTACGGTTGACCCGTATGAACGCGCTGCAGGATTCCCTGATTGAATTGATCCGCCGCACGTCCGCGGAAATTCCTGATGACGTGCAGAAAGCCATCCTCGATTCGCTGGAAAGGGAGAAGAAAGGCACCATCGCCGAGTCCGCGATGAAGATCATCGATCGCAACGTCGCGCTGGCGAAACAGAAGTCGCAGCCGATCTGTCAGGACACGGGGAGCATCTTGTTTTACGTCGATGGCCCGGTCGGCATGGACCAGATTGCGTTCGAGGATGCCAGTTGCCTGGCGGTCAAAAAGGCGACGAAGAAAGGCTACCTGCGACAGAATTCGGTGGACTCGTTGACGGGCGTCAACGACGGCACCAACGTCGGCCCCGGCTCTCCCACATTCCATTTCCACCAGCATCGCCCGGACGAAATCAGCGTGCGGCTCGTGCTCAAAGGCGGCGGCTGCGAAAACGTCGGCGCGCAATACTCGTTGCCGAATGAAAAATTGAACGCGAACCGCGACCTCGACGGCTGCCGGAAAGTGATTCTCGACGCGGTGTTGCAGGCGCAGGGCAAAGGTTGCGGGCCGGGCATCCTCGGCGTGTGCATCGGCGGGGACCGGGCGACCGGCTACGAGTTTTCCAAGCGACAATTTCTGCGATTGATTCCCGACCGCAATCCGGCGCCGGAACTGGACGCGCTCGAACAGGACATTTTGAAAACCGCGAACGAGCTGGGCATCGGGCCGATGGGCTTCGGCGGCAAGACGACTCTGCTCGGTGTGAAAATCTGCGCGGTGAACCGTTTGCCGGCGTCGTTTTTCGTGAGCGTCAGTTACATGTGCTGGGCGTATCGAAGACAGGGGGTGGCGCTGGATGCGGAGGGGAAAATTGGGAAGTGGTTGTACTAAAAAGGAACCCCAAAACCTTCCATGAAATTGAAGAGCGCAATCACTCTTTTTCTAGGCGTGCTATTGCCATTATTTGCATCATGAGCGCTGCTGAAATCATCAAAGCGTTGCCCAAGCTCACCGAAGCCGAGCGCCGCGAGGTGGGTCGCAAACTGGCCGAGTTGGCGGAGGAGAGCGAAGAGGTCGCGCTCTGCAATGATGCTGGCTTGCAAGGCGCAATGGTGCCCGACCGCATGGTGGAGGAAGATGCCCGCCGTAAATGGCGGTGCGCTTGCCAAAGCGCACAAAAGAGGCTTTAATTTTGCCATGCCGACGCTCGAACAAATTGAGAATCAAGTAAAGCAGTTGACCAAGACCGAAGAGCAAGCTCTCCGCGACTGGCTGGAAAACATGCTGGAAGACGAGTTGCAGATGAGCGACGAGTTCAAAGCCAAGATCGAACGCGGTGAGCAGGACATTCGGGAAGGTCGTGTTCGGACTCGCAAGCCTTGAGGCGCGCCATGAATGGCGCGGCCACGCAGATCGCCTCACGCGAGTTTGATCAAGACTTCTTCCGATTGCCGCCGCGAATTCAGGATCTCGTTCAAGGGAAGATTGACGACATGGGCGGCGACTGGCCGCGTTTCCTCATTATCGCATGACGGCTTCGGACAGATACAGATTACGGGTTGGGGATTATCGGGTAATTTATCGTTTCGATCCAGCACGAGGCGAAATTTATCTGGTGGCTATTGGCCATCGCCGGGAAATTTACCGAGAGTGAATATGATCGACCTTTCCTTCCCCTTCACCGAGGAAAAAATCCGCGCGCGGAAAGTCCGCGACGAGGTTCTGATATCCGGCGTGGTGTTCACGGGCCGCGACGCGGTCCACAAGTATCTGCACGAAGGCGGCCGGTTGCCGCCGGGAGTGAGTCTGCGCGACGGCATTCTTTATCACTGCGGTCCGGTGGTGTTGAAGGATGAACAGGGGAATTGGAAGGTCACCGCGGCCGGGCCAACCACTTCGACGCGCGAAGAGCCGTATCAGGCCGAAATCATCAGGCAATTCGGGATTCGGGGCGTGATTGGAAAAGGCGGGATGGGTGACAAAACGCTCGCGGCGTGCCAGGAATTTGGCTGCGTCTATTTCCACGCGGTCGGCGGCGCAGCATTCACACGGCAACTCGCTCCACAAAGAGATTTTCGTGGCCAGCCAGGCGGAGCTGGCGAAACGTTTGTGACCGCAACGTGAGAAGCTGTGGCCAAGATAGAGCCGGAAGTCAAACTGCAGCATCATCGCCGTCCGGATTGAGCCGATTTTTGTCGCGAAGCGGGCGAACCGTGCTTTGTTTGGCGATAGCTGTCCTTTTTTCTTCCTTGTCCGTCCGGGCGCAGGCAACCTCCAATCAGGCTCCGGTAATGCCGCAACTCACGGAATTATTCTGGGCGCTGTTCCTCCTGGTGGCGTTTGTGTTGGTCGGGATCATCTGGGTGGGGATCATCCGGCGGAACGTGCGGCGGCAGACGGAAACGATTCGCCGGCGCGAGGCGGCATTGGAGGAGCATTACCGCGATTTGTTCGAAAACGCACACGACATCATCTTCACGCTCGACCTCGAGGGCAATCTGGCTTCGCTCAACGCCGCCGGCGAACAAATCCTCGGCTACCCTCGCGAGGAGGCGGTGAAGCTGAACTTCGCGCAACTGGTCGCGCTCGCTCATCGCGATTCGTTTCGCGCAATTTTACAGCAACTCAAAGCAAGCGCGCCCAACGCGCATTGCGAAGTGGAAATGCGGGCCAAAGACGGGCGCCGGGTGATGCTGCGGGTGAATTTGCGCGTGCAGCAATTGTCCGGCGGACCGCACTACGCGCAGGGCATCGCGTGGGACATCACCGAGCGCAAACAGGCGGAGGAGGCGTTGCAGGAGAGCGAACACCGCCTGCGCCGCTCGCTGGATGAGCGCGTGCAACTGGGGCGGGATTTGCACGACGGAATCATTCAGTCCATCTATGCAGTCGGCCTGGCCTTGCAGGAATGCCGAAATCTGATGAAACAGGACGCGTGCCGCGCGGAGGCGCAGTTGACCAAGGCCGTCGCGGATTTGAACGCGATCATTCGCGACGTGAGAAATTTCATTGTCGGGCTGGAACCGCAAGCATTGCAAGGGCGTGAGTTCAAAACAGCCTTGCAATCACTCGTCGCAACCATGAGCCAGTCGCACGCCGCGCAGTTTTCCTTCGACGTCGATCCACAGGCGGCCGACCAGTTGGATGCGCGGGAGGCGACTCACCTGCTTCAGATCGCGCGCGAAGCCATGAGCAACAGTCTGCGGCATGCCCGGGCGCAACGCACAATCGTTTCCTTGAAAAGAGAGAATGGATGCGTGCGGCTGGAGGTGCAGGATGATGGAACGGGTTTTGAACAAACGGTCCCGGCAAACCGCGGCCACGGATTGCGCAACATCGCCGCGCGGGCGAACGAAATCGGCGCGCGCAGCGAGGTTGTCTCCACGCCGGGCAAAGGCACACTTGTTTTTGTCGAAATCCCCGCCCGCCAGCTTTATGAGCCAGCTTGAATCCAGACCGATCCGATTGCTGATTGTGGACGACCACAAAGTGGTCCGGCTTGGGCTGCACACTTTGTTGAGCCGCCACGCGGGTATCGAAGTTGTGGGCGAAGCGGGCACCATGGCGGCGGCGGTGGAGGAAACGGCGCGCTTGCAGCCGGACGTCGTGCTGATGGACGTCCGTCTGCCCGACGGCAACGGATTCGAGGCGTGCCGGCAGATTCGCAAATCGCAGCTTGAAACGCGCGTCCTGTTTCTCACGTCTTTTGCCGACGAAGAAATCGTTTTGGAATCCATCGACGCCGGCGGCGACGGTTATTTGCTCAAAGAAATTGACGAGGAAAATTTGGTTCGCGCCGTCAGAAACGTCGCCGCCGGCCAATCGATCCTCGATCCGGCTGTGACCCGGCGTGTGTTGGAACGCGTCAAGAACCCGGACACTCCCTCCACCACCAAACTGGATTCACTTTCTCCACAGGAGCGGCGTGTCCTGGCTTTGGTCGCGGAAGGCAAGACCAACAAGGAAATCGGCGCGGCACTCGGATTAAGCGACAAGACCGTCAAGAACTATCTGAGCAACACACTGGACAAACTTCAGCTCACCCGCCGCTCTCAAGCGGCCGCCTATTTTGTTCAACATTCGAGCAAGTGAGTCCATTCGGCCCTAGTGACTAGTGCCATAATTCTTTTGCGCAACCTTTGATTCCTCTTTTCTGGCTTAACGCTTCTGTAATAAAGTGTCTGGCATTCGACCATGAGGAGGCACTTTTTCTCAAGTCGGACCAAGCCGGTTGCTAAACTTCGACTGAGAATTAGGCAGAGAAAGCCATAGAACGAGACAAAGATTCAAATGAAAGTAACAACTGCAAGCCAACTGAGCACGGGCCCGCTGAGACGAGGCTGCCTTCGGTCGCAGCGGGCGTTCACGCTCGCCGAAGTTGCCGTCGCCATGTCCGTCACCGTTATGTCAATGGCCGGAGTGATTGCAGGATACATCTTTGCCACCCGACAGGCGGAGTGGTCGGCCTTCTCGCTGGCCGCCCAGGCTCTGGCCACTCAGCGCATGGAACAAGCCAGGGCGGCGCTATGGCGGCCGGGCAATTACCCAGTCGTAGATGAATTGGTTCCGGCTAATTTCCCGACGGTGCCCACGAACCGTCTCGATATGCCGGTCTCGGGCACCAATATTGCCTACGCGACCAACTTCACCACGATCACCGATCTTAAACCCGTCGTCGGGTACCCGCTGAAAATGATTCGAGTCGATTGCGTTTGGTCCTTCAGACAACGGGCCTATACGAACACCATTGCCAGTTATCGCGCTCCTGACCGATGAACCTGACACCATTCAACCTTTCGGGCTTCAACCGGAGCCAAAAGACCCGGCCATCCGCCTTCACGCTGGTGGAGGTGATGATTGCCATGACGATCATGGTCATGACCCTCGTCGGGGTGCTCGCGGTCCAATTCTACGGCATGAAGCTGTTCGAATTGACCAAGTCGAAACTGGGCGCCAGTGACGACGCGCGCAAAGCGATCGACCTTCTGTGCACTGAAATTCGATCGGCGAAAATTATTAAAATCGGCAACGGCGGTCTCGGCCCTACCAACTTCACGGAATGCGCAGACAACACGCCGCAGCAGGGCAGCGCCATTCAGATTTACGCCACCACGAACACCAACACGTTCGTTCGCTACTACTGGGACTCAACCACCAACCAGTTGCAGCGGACATTCAACGGAATCATCACCAAAACGGTAGTGGCCAGTTACATCACCAACAGCGGCATTTTTACCGCCGAGGACGCCTTCGGAAACACCAACACCCTCAAAACAGCCAATCACGTGATCTCTATGAAGCTGCAGTTTTATCAGATCCAATATCCCATCATTCAAATCGGACCCGGGAATTACTACGATTTCTACCAGCTTTCCACCAAAATATCCAAACGAACCTAGCAGCCATTTATGAACACAATCCTGGCCCGCACCCGGAAGACCGAAGAGGGGTCTTCCCTCTTTCTGGTGATGACGCTGAT
>QHNT01000222.1 GCA_003218515.1 Verrucomicrobiota bacterium | reverse complement strand
GGGACCACCAATTCACGGGCATACCATGGGACGTTCTACCTCCCAACCGCGACTTCCCTTGGTTGAAGGAGCATGTTCAGGCCTTCTCTGTGGACGTTTGGTGATGAGGCGGTCAATATATTGACCTCATTTCGGGATCAGACATCTTCCCGAAGCACAGCTTGAGGCGCGGACCATGGCCGGGAATTTTGCGCGAACGTCCCGGCATGGGCTTCCTTCAACACCATTCAACCTTGCCCGTTCGCGACGTCCAAATCACCTGGCAAAACCACCGCCAGGAAGCCGGAGTTGCGCGGCTAAAAAGTGAGTTTTGGGGTATGACACTTACCCCGCCTCCGGGCGGTAAGGAAGCCGCTCAAAGCGTCGTCGCAAGGTTGCTCGAATGGAGCACGCAGGGTGCGCCGGAAAAAGTTTCGGTGGAACGCTCAATCGCATGTGCATGATCGTGCGTGAAAGCGCACTCATCCTGGACCACACGCCTGACCTCTACCCTTCGTTAGAAAGATTTTGAGCCAGAGTTTGGCCAAGGTCTGGCCATTGTTCAGTCATCATTGAGACAGAATCGCGCCACGAGCGCGCCAAGCGTTGGGAGCGAATCAGTTTGCTGCTGTGCTCTCCGGGTCCGCACGGCCCCACCGCGATTGATTGCCCCGGAAACGTCCCCCAATCAATCGCACCCGCGCGTCTCGTTGCTGTTGCTGGCCTTCGGTTGTGGCACTACACGAAGACCGCCTTCGGGGCAGGCGCTGCCGCGCTGACGCCAAAGCCACCACGGTTGATCTGCCCGCGGACGCCAGCAGATCACTTCACTGGCAGATACTCGATCCGATTCGCCATATCTGCGGGATCGTAAATCTTGGCCAGGAGTTCCAAATCCTGGATGCACTGGCCAACGTTGACGCGAAGTTGGTGTGCATAGATGACACCCGCAAACGCCTGTCCCGTTCGTTGGCGACGGATGGCTTCCCGGAGAAAGTCTTCGTCCTGAGTAAACAACACCCTCCCGAGCGACGAGGCCCGATCCAACAATTCAGAATCCTCAAGTTCCGCGGCACCGTCGGTTTGAGCCGTCAGCATGTCAACGCCTCGGACCCGCAACGCCACGACGACCGCCCGTCGCACGTGCACGTCGGCGTAGAGCTCGAGACTCAAGGAATGAGTCCCATCGCGCGTAGTTTGCGCCGCCCGGGAGAATCAGCAGATTCGGCCGCCAGCTTTTCGACCCGTTCCAGGCTCTCCGCAATCGCCTTGTCGAACTCCTGTTTATGGTCGTGATAAAAAGCAAGCGCAGCATGAATCTGAGCTACCGACAGATGCGGGTATTGGAGATGCATCTCTTCTGCGC
Source organism: Verrucomicrobiota bacterium (assembly GCA_003218515.1). Lineage (GTDB taxonomy): Bacteria > Verrucomicrobiota > Verrucomicrobiia > Limisphaerales > AV2 > AV2. Next base: position 12,528 of record QHNT01000222.1, on the reverse strand, counting down.
TGGATCGGTTGGCCAACCAGTCCATGGCCACTTCGATCACCTTGATACGCGTGTTGTCGATCCACGCCACGCCCTTTTCGTCCAGGCGAATGTGATTGATCACGTCGGTCGCGGTCATGGAAAAAGAATACTTCAATCTCCCCAGCGTCACAAGCCCGTAAGGTGGAGAGCCCGCTCGGCCTCGCCGGACAGAACTGCCCTGGTCCGTATGGTGACCTTCGATGTCATGGAAACTCGAAAACACCTTGATTTTATTGGCGCGTCGGGCAGGACTCGAACCTGCAACCTTCTGATCCGAAGTCAGAAGCTCTATCCAATTGAGCTACCGACGCCCATGAGTTCTCCGGGATCAAAGGCGCGCCATGATCGCTAACGCACGCGTCCTTCCCGTTCATCCAACGAACGATTACTCCCGTCGCAAGGCATCGTCAACGGGTAACAGAGGACGATATCACAATGATCGGCCGTCAATCCCGCTGCGGAATCGGGCTCGGCGGTTTCGTCCGAGCGCGATGGTCCGCGAACTACGGGCGCTAGGTGACAGGAATTTTGCAAGTACCTTTGACTAGACGCTCGTGGCAAGGGATAAAGGGAACCACCAAATTCCGGAGTCGGTTCCATGAGCAAGAACGAAACGAAATCGGCCGAGGCCATCCGATTGCAGGAGGACGCCACGCGGGCGAAGAACTGGAAACGGTGGGGGCCTTATCTCAGCGAGCGCCAATGGGCCACGGTGCGTGAGGACTATTCGCCGGGCGGCACGTGCTGGGAATATTTTCCCCATGAACAGGCTCGAAGCCGCGCTTACCGCTGGGGCGAGGACGGGCTGCTCGGCATCACCGACCGTGAGTGCCGGCTTTGTTTCGCGCTCGCGCTCTGGAATGGGCGCGACCCGATTTTGAAAGAGCGCCTGTTCGGCCTCACCAGCAGCGAGGGGAATCATGGCGAGGACGTGAAGGAGCAATATTTCTACCTCGATTCGACACCGACGCATTCCTATCTGAAGGCGCTCTACAAATATCCGCAGGCGGAATATCCTTACGCGCGGCTGGTCGAGGAAAATCGCCGGCGCGGCAGGAACGAGCCGGAATTCGAGCTGACGGACACTGGAGTTTTCGACGATAACCGCTACTTCGACGTCTTCGCTGAATATGCCAAAAATTCTCCGGACGACATTTTAATTCGCATCACCGCAACCAATCGCGGGCCCGAAGCAGCAACGCTGCATCTGCTGCCGACGATTTGGTTTCGCAACACCTGGTCGTGGGGTTGCGCGCATGAAGGGTGCTCGCTCAAGCCGCGGATTCGACGGCACAAGGACGCGAACCTGCTGGAGGCGACGCACGAAACACTGGGAAAATTTTTCCTTGCCGTGGGTCCCGCGGAGGACAGGAGCTTTCCGCCCTTCCTGTTTACCGAGAATGAATCCAATTCACGCCTGCTTTGGGGCGCCGCCGAGGACGGCGCATTTGCGAAAGACGCGTTTCATGGATACGTCGTTCACGGTCGCCAAGACGTGGTGAACTCGCAGAGCGTGGGGACCAAGGTGGCGCCGCATTACGTTCTAGACGTTGCGGCGGGTCAGTCGTGCACCGTTCCGCTGCGTCTGTTCAGCGACGCGGAAGCGCCGCCCCAGCCGCTGGGCGCCGACTTCGATTCGATTTTTTCTCTGCGGAAGCGCGAGGCGGACGAGTATTATGCTTCGGTGACCTCGGCAAAACTGTCCGACGCCGAGCGCAACGTGGCGCGGCAGGGCTACGCCGGTTTACTCTGGAGCAAGCAATTCTATCACTACGTCGTGCAGGACTGGCTGGAAGGTGACCCGGCGATGCCCCCGCCGCCGGCGAGCCGCCGGCAGGGACGCAACCACGATTGGGCGCATCTCTACAGCCGCGACGTGATTTCGATGCCGGACAAATGGGAATATCCATGGTTCGCGGCGTGGGATCTGGCGTTTCACATGATTCCGTTTGCGCGGATCGACCCCAGGTTTGCCAAGGAGCAGATCATTCTTTTCCTGCGCGAATGGTATATGCATCCGAACGGCCAGATTCCGGCTTACGAATTTGCCTTTGGCGACGTGAATCCGCCGGTGCACGCGTGGGCCGCCTGGCGCGTTTATAAGATCGCGGCCCGGCGCGGCGACCGCGACCGCGACTTCCTGGAAAGCGTCTTTCAGAAGTTACTGCTTAATTTCACCTGGTGGGTGAACCGTAAGGATGCCCATGGTAAAAACCTGTTTTCCGGCGGATTCCTCGGTCTTGATAACATCGGCGTGTTCGACCGATCCAAACCGTTGCCAACGGGCGGGACCTTGCAACAGGCCGACGGCACGGCGTGGATGGCGTTTTACTGCGCCACCATGCTGAGCATCGCTCTGGAACTGGCGCACGACGGCGGCAAAGTCCGCACGGCGTATGAAGACATGGCGTCGAAGTTCCTCGAACACTTCGTGCAGATCGCCGATGCCATGAACACGCTTGGCGGCACCGGCTTGTGGGACGAAACCGATGGCTTCTATTACGACCAAATCCGATTTGACAACAGCGCCGTGCCTTTAAAGACAAGGTCGATGGTCGGCTTGCTTCCGCTGATCGCGGTGGAAGTGCTGGAGGAAGAGTCGATTCAGGGCCTCCCCGGCTTCAGCAAGCGCCTGGCCTGGTTCGTGAAACACCGGCAGGACCTGTCACGGCACATCACACACTGTGAATGCGACCACGGGCATCGACTGGTCGCGATTCCCTCGCGCGAACGGCTCGAACGCGTGCTCAGGTACATGCTCGATGAAAATGAATTTCTCTCGCCCTATGGGATTCGCTCCCTGTCGAAGTTTCACCAGAAAAATCCTTACGAATTTCACGCCGGCGGTGACGTGCACCGGGTCGAATATGTGCCGGGCGAATCGAATACCGGGCTGTTTGGGGGCAACTCGAACTGGCGCGGCCCGATTTGGTTTCCCACCAGCTATCTCCTCATCGAGGCGATCGAGCGCTACCACCACTTCTATGGCGACCATTTCAAAGTGGAGTGTCCGACCGGCTCCGGAAAACGACTGACGCTCCATGAAGTTTCACAGGAACTGTCGCGCCGACTGGCGGGCATTTTCCTGGCCGAAAAAAACGGACGCCGCCCGTGCCACGGCAACGACGCGCGCTGGGCCAAAGACCCGCACTGGCGCGACCTGGTTTTGTTCCACGAATATTTCCACGGCGAAACCGGCCAGGGACTGGGTGCCGGCCATCAGACCGGCTGGACCGCGCTGGTGATCCGTCAGGTGGAAGACCTCGCGCGCCATCGAAACAAACAGCAGCCTGTAGCCGCAGTTGCATAAACATGAAGACCGACTACTTTCGAGTCTGGCGGCTGAAAATGAAATGTGTGATTTACAGCTTTGGATTTTCGATGTTGCTGCTGGCGGGTTGCGGCCAGACGCGTGTCGCCACCGTCTCTGCGACCGGCGCAGCGCCGTCCACCAACTCACCGGCTGTTACGCTCAACTGGAATATGAAAGACAAAGTCATCAAAACCGAAGAGGAGTGGAAAAAAGAGTTAACACCTGCGCAATTCGGCGTCCTCCGCAAAAAAGGAACCGAACGCGCTTTCACCGGCGAATATTGGAACAACCACCAGCCAGGCATTTACGGATGCGCCGGTTGCGGTCTCGCCTTGTTCAGTTCAGAGCACAAATTTGATTCCGGCACTGGCTGGCCGAGTTTCTCTCAACCCATCAAAGCCGAACAGGTAACCTCGGAAGCCGACAACACCCTCTTCATGCGCCGCACGGAAGTCGTTTGCGCTCGTTGCGGCGGGCACCTGGGCCATGTTTTCGAAGACGGACCCAAGGGGGCGGGGGACATCAGGCTCCGAATCCCTTGTGATACAGCCGCCATGTTTCCCGTGCCAGGGACAGTGCCCTGGGCTGTCCGCGCCGCGTTCGGCGGCGCAAGATAACAAGGCGGAACGCGCCCTTGGGGTTCCGCCCGCTCAACCCGCACAGGGACGGCGGCGCGGCGTCCCTACCCGCCTGCGGTGAAGTGTCAGGGTGCGCCCCGACATCAGGTATACACCCCACTTCCGAGGGGACAGGATAGCTGATACCTTCGAGACTGGAAAACGAGTGGTATTGGTTGTGAACAAAGAATTGCGCATCCTGATCCTGGAAGACAACGCCAGCGATGTGGTGTTGATAAACCGCGAATTGCGCCAGAGCGGCCTCGCCTTCCGATCCATACGAGTTGAGACGCGGGAGGGGTTCATCCGCGAACTTGAGGAGGATCCGCCCGACCTGATTTTCTCCGACCACGGCCTTCCGACGTTTAACGGTTTCGCGGCGCTGGCCCTTGCGCAGCAGAAGTGTCCCGAGATTCCGTTTATCTTCGTCACCGGTTCGGCACAGGAAGAAATGGCGGTGGAAACGTTCAAAAAGGGCGCCACTGATTTCGTCCTCAAAGGCCGGCTGTCCAACCTGGCCCCTGCTGTGCAACGAGCTTTGCAACTGGTGGAGGAGCGGGCGCGTCGCAAAGAGGCAGAGCAGGCGTTGCAGAAGAGCGAGGAACGCTACCGGCAATTAGTGGAGCTGTGTCCGGACGCGCTCCTGGTCCAGAGTGATGATCACATCGTCTTCGCCAACACGGCCGCAGCCCGGTTGCTCGGCGCGGACAGCGTTGAACAACTCATCGGCAAACCGTTGAAGGAAATCATCCGCCCGGATTACTGGGAGATGATGCAGCGGCGTCTGCGCCAGTTGCGCGAGGAAGGCACCACGTTTTTCTGGAAGTCGGCTGAAAGCCGGATGCAGCGAGATGCGGCCGTGGTTCCTTTCATTGAGGAAAAATTCGTGCGACTGGACAATCAGGTGGTGGACGTGGAAGTGGCTGCCGCGCCGCTGACGTTTGAAAACCGGCCAGCCGTGCAGATCATCGCGCGTGACATCACTCACCGCAAGCGGGCCGCGGAATAGTTGCATGAAAGCGAACCCTGCCACGCCGCGGTGCCCCACACCGCAACTGGAAACTTGAGCCGTGGGAAGCCCCACATTTTGCAGGTTGCGTGATTTTAAGCCCGGGAACATAATCTCCGCCAATCTGGCAACGGAACTGAAAAGTATGCAGAAAATAACAGTGATACTAGCGGATGACCATACGGTCGTGCGGCAGGGCCTCCGCGCTTTGCTCGACGCAGAAGAGGACATGCACGTTGTCGGCGAGGCGGACAACGGACGCCAGGCGGTACAAATCTCCCAACGCCTGCGACCCGATGTGGTCGTCATGGACATCGGGATGCCCTCGCTCAACGGGCTGGAGGCGACACGGCAAATCACCAAGGAAAGCCCCGGGTCAAAAGTGCTCATCCTTTCGTCCTACAGCGACGAAGAATATGTGCAGCAGTTGACCGAAGCCGGCGCAACCGGCTACCTGATCAAACAAACTGCCTCGCAGGATCTGGTGATGGCGATTCGCGAAGTAAAGAAAGGCAACGCTTTCTTCAGCCCGGCCATCTCCAAACGACTGCTCGACCATTACCAGCAGGCTTTTGTTCGAGGCGAACCCGTCAAGAAAGGCCGCAGCCGGCTTACCTCGCGTGAAATGGAAGTGCTCCAGTTGATCGCCGAAGGTCACGCCAACAAGCAAATCGCCGACAAACTGTTTATCAGTATCAAGACGGTGGAGAAACACCGACAGCAGCTCATGGACAAGCTGGAAATTCACGACGTCGCCGGCCTCACCCGTTACGCCATTCGCAAAGGAATTATCGAGAACCCCCAAGGCACCCACAAAAGCCCATCACACCCCTGAGTCGTTTGCTGATGATTGGGGAAAGGAAAATCACGGCAGCCGCTGAGCCAAACTCTCATTGGCGTCAAATCACTCTTTCGACTTAAGCGCGCACAGATGTTCGTCAAACCAATCGGCGAAAACCTTCATGTCGTCACCCATTTCCTTCCAGCCGTGGTCCTTGCCTTCGCGAACGACCAGCTTGAAGGGCGCACGCGCCTCCTCGCAGCGTTTCTTGAAAATCTCCGCCTGGTAAATCGGCACCAGCTTGTCGGCGTCGCCGTGAATGACCAGCGTCGGCGGCAAGTTTGAGGTGACGAAGTTGATCGGCGAAATCTCCCTGCCCAGCGTCTCCCGTCCCTCCTCGGTATCGGAACGCGGACCGAAGGCCGCTTTGAATTGTGTCCCCACCGGGCCAATCCCGACTTCATTGTCGCCGGGTTTCGACCAGTTCAGAAAATCGGTCGGTGGAAAAAAACAGGCGGCCGCCTCCACGGCGCTGCTTTCGCGGTCCACCGGGTCTTTTGCGTCCGGCTGGCCCGGCCCGCCCTGGGTGGCCATCGTGAGCGACAAATGGCCGCCGGCGCTGGCGCCGGTGATGCCGAGCTTGCCCGGATTCACGCCGTATTTAGGCGCGTTGTGTCGCACGAATCGCACGGCGCGATGGATGTCCTGCTCGATTTCCGGGATGGTGAATTTCGGTTGCGAACCGTGCACGACCGCGAACACGGTGTAGCCGCGTTCGAGCAACGCGCGATAAAAACCGGGATTAATCCCGTCGTGACTGGAGAAAAACCCGCCGCTGACCATGAATAGAATGCCGCAGCCGTTGGGCTGCTCCGGCTGAAACACGTCCAAGGTCAGCGCCGTGCCGAATTTTCGGCTGTAAATCACGTCTTCGATTCGCCGGAAACCAGTTTGAGCTTGTGACTCCGTTGCGGCGGCCCCAGCCAGCAGAAGGAGCAGCCCGATGGAAAGCAGTTTTCTCATGAGTTTGGCCGCGTATTTTATCTGCGCCGACGCCCTTCACAAGCTTGTTTCAATAGAATAAAAAAATCTGGCCAATGAACGGCGCGATGTGTTACCGGTCAGAATCGAGAAACCGAAATGGCAAATTACGTTGTTGTCTCCCGGTTCGCCCGCCGCTGCGCCGGATCCGCCGCAGCGGTGCTGGCCTGCGTTTGTGTTTCACTCGCGGCGGCAGATAAAAACTACACCGTCAAACACAACGACACGCTGACCGACCTCGCCCACAAATATGGGCTGACCGTCGGGGAACTGGCCGAGCACAACGGGCTTTCCAGGACCGACAAACTTCGGGTCGGTCAGAAGCTGGTCATTCCCGATTCGGACGCGGTCAGGAGCGAGATGGCTTCGAGTTCGCTCCTGCCGAAAGGGCTGAACAAGATCCGGGTCGAGCGGACGAAGTGGAAATACATCGTCATTCATCACAGCGCCTCGCCCAACGCCAGCGTCAAAGGCATGGATTACTATCATCGCGTTGAACGACACATGGAAAACGGGCTGGCCTACCATTTCGTCATCGGCAACGGCCATTCGATGAAGGACGGCGAGATCGCCATCGGCCACCGCTGGACGGCCCAGCTCGACGGCGGTCATCTGGCCAGTGAAGCTTTGAACAAAAAGGCGGTCGGCATTTGCATGGTCGGAAATTTCGACGAGGACCGACCCACCAAAAGACAAATGGAAAGCCTCCACGCGTTGGTGGATTTTTTACTCGCCCGCTGCCACTTGAGCGCCGACGCCGTCAAAACGCACCAGCAAATCAATCCGATTTACACCCGCTGCCCGGGCAAACATTTTCCGGCGAAAAGTTTCCTGAAGGAACTGAAGGAGGAGAACGGCGACGGGCCTTCTGACGGGGCGATGGTCCTCAGGTAGCCTCCGCAGGCTATGGCCGCGAAACGAACGGACAGCCTTTGATGTAAAACCGCAGATGCCGTCTGGCCCAATGCCGGGCGTAGTCCACTCCAATCCGAGGTCTCTCGATGATCACCAACGGGTTGGCTTCAGGCGGCCCCTCCTTGACACCGGTGGAGCGGGATTCCCAACGAGCCGCACTTTGGCTCGGGATGACGGCTCGCGGGGACACTCGCCCCACTGACTCATTATCGGGCCAGGCGATGTAAAAATTGTCGCTAAGCAGGTCGTGGGCGTTGAGGCGTTTGTCGATGCGCATCGCTTTGCAAAGCAGCCCAGGGCCGCAGGTCCTGCCCTCGACATTTTTCACCGGCTCGAGGGCGCGCAGCAACACGGCGGAGGCATGGCCTTCACGCTCGGTCACCACGTTCATGCAGTAATACATCCCGTAAATGAGATAAACGTAGGCGTGGCCGGGCGGGCCGAACATGACTTTCGTACGGTCCGTCAACCCTCTGGCCGAATGCGCGGCGAGATCGTGCGGACCGAGGTATGCCTCCACTTCGACAATCCTGCCGATCCGTTTCACGCCGCGCGACTGATGAACGACGTATTTGCCGAGCAGTTCCCTGGCGACCACAATCGTGTCCCGGTTGTAGAATGAGCGCGGCAGCCTTCGCATGTCGGAACTATACCTGATTGGATGCAAAGAAAAGTCTCGCGGCTGCGGCTCGTCCTTAAATTTGAGTCGCGCAGCAGCCCGGCTCTACGGGCTCAGTAACGCGGGCAAAGCGTAGTTGAGCAGGTCACCGATGCGCTCCAGCGTGAGGTCCGCCGGCGGATAAGCGGCGATCGCTTGCGGATCGAGCGCGTAATGCCCCTGGCGCGGCCAAACGGTTGTTAACCGATCTCTCCAGACTTTTTTCATCGCCGCCAGAATGCGTAGCTTGTCGTCCACCATCACGTAGTGCTTCGCCGGAAAACGCCGCTCGACATCATCGAGTTCCTTTTCCTTGTGAACGTAAATCAAAACGTTTCCGTTTACGGCTTCGGAGAGGCCGGACCGTTCCACCTTGCGCGGCTGGAAAACGACATCGCCGTCGGACAGGATGACCGCCGGCCCCCATTGCTTGACGTGTTCAACGACATCAAGGGAGTTCGGATACAGACGGTTGGCAAACGGATAATTCACCAGGAAGTTGGAGACGGTCAGCAGGCGCGGCTCGCGCGGATGCTCGCTTCGGTAGCGTTGCAACGCCCCGAGGTAATCGGCGTAACCGAGTTCGTTGCGTAACTGTTCGAAGATCGCCCAATAACGCTGGGCCTGTTCGGGGCCAACCTCGCGTTTGAGGTGGCGCTGGAGGTCGGCAATGACACGGTCATTGTTGAGCAGCGTGTTGTCCACATCGAACAGGAAGACAATTTTGCGGGCAGGCCTGGAACTTGGAGAACTCATGACTATGTTGGGGCAACCTCAGGCTCTGCCGAACGTCGCTGACCTGCGGCGTCTTGGCGTTTGCCAGAGGCGAAACCCACCGATGAACGCGTTGGCATTGTCACCCAGTCGCGTGCCGGGCGGAAGGCGGTTGAGCAGTTTTGCATTTCCGCCACCCAGAACGACGTAATCGGCCTGCAACGCCTTTTCGAGTTGCGCCACTACGTCAGCCACGTGGCGGCGCCACTTTTTCTTGCCCAGTCGTTTCAGCCCGGCCAACCCGACGTAGTCTTCATAGGTCCGTCCATTTTTGTAGGGCAGATGGGCCAGTTCCATCGGCTCAAGCACTCCGTCCACAATGAGCGCAGAACCCAGACCCGTGCCCAGACCCAGAAAGAGCATTCGTCCGCCTCGATAACTGCCGAGCGCCTGCATCGCCGCGTCATTGATGACTTTCACCGGGCGCCCGAACGCTTTTCTGAAATCGAAACCGACCCAACCACGGCCCAGATTGTGGGGTTCGGCCACCGGATGTCCGTGGACCACCGCTCCGGGATAACCGATGGACACGGCCTCGTATTTCCAGCCGGCGCTCGCCGCGCGCACAGCGGCGATCATTTTCTTCGGTGTCATCGTCGGGCCGGAATCGATCTGAAGGTGCTTCTTGCGCCCTGTCGCCAGCACTTTCACGTGGGTGCCGCCGATGTCAATGGCCAGGACTTTCATTTGCGCTAGACATTAAACTTGAAGAGCAGCACGTCGCCGTCCTGCACCACGTAGTCGCGGCCCTCGTGCGAGTAATGCCCGTTTTCCCGCGCGCGCCCGACCGAGCCGGCATTCGCGAGGTCCTTCCAGTTCACGCGCTCGGCCTTGATGAAGCCGCGCTCGAAATCGGTGTGAATCGTGCCCGCGGCGCGCGACGCCGTGTCGCCGCCGTGGATCGTCCAGGCGCGCAGTTCCTTTTCGTTGAATGTGAAGAAAGTGCGCAGGCCGACGAGTTGGTAGCTGCTGCGAATGAGCGCGGCGATACCGGATTCCTTCACGCCCAGCTCCGCCAGGTACTGCGCAGCCTCCTCCGGCAACAGGTCGGCCAGGTCGCTCTCCAGTTGAGCGCAGATAACGACCGTAGCGCAGGCGTGATGTCTGTGGGCGTATTCGCGCACTTTGGTGACGTGCGGGTTGGTGTCCGCGGCGGCCAACTCGTTCTCCTTCACATTTGCGGCGAAGATCGTGGGCTTGGCGGTGAGCAGGAAACAATGGCGCGCCAGTTCCCATTCCTCCCGCGCGAAATGCAGCGTCGCGGCCGGTTTGCCGGAGTTGAGGTGAGGTTCGATTTTGTCGAGCACTTGGCTTTCCGCGCTGGCGTGTTTCTCACCGCTCTTCACGTCCTTGCTGATTTTGTCGCGACGACGGCGCAATGCTTCGAGATCGGCCAGCACCAGTTCGGTCGTCACGATCTCGATGTCCCGGATCGGGTCCACACTGCCGGTGACATGCACGATGTCCGCGTCTTCAAAACAGCGCACGACCTGCACGATGGCGTCCACTTCGCGGATGTGGCTGAGGAACTTGTTGCCCAGCCCTTCCCCTTGCGACGCGCCTTTCACCAGTCCGGCAATGTCCACGAATTCGATGGCTGCCGGGATGATTTTGTCTGTTTTGGCGATTTTGGCTAGCGGAGCCAGACGTGTGTCAGGCACTTCGACGACGCCGACATTAGGATCAATGGTGCAAAAAGGATAATTTTCCGCCGCGGCCTTGCGTGTGCTTGTGACGGCGTTGAACAAGGTGGATTTCCCGACGTTCGGCAGACCGACAATTCCAGCGCTGAGCATGTTTCCTCTGTAGCGGCGGTCTCTGGCGCTCGCAAATTTCAGCGGTGGCGATTTACTCCGAATGGGTGAATACTTTGCCTCTGTAAATCGGGCTGTAGTTCAGCTTGGTAGAACGCTTGAATGGGGTTCAAGAGGTCGTGGGTTCGAATCCCGCCAGCCCGAGTTATAAAATGATTCCCCTCAACAAGACGAACTTAGGCCTCATCGCAGCATCCATTTGGCTTTGCACGTTTTCATCACAATTCCTGGCCCAAGAAACACAATCGATAACGCTTAATCGGGCAGCTCTTCTGAACGCCTACGAATTGATCAGTGAAGGTCGTGTGATTCTCGATAAAAAAGGCGCTTGGCAACAAGACAAACCGTCAGCCGCGCAGAAAAATGAATTCGTCCGGCTTCGCGGATTTGAAGAATACGGTAAGTGGCATCTGGGGATCGACGGTCGCCACAAACTCGGCAGCAAAGCGCATTACAAATTTCCGTTTGGCGATTTCAAAGCACTGCATCGCTGCGGCTTGCTCGCAGTGAAAGCTCGCGCGCACCGATACGGCTACGCAGATATCGAAGCTACGGCTGACGAATTGCTAGCCGAGTTGAAATTAACGCGCCCAGGCGCTGAGAAACGCGTCGATCAGTCTCGGCAAGTCGTTACTGTAACCGCCTTCGAGCGCAACGGCGACAGGGATGTCCACTTCGCTCAACCACTCGCCGAATGTCGCAAAGTCTTCGCGTTCGAGAGTCATCTGCAACAGCGGATCGCGCGAATAGGCGTCGAAGCCCGCGGAAACAAGTAGCAGATCAGGCTTAAATGTAATTAGTTTTTCCAGCGACTGCTTCGCAATAGCAACACATTCATTCCGCGGTGTGAAAGGAGCGACGGGACAGTTATCGATATTCGCGAACGATTTCCCGCCGGTTCCCGGATACGCCGGAAATTGATGGATCGACGCGAATCGAATTCGCTCATTGTGTGCCACGATTGCTTCAGTGCCGTTGCCGTGATGTCCATCAAAATCCCAAATCGCAACGCGTTCCACCTTTGTTGTAGCCGGTGTCGGTGACCCCGGCGTGTTGGCATCGTCCCGACGAGTCGGGACTTCAGCAAGGGCATCAAGCGCAGCGATGGCGACGTTGCTGAAATAACAGAAACCTATCGCGCGATCTCGCGTGGCGTGGTGCCCGGGAGGCCGCATCAAACTAAACGCCGGTTCGCCGCGCAACGCCGCGCGCGCTGCTTCAATCGCAGCCCCTGCTGAGCGGCGCGCGTACGCTTCGATGTTTGGATAGAGCGGCGTATCGGGATCGAAGTCTTCCCGCGGAGTGGCGACGCGTTCGATATGCTCACGCGAATGCGCGCGCAACAATTCATCGTCGCTCGCCGGAATCGGCTCGCGCCAATCCCACTCAGGATGTCGGTCCTTTATCAATGGCGCGGTCCGAGAAATACGGTCTGGCCGTTCTGGATGGCCTGGGCTCGAATATTCCAGACAGCGCGGGTCGTAAAAAATCGTCATCTGGGTTGCAACGTAGCGGTCCAACGCATATTCGACTACTCATGACTCGACTGTCATGTTGAGCCGAGCGAAACATCTCTGATCTTTTC
>QHNT01000221.1 GCA_003218515.1 Verrucomicrobiota bacterium | reverse complement strand
GGCTGGTGGCCCGGAAGCCGTGGATCGTTCCAATTCCCGGCACCACGAAACTGCATCGACTGGAGGAAAACATCGGAGCAATCTCAGTCGAACTGACGCCGGACGACCTGCGTGACATCGAAAGCGCGGCTTCAAAGATTACAGTGCACGGCGCCCGGTATCCCGAAAGGCTGGAGCAAATGACCGGTCGCTGAGCAGCACCGCGCACGGGAACCCAACTCAAAAACAGGAGTTCAAAAATGAAGAAACGAATATGCGGTCTATCCGGGCGCGGCGCAGATCCCAGCCGACGCATGGATTGCCGAACCTGTTACCGACTGTTCCCATTGGCGCCCCGTGATGCCGATATGAAAACAAACTCATTCCAACTCAGGACAGTCTCCGCGAGTCAACATGCGGGGCGATGATTGAATTGCTAAACCAGCAACTTGCCGACGTGCTCGACCTCGGCCTCCAAGCCAAGCAGTCGCACTGGAATGTCAAACGTCCGCACTTTATTGGCTTGCATGAATTGTTCGGCGATACCAGACAACTGTAATGCCAAGCGTGACATTGGAGCAGCAACCACCCAGTGAGGAGGCAGTACATCGGCGTTCGCACCGGGAACGCCGAGTCTTGTTGATCCTGCTTCTTGCTTTCATCGCGGCGAGTGTGGCGTCGTGGAGGCTCTTGCTGCCGGACATTCCGGCGGGTGCACCTGGATCCATCACTGAGCGCGACAAGAGGGAGATTGCGCAGATGTGTCGCCGTTATACGATTCACTTCGCGGTCGACAGGTTGCGACGCGGGGACTTCGGTTGGTTCACTCACAGCACGCGGGTTCTGTTCCAACAGCGAATCGACCGCTTCATCGACGACCATGACGGAACGTATCGGATTTATGTCGTGGTTTACGACCAGAAGGAGCTAGATGGTTTCTATGCCTGGTCCCGCCACCAAGTCACGAAGACGAACGGTCATTGGAAGATCTTACGCTCATACTGAGATGAGGCGCCCACCTGGACGAACCGCCGCCGATCTATTCACAGAGGTTTGGCGCGGCGTGGACAAACTGCTGTGGATGGTGAAGCCACGCGCAGTCTTAGGATTGAAACAGGGTACGATCAATGATGGGCGATTTGACCGAGATATTGCACAAACAAATGAAGCTGCCGATCAATACTGAAACGCTTGTCCTCCTGGCGGTCTCGGCGGTGCTCTGCTTCGCCGGTTGCAAACCCAAGGCTCAGATCACGCCGCCGCCGCCGGCGGTGGAAGTTGTGGACGTGAAAGGACAGGACGTGCCGATTTACCATGATTGGATCGGCACGCTGGAAGGGCTGGTGAATGCGCAAATCCGGGCGCAGGTCAGCGGCTATCTGCTCACCCAGAATTACCGGGAGGGCGATCCGGTGAAGAAGGGCGAATTATTGTTTCAGATCGATCCGCGTCCCTTCCAGGCGGCGCTCGACCAGGCCAAGGGTCAGCTCGCCCAAGCCGAGGCGCAGTCCGGCAAGACGGAACTCGATGTCAAGCCCAATTGAATCTAGGATTCACTCGCATCCTCTCGCCGATTGACGGTATTCCCGGCATCGCCAAAGCGCAGATTGGCGACCTGGTTGGCCCTCTGACCGGCGAGTTAACAACTGTTTCCACGCTCGACCCGATCAAGGCCTATTACAGCGTCACCGAACAGGCATACATCAACTTCACGAGATTGTTTTCGGATGAAACCATCCGCACCGAGCGCAGCCGACAACTTGAACTGCAACTGATTTTCGCCGACGGAACAACCTATCCGCGCGAAGGCCGAGTCTATGCTGTTGACCGCCAGATCAACCCGAGCACCGGCGCACTCCGCGTGGAAGCGCTGTTCCCCAATCCGGGCAATGCTCTTCGCCCCGGCCAGTTCGCCCGCGTGCGCGTGAAGTTCGACACGAGGAAAGGCGCCCTGCTCGTCCCGCAACGCGCGGTATCGGAGCTGCAAGGCAGCTACCAGATCGTGGTCGTGGGCAGCGATAACAAGGCCCACATCCGACCCGTTAAAGTTGGCGAGCGCTCCGGCGCGCTGTGGATCATTGAGGAAGGTCTCAAGCCGGGGGAGCGCGTGGTGGTTGAGGGAATTCAAAAGGTCAAGGAAGGCGCAGCGGTGACGCCGAAGCCGTTTGTGTCAACTCAATGACCGACGGGAATGACAAATGACGAATGACAAATAACGAAGGAAGCACGAATGACTAAATCCGAAAAAGCGCGTCACGCCAGCACCGGGCGCATCTGGATACCGCCACCATCGTGGAAGCCCGCTCCCTCTCCCTGCGAGGCACGAGCGGGGAGAGGGCTGGGGAGAGGGGTACCTTCCATCGAATTGGCGCGGCTAATTGGAATCCCCTCTCCCTTGCCCTCTCCCCACTCCTCCGTCGTGGGGGGAATCGACCAGCGGCATGGTGGTGGTGTCAAGATGCGCCGACCGGCACCTGGTGTGGTGGCTCTTTGTTTTTTCGTCATTCGCCCTTCGTCGTTTAGAGCACATGTATAAATTCTTCATCAACCGTCCCATCGTGGCCATGGTGATCTCGATCATCACGGTCATCATCGGCCTGGTCACGCTTTCCGGCCTGCCCATCGCTCAGTTTCCCAAAATCATCCCGCCCGAAATCTTTATTCAGGCGAATTACGTCGGGGCCGACGCGCAGACCATCGAACAGTCGGTCGCCACGCCCATTGAGCAGCAGATGAGCGGGGTTGACAACATGAACTACATGTATTCGGTCAACGCCAACAATGGTTTGATGCGCATGTACGTGAACTTCGATGTCAAGACCGACGCAAACATCGACCACATGCTCACCCAGTTGCGCTATGCGCAGGCCGAGTCCCAACTGCCGGCCGATGTGCGGAACTTTGGGGTAACGGTTCAGAAGTCTCTCTCGGCGCCGTTTTTGTTCATCGCTCTTTTTTCACCCGATGGCACTCGCAACGCGCAGTTCCTGGCCAATTACGCCTACATCAATTTGAACGACGCGCTCACCCGCGTGCCCGGTATCGCGCAGGTGGTTGTTTTCGGCGCGGGCCAGTACGCCATGCGCCTCTGGGTCAAGCCTGCCCAACTGGCCACCCTCAACATCACCGTGCCGGAGATTATCAGCGCGGTGAACAACCAAAATACCGTCAATCCCGCCGGGCGCATCGGCGGCTTGCCGGTGCCGCCAGGACAGGAATTTACTTACTCGGTTCGCGCCCAAGGCCGCCTCCAATCGGAGGAGGAGTTCGGGGAAATCGTCCTGCGCGCCAACGCGGATGGCTCGATCGTCCGACTCAAGGACGTCGCCCGAATGGAACTCGCCACCCAGGATTACGACATCATCGGCCGGTTGAATGGGAAGCCTTCTGCGGTTCTGGCGCTGTATCAATTGCCCGGTTCAAACGCCCTCGAGGCCGAGAAGGGCGTCAAAAGGCGCATGGAGGAGTTGAAGCAACGCTTTCCGGCGGACCTCGACTATGTCTTCTCCCTGGATACCACCCATGCCGTCACGGAAGGCATCAACGAAATCGTCAAGACGCTCGCCGCGGCGCTCGCGCTGGTTATGCTGGTTGTCTTTGTCTTTCTACAGGGGTGGCGGGCGACGCTGATTCCGATGCTGGCGGTGCCCGTTTCGCTCATCGGAACCTTCGCGGTCTTCCCGCTGTTGGGTTTTTCCATCAACACGCTCTCGCTCTTTGGCCTTGTGCTGGCCGTTGGCCTGGTCGTGGACGATGCGATCGTGGTCGTTGAGGCGGTCGAACATCACATCGAAGAAGGGCTCTCGCCGAGAGAGGCGACTTTCAAAGCAATGGAAGAAGTTTCCGGGCCGGTGATTGCGATCGCAATTGTTCTGGCGGCGGTCCTCCTGCCAACCATCTTTATTCCGGGCATCACGGGCCGGCTCTATCAGCAATTCGCGGTGACCATTGCCATCTCGGTGCTGCTCTCCGCGTTCAATGCGCTCACGCTCAGTCCGGCACTTTCGGCCCTGCTGCTGCGGCCAGGAAAGAAATCGACGGGCCCGCTCGGCCAATTTTTTGGCGGGTTCAATCGCGTTTACAGCCGCGTCAGTGAAGCATACGTGGGCGTGTGCGCCGGGCTGATTCGAAAGGCGGCCTTCAGTCTGGCATTCCTCGTTGTGGTCGCCGCCGCGGCCGGCTGGTTCGGCAAGAAGTTGCCCGGGGGATTCCTGCCCGAAGAAGACCAGGGCTACATGTTCGTCCAGGTGCAACTTCCGTTCGCCGCGTCCATGGAACGTACGGACGCGGTCTGCCGGCAGGTCGAGCAGATTCTGGACAAGACACCGGGTGTAAAATATTTCACGACGGTTTCAGGCTTCAGCCTGCTCAGCGGCATTCGGAACACCTATAGCGCTTTTTTTTGGGTGACACTCAAAGACTGGAGCGAGCGCAGGAAACCCGGCGAACAATTCGACGCCATCAAGACACACATAAACCGCGAGCTCTCACAACTTCCCCAGGCGATGGCGTTCGCGTTTTCTCCCCCGGCCATTCAGGGGGTTGGCGCGGCAGGCGGTTTCACCTTCATCCTGGAGGATCGCGCCGGGAAGGATATTGAGTTTCTCAATGGCAACTTGAACAAGTTCCTCGAAGCGGCGCGCAAACGCCCCGAACTGGCCGGCCTGAGCACGACGTTCCTGCCAGTGGTGCCGCAAGTTTTCGTGAACGTGGACCGCGACAAGGCGCTGAAGCAGGGCGTGGACCTTGGCGAAGTTTACAAAACGCTCCAGACGTTTATGGGCGGCGCGTTCATAAATTATTTTAACCGGTTTGGCCGCCAGTGGCAGGTCTATGTTCAGGCTGAGGGCGAATTTCGCACCAAAGCCGAAAACCTCGGGTTGTTCTACGTGCGCAACAGGGATGGCGAACCCGTGCCGCTCTCCTCGCTGGCCACCGTCAAGCCCTTGTCCGGCCCGGAGTTCACGCTGCGCTATAACCTCTATCGCAGCGCTCAAATCAACGGCTCGGCCGCGCCTGGATACAGTTCCGCGCAGGCAATGAAGGTGCTCGAAGAAGTCTTCGCTCAGACAATGCCGCCCGAAATGGGGTACGATTATGTGGGCATGTCGTTCCAGGAGAAAAAGGCTCAGGAAGGCGTGTCGCCGGCGGCCATCTTCGGGCTCTCGCTGTTGTTCGTATTCCTCATCCTCGCGGCGCTCTATGAAAGTTGGTCGCTGCCGTTCAGCGTCCTGCTGAGCACCCCCATCGCGGTCTTCGGCTCCTTCGCAACCTTGCTCATCCGGGACATGGTGAACAACGTGTATGCGCAGATTGGTCTGGTGATGCTCATTGGTCTGGCGGCCAAGAATGCCATCCTCATTGTCGAGTTTGCGCGGCTCGAATACGAGAAGGGCAAACCCCTGGTTGACGCCGCGCTGACCGGGGCGCGGATTCGTCTGCGCCCCATTTTGATGACCTCCTTTGCTTTCATCCTGGGCTGCGTGCCGCTCTGGACCGCCTCCGGCGCAGGCGCGGTATCGCGGCGCATTTTGGGCACCGTCGTCATCGGCGGCATGCTGGCCGCCACCGGCATTGCCGTCTTCCTCATCCCCGTGACTTTCTACGTTGTCGAGAGACTGGCAAGTCGGGCAAAAAAGACAGTGCCGACTCCAAAGATCGGTTCTGCGGCTGGGGCCGCGCCTCTAAGCGAGCCATGAGCAAGCTGCAAAATCCAAGCTCCAAGCTCCAGAGAAAGGCCAAGCCCCAGATCCCAACCAAACCGGCACTGGCGTTGCGTGCTTTGGGACTTGGCGCTTGGAGCTTCTCTGGAGGTTGGAGTTTGGTGCTTGGTGCTTTTGCAATGGTGTTTTTGGCCGGTTGCGCAGTCGGCCCCAACTACAAGCGTCCCGGTGTCGTTTCACCCGCGGTCTTTCGTGATGACGGCGCTCCGACTAACAGCTCTTTCGCTGACCTCGATTGGTGGCAAGTTTATGAGGACACAACTCTGCAAGCGTTGGTCCGCGAAGCCTTGACGAATAATTATGACCTGCGCATCGCGGTCACTCGTGTCGAACAGGCCCGCGCGTTCGCCATGCAAGCAAGGTCCCAATTCCTCCCCAACGTCAACTATAATGGCGTAGTCAGCCGCGGCCGCAATGACGTGTTTGGCTCAGCCCTCCCGAACAACGCCAGCACCCTCAGTTCGGCGGTTGCCACGCTCAACGCATTTTGGGAAGTGGACCTCTGGGGCCGCATCCGGCGCCTCAACGAAGGCGCTCGCGCCAAATTTCTCGCCTCCGAGGAAGCGCGGCGTGGTGTTCGGTTGAGCCTGCTGAGCGAGGTTGCGGCTGATTATTTCCGATTACTGGAGCTGGATCAGGAGTTGGAAATCGCCAGCCGCACCACCAACTCCTTTGCTGAGAGCCTGAGAATCTTCAGCCAGCGCCTCGAAGGCGGCGCCGCATCCGCATTGGAAACATCGCGCGCCGAAGCTGCGCTTGCGGACGCGACCGCGGCTATCCCGGTGATTCTCGATCAAATCTCCAGCACCGAAAATCAGCTTTGCCTGCTGTTGGGCCGCATTCCCGGGCCGATTCAACGCAGTGGATCATTCGAGGCCATGATGCCGCCACGCGTCCCGGCGGGCTTGCCTTCATCCTTGTTGGAACGCCGACCGGACGTGCGAGAGGCCGAACAATTGCTGCGCTCAGCCAACGCGCAAATTGGCGAGTCCGTCGCCGAGTTCTTCCCGAGGATCGGACTGACCGCGCTCCTGGGAAAGGTCAGCCCGGAACTGTCAGCCTTTACCCTTGGCAACGCCAATGCACGGGGCATCGCTGCCAGCGGGAGCGGGCCGCTGTTTGAAGGAGGCCGGTTAGTGGGACAGTACCGCCAGGCAAGGGCCGCCCGGGATGAAGCTTTGCTTGCCTACAAACAAACCGCACTCAGCGCACTCCGCGACGTGTCTGACGCGCTGATCACGCGCGAAAGGCTTGGCGAAAGTCGCGAGCAGCGGGCGCGACAAGTGACCGCTTTGGAGACGGCCGTCAAGCTCTCCTCGGAACGGTACGCCGCTGGCAAAGCAAGTTATTACGAGGTTCTCGAAGCCCAGCAACAGCTTTTCCCCGCGGAGCTCAATCTGGCCCGCACACAACGCGATCGATTACTGGCAACGGTCGAACTTTACAAAGCCCTGGGAGGCGGTTGGCACGACGAATCCAATTCAACCTCGGCATCCTTTGAAAGCCACAACTAATGAATAATCCGCCTGAGGAATTGACGGCAGGAAGCGAAAGCGGCGCTATGAAAGCGATGAACAAACCACTGACCCGGCGCAAAGCGTGGAAGGCCCTCGCCACACATTACACGAAGCTTCAGAAGCTGCATCTGCGGAAACTCTTTGCCGAGGATCCGAAACGTGGTGAGCGTCTGACCGCCGAAGCGGCGGGCTTTTTTCTCGATTACTCAAAAAACCGAATTACTGACGAAACACTGAAGTTGCTATTTGCGCTGGCCAGGGAATCCGGTTTAGGAGCCGCCAAAGACGCGATGTTCCGCGGCGAGAAAATCAACCTCACGGAAAACCGCGCCGTGCTCCACGTAGCCCTGCGCGCGCCCAAAGGAACCTCCTTCACCGTGGACGGCAGAAACGTCGTTCCTGAAGTCCACGCCGTACTCGACAAGATGGCTGACTTCTCCAATCGCGTCCGTAACGGCGCGTGGCAAGGATACACCGGGAAACGCATTCGCAACATAGTCAACATCGGCATCGGCGGCTCCGACCTTGGCCCAGTGATGGCCTATGAAGCGCTCAAATATTACAGCGACCGCGCGATGACGTTCCGCTTCGTTTCCAACGTGGATGGCGTGGATTTTGTCGAAGCCATCGGCGACCTCGATCCGGGTGAAACGCTTTTCATTGTCTCTTCAAAAACCTTCACGACGCTCGAAACGATGACCAACGCCCAAAGCGCGCGCGCCTGGTTGCTCAAGCGACTCGGCGGAGATGCGAAGGCCGTGGCCAAACATTTCGTGGCTGTCTCGACGAACGCAGAAAAGGTGTCCGCCTTCGGCATTGACACGGCCAACATGTTTGGATTCTGGGACTGGGTGGGCGGACGTTACTCGATGGACTCAGCCATCGGCCTCTCGACGATGCTGGCCATCGGACCGGAAAACTTCCGCGCGTTGCTGAAGGGATTTCACGAGATGGATGAACATTTCCGCACCGCGCCTTTCGAGAGAAACCTGCCGGTGCTCATGGGTCTCCTGTCGATTTGGAACAACAACTTTCTGGGTGCGCACACCGTGGCGGTTTTGCCGTACGAGCAGTACTTGAAACGATTCCCGGCCTACTTGCAGCAGTTGACGATGGAAAGCAACGGCAAATCCGTCACGCTCGACGGGAAGAAAGTGGATTACCAGACGGGACCGATTTACTGGGGTGAACCAGGCACCAACGGCCAGCACTCCTTCTATCAGTTGATCCACCAGGGCACCCGGCTGATCCCGTGCGACTTCATTGCGTTCACCCACGCGCTGACGCCACTGGGAGCTCACCATGACATCCTCCTGGCGAACGTTTTTGCCCAGGCCGAGGCCTTGGCCTTCGGCAAGACGGCGGCGGAAGTCAAAGCGGAAGGAACGCCTGACTGGCTGGTGCCGCACCGTGTCTTCGAAGGCAATCGTCCGTCGAACATGATCCTCGCCGAACGACTGACTCCAGAAGTTCTCGGCAACCTCGTCGCGCTTTACGAGCACAGTGTCTTCACGCAGGGAGTGATCTGGCAAATTGATTCATTTGACCAATGGGGCGTCGAACTGGGCAAGGCACTGGCGCAAGGCATCGTTCCCGAACTGGAAAGCAAGGCCACACTCAAACACGACAGTTCGACCAACAACCTGATCCGGCGTTACTGGAGATTGAAGGAGGCGAAATGAGGACACTCTGCTGTAATCAACCACTTTACATTTTGCCCTTCGACCATCGCGGGTTTGTTCGAGACGAAGATCCTTTTGACATGGTGGTGATGAACGACCAGATAATGGAAGAACTCATCGGCAGCTTCGGTAATGGAGACATCCAGGCGTGGACTGCTGCATCCGACGTCGGGTTCACGTTCGAAAACGCTCCACTCAAACCAAGGCTCGGATTGAAAGCAAACGTTACGAGTGGCGACGACAACCCAAACAATGCCGACCTCCAGACCTTCAACCCGTTATTTCCCAAGGGCGCCTACTTCGGCGAACCTGCCCTGATTGGTCCGGCGAACCACATTGACGTTCATCCGCAACTGGAACTGGCATTGCTCAGGAATTTAACCCTGAGCGCAAATTGGGATTGGTTTTGGCGCGAAAGCACTCACGACGGCATCTACGGTCCTGCGGTCAACGTCATCCAATCGGGAAAGACCAGCGATGCTCGTTACGTAGGCAACCAGGCAGAGGTAATGCTGGAGTGGCGAGTTGGGCGGCACCTCACATTCACCGCTGATTACGCGCACTTTTTTGCGGGAGATTCTCTCAAGCAAACCACTCCCGCCAAGGATGTGGACTATTTTTCTGTGTGGGCGACGTTCCGTTTTTGAAGGAATCAGCGACGCGGACAATACGTGGGCGGACAGTAGGACAGTTAAAATCGGTATGGTTTGGTTACGCAGATTTACCTTGCCTGGCCATCCTATTGAGTGTCGCATAAACGGGTAACACTCAATCACAAAGAAAGCTCTGCCTGTTGCCAAAAAGCCCGGATCAATGCGGGACGGAGGGACATGCCACGATCGTAGATAACGACATTTATTACAGGAGCAAGAAAGTGGCGGGCAGCAACAGCAAGGAGCCTTACACCAAACTGGCTTTAGCGCCGCGCGCACCGATGCATCAATTCGTTGATGCGGTGGCGGCCGCCAAGGACCAACCGCTGGTCAGCCTGCGCGAAGCTGCCGCGCGCGTTATGGTAATGAAAGCGATGTGCCAGGCGGCTCACGATCACACTTTGGTCAACGTGGGGCGAGGTTTGGTGAGAGGAAGTCCAAAGCGGCAGATCAAAACCGTAATCCAAGACACCGCATTGAAACCCGAAAAGCAAAGGCTGATCTTCATAAGCGCGGCCGGCATCCTCTTGATGGTTGCATTGGCAGCGGTGCTCTCTGGGGTCGTCGGGATCGGAGAGCCGCGGTACGGCGGCAGGCCAGTAAGCCACTGGGTCAATGAGCTGGCGCTTTCCGATGGCAAGAGTTACCAGCAGAGCTCAGAGGCGCTGCGCGCCTTGGGTGAGAAGGCGCTGCCGTACCTTACGGG
>QHNT01000220.1 GCA_003218515.1 Verrucomicrobiota bacterium | reverse complement strand
CTCGCCCGTGAGTTCTGGTTTTGGCGGCACGGAATCTTGCTGGAACACACGGGCGAGACGCCCGTGCCACTACGCCTGCCGCAAACTTTGCACGACATGCAACGATTTCGACAGATAGTGATATAGCCCGCGTCGCCGCCGACGTAAGGAGGCGGATAGCTGCGGCGATCACGACGGTCCACGTCGGTGGCTACGGAGCTTACAAAGAATCCAGGCTACGTTCCGACCGCCTTCTTGATTTCCCGCAACTTCTGGAACTCCGGTTTGCTCGTGTAATGCTTGTCGAGCGGGTAGCAGCCGCTGATGAGGCCGTTGCGCGGCGCGGTGGTGCAATCGCTGAATGTGCGGCAGATGGATTTCTTTTCCAACGCGCCCTTCTCCACTGCGTCTGCGATAATCGTGGGGTAGGCCAGCGTCATTCGGCCCAGGCCGATCAGGTCCGTCCAGCCATGGCGGACGACGAATTGTGCAACGTGCGGCAGATACTCCTGCAAGTAACTGTAGGCGGAGCCCACGATTATCAGATTGCGTTGCGTTGAAACGTTGAAACGTTGAAACGTTGAATCGGCCGGTTGCATTCCCGGTTCAACGTTGGAACGGTTCAACGATTCAACATGGGCCTTAAGTTGCCGCGCCACGTTGATCTGGCGCGCCACGCCCACAAGCGGATCTTCCGGCGGTTGGTAGCCGTCGCTAGGCGGATAGGCTGCCGGCCGCTGAATGTGCGGATTGTAGTAGGGCGAACCGGCGCTGAGATTGAGGATTTTCACGCCGAGTTGCGCGCAGAGTTCCGCAAACTGAAATGTCTCGGTCAAATCGTATTCGACCGGATTGTTCTGGTTCACACCGAAGGCATAGCGGTACGGCAGGCAGTGTGAAAAATCTTCGGGAATGCCCGGCCCGAGCTTGCCCGGCTGCGACAGCGCCGGATCGGGCTTGAAGGGCACGAAATCGAAAGCGCTGAGCCGCACGCCGATCTCAATACTGTTCCCGTTCGCCCGGATTCCCTCGATGATTTCGCGGAGGACACGAGTTCGGTTCTCGAAACTGCCGCCGTACTTGCCAGGCCGCGTGTGCGCGCTGAGAAACTCGTGCAGCAAATAGCCGTGACAGTGCTTGATATCGACGAAGTCTGCGCCGACATCCGCCGCAATCTTTGCCGCGCGGATGTAGTCCTGAATCAGTTGCTCGATCTCGCCGTCCGTCCAAACTTGCGCGTCGCTTATGACGTTGAATTTTTTGTCGAGGATCGGATGCCGGTACGCCACACGCGGCTCCATGCGGAACTTGTCGTTCGGTTTGCAGAAGCGACCCGAATGCGTGAGTTGAAGACCAATGACCAGATCGTCGGTGTTGTCGCAGCGTTCCTTGTGCGCGCGGCGGAGGATTTCGCGCAGTTCAGCCAGGTCCCTTTTGTTTTCCTCGCTGATGATGAGCTGATTCGGGTTCGCCCGTCCATCCGGTCGCACCGCCATCGCTTCGCCGCCGTAAATCAATTTCGCGCCGCTCTCGCCAAACCGTTGCCAGCGCCGACGCACATCGTCCGTCGCGCCCCCCGTCGTGGTGCCGTCCCAGCCTTCCATCGGCTGGATGGCCCAGCGATTGCCGATGCGTTTGCCGTTAATGGTGGCGTGTTCTATCGGTCGCGCAAGTGGCGAGGCACTGCCAGTCACAATTCCGTCTTCGCATGGCAAACTGAGGCCGAGTAAAGCGACGTGCTTGCTAAAGTCAGCGACAGTTTTGAGAGTCGGGATGCGAATGAGTTTGACGGGTTCAGACATGAATCGGGTGGATAATAGCTCTGCTGGAAATTTGAAGTCACGAGTTTTGGTTCAACTACGGCGGAATCCTTATTCGTGTCCATTAGTGGTTTCTGAACTTTCGCCCGCTTCCTCGCCCGACGGTTCCTGGGCTCACCTTCGTTTCGGATTGATCGACTTCGCTGGGATCGAGGGACCGGGGTGCTTTTCGTTTCTGTGTGCGTATGGCGGAACAGTTGCGACAGCACCGAAGAATGTCAGGTATCTTCCGCCCTGCGCGTCGCGCAAAATCAGCAACGCCAGCTCGCGCGCGTGGTAATCGCCCCACATGGAGCTTTCGCCGTTCGGCGCTTTCTGGCCGGGCGCAATGTAGTCCCAGCCGTTCGGCCGATGGTAAACCGAGTGGAGCAACAAGCCTTCATGTTTCGGATGCGTGCTCAAATACGGTTCCTCGAAAAGCGTTTTCGCGATAGTCAATGCAGCCTGGCGATAACGCGCGCCATTTTTCCGGTCGCCCTTTTCCGTCAAATAATTCCCCAACCGAACCAATCCTTGTGCCGCAATCGCTGCCGCCGAACTGTCCACTGGCTCCCATTTGTTGAAACAATTCGCGCGTTTGTTCAGGTAATCACCGAGCCGATGCAGGTTGGGCGCGCCGGTGTCCCACATCGGCACGCCGTCGGCACAGGAGCTTTCGAGATAGTAGTCGGCGGTGGCGGTCGCGGCCATCACGAAGGCGACAATCACTTCCTTTACCCGGCTCTCAATCATTGAGCGAATACTCCGTTCAAACTTGCGGTCGCGGCGCCCGAGTTTGCGTCCTGGAAAAATCTGTTGGTAGCGTTCAGTCCAGGTCGGAGCCGCGGCCGCCTCGATGCGAGCCGCGGTAAGTTGGGTCAAGAACTCCAACTGCTCCGCAAAACCAAGAATCGCCCACGCCAGTCCGCGCGTCCAGGTGCTGAACGGCGAGTAACCCTGCTGCGAGTTCGGGCAGCGATAATGGCCGTCGTTCACGTTGAAAATGCTTTCGTGCGCGACACGTCCCCGGACGTCGTACGCATCGCGGCGTTGGCCGTAATAAACATTGTAGCGCGCCGTCGTCGCGGCATGTTCCAGCAGCCGCTGCAACAGCGAAATCTCCTGGTCGCGCTCGCCCCTGAGGACGTGGCCGAGCTGATGCGCCACCGCCAGCGAGCGCAATGAACGCATCGTGTCGATGAACAACGAATGCGGGCCGTTGAAGGAGTAGATGAATCCGCTGCCATCGTGAATCCGCGTCCAGCGCGCAGCCTGCACCGCGCCGGAAACTTTCAGCGCCAGTTCGTAAAAATCCCTTTCGCGTTGGTTAAACGGGATTGTTCCCTCGTGCATCATGCGAAGCAGGTTGCCATAGGTGGAAATGTTGTTGAAACCGTGGTCGTGCACGCCGACGTGAGAGACGTGCGCGGCCATGCGTTCGATCGTGTGGCGCCGGCCGAGTTCCAGAAACCTCTTCTCGCCGGTCGCGTCGAACTGCAGCAACGCCGATCCAAACTGAAAGCCTTGCGTCCATTCCGTCCACCCCCGCGAGGTGTATTTGCCTTTCACGGTAAAAACAGGCGTGCCGTCCTCCGGTTTCCAGCTTTTTTCGATGCTCAGGATTTTCTGAGCGGAAAGCTTGAAAAGCCGCTCGATTTGGGGAACGAGCTTTTGCGGAGTAAGTCTGGGATCGATTTTCATTCTATTCGTTGAATCGTTGAATCGTTGAATTGTTGAATTGTTGAATTGTTGGCGCGTTTGAATGGGAGTTGGTGTTCTGGCGATTGAACGACTCAACGGTTCAACGGTTCAACGGTTCAACGGTTTAACGCATTCACAATCTCCGCAAATGAAACCCGCCATCCACATTGATGACTTCGCCGGTGCTGAATGGAAGCATGTCCCGCGCGATGGCGGCGACCGCCCTGCCGACATCCTCCGGCGTGCCCCAGCGTTGGATGGGTGTCAACCCTTCGGCGATGAGTTTGTCGTATTTGTCTTTCACCGGGCGGGTCATGTCGGTGGCGATGACGCCGGGGCGAATTTCGTAAACGTTGATTCCGTGCTCGGCCAGTCGCGCGGCGAACAATGGTGTGAGCATGGCGAGCGCGGCTTTGGAAACGCAATAGTCACCGCGATTCGTCGAAGCGGTGTAGGCGCTGATCGAGGAAACCGTAATGATTTTGAGGGTTCCAGAGACAGGCGGGACGCCTGTCCTACGTTGTTCAATCATCCATCGTGCGGCAAGTTGCGTCAGGAAATACGGCCCCTTCACGTTGACAGCGATCAGTCGGTCGAAACTTTCCTCAGTCGCTTCCAGAATGTCGGCGCGCGCATTCGGCGCGACACCGGCGTTGTTCACCAGCAGATCGAGCCGACCAAACGCTTTCTTCGTGTGGTCGATGAGTTTTAGCCGGTCCGCGGCGCTCGCCACATCCGCCTGAAAAATTTCGGCCTGGATTTTTTGTCCAGCTTCTTTCGCCTGAGCGACACAGTCGGCCGCGGTTTGGCGGGCCGCCGCCGCGTTGCTGGCGAAGTTGAGGATCAGATCGTAGCCGATCTTCGCCAATTCCAGCGCGATGCCGCGTCCGATGCCACGCGATGCGCCGGTGATGAGGGCTACAGGATTCACGCGGACAGAATAGATTTCGCGGCGCTTGAACAAAAGATATTTTCCGACGGCGTGGGTGATTTCACCCGCCAAGATGCTGCAACCTGGGGCGTTGCGCCCAGGACAGGCGAAGCGCCGGAGCACGGCAATGGTGGCTTGTTCAAATCTTTTCTTCAAACAACCGTATTCATCCACATCCGTGAGTGCGCGCCGAAATTCAAGGGTGTGCGGTGGAACGCACATTCGATCAGAAGGAAGGAGTGAGTATCTTTTTGGGCGCCGTGGTAAGCCTGGGCAAACTTTTTGCTTACAGGTGAAAAACTGGTGAGGCATGGGCGGTGCTTTTTTGTGTCGGTCGAAGTGAAATCTAAACGACGGAAAGGAACGTTCTATGAATTGTCGATTGAAACACGTGCTGGCTCTGTTCGTTTTCTTACAGGGGCCTTTCGCCTGCGTTCAGAATCTCCAGGCGCAGGTCCAGACCAATCCACCGGTGGTAACTATCCTTGCTTCCGATCCCAACGCATCTGAGATCGGCCCGGACACCGGCGCGTTCACGATCAGCCGGAGCGGACCCACGAACGATAATTTGACCGTTTTCTATGGCGTCGGCGGCACGGCGCAACCGGGTGTGGATTACCAGCCATTGGCAGGTCATGTGACAATTCCCGCAGGCACACTTTCGGCGGACATCACGGTCACGCCGATTGCCGATGTCGATACGACATTCGAAACCAACGAGACGGTGGAGGTGCGGTTGGTTCGACCGTTTCTGCGTACGAATGACCCGAGCGGACCGGTCCCTTGGCCGCCGCCCTACCTCGTGGGCTCGCCGAGCAACGCGGTGGTGAACATAGCCGAAAGCGGGCTGGTGACAAACCCGCCGCCGCACGTGCGGATCGTCAGTCCCCTGAACGGCTCGATTTTCCTTGAGCCGGCGAAGCTAGCGATTGTGGCGCACGCGGAAGACAGCCATGGCAAAGTTGAGACGGTGGAATTTTTCTCGGGCTCAAACAGCCTGGGTGTGAAGACGAACCTGCCCGTAGCCAATCCACTCGGACCGTTCGTGCTGGTCTGGTCGAACGTTGTCGCTGGCGAATACACATTGACGGCGAAGGCGACCGACGACCAGGGAGCGTCCAGTGTTTCCGCTCCCGTCAACATCAAGGTGCTGCATTTCCCCAACACGAATCCGCCTCCGGTGGTAACCATCGTGGCGAGCGACCCGGACGCCTCCGAGATTGGGCCCGACACCGGCACCTTCACCGTGACACGAACGGATGGCACGAACAGTGATTTGACGGTGTTCTATCACGTCGGCGGGACGGCGAAACCGGGCAGGGATTATCAGGCATTGTCGGGCCATCTGACGATTCCGGCGGGGGCATCTTCCGCCGACATCACCCTGACTCCGATTGCGGACGTGGACACGACGATCGAGACCAACGAAACCGTGGAGGTTCGACTCGTGCCGCCCATTTTGCCGTTGGAGGATCCAGATGGGCCGATCTTCTGGCCGCCGCCCTATGTCGTGGGTTTTCCAAGCAACGCAATCGTGAACATTGCCGAAGCTGGCGTGCTCACCAACTTCCCGCCGCACGTGAGAATTGTGAGTCCGTTGAACGGCGCGAAATTTGCCGCTCCCGCGAATATTGTTTTGATCGCCCATGCTGAGGATATTGATGACCAGGTCGCAACCGTGGAGTTTTTCGCAGGAACGGACAGCTTGGGGATCAAGACGAATCTGCCGGTCGCCAATCTCATCGGTCCGTTTGTACTGACGTGGTCAAACGTGTTGGCGGGTGATTACACCTTGACGGCCAAGGCAACTGACAGTCGCGGCGCAAGTGCAGTGTCCGATCCCATCACGATTCACGTCCTTGAAGTGCCCCCGCCGCCCGTCGTCACTGTCGTCGCCAGCGATCCAGATGCGACGGAGATTCCCGAGGTTCCTCCCTGGCTGGGAATGCTGCAAATGAGTGATCCGGCGGTTTTTACCGTCCGGAGAACCGGAAGCACAGCCCCGCCGTTGGTGGTCTTCTACCGGGTTGGCGGTACGGCAGAAAACGGCGTTGATTATGATCGACTCGCCGGTCGCGTCATGATTCCTTCCGGCGCCGAGAGCGCGCAAATCAGTGTCTTTCCCATCGACGACGGGCTGGTCGAGGGAACCGAAACCGTCGAATTGACACTCGTTCCACCCAGGGAATTTCCGGATGCCTACCAAACCGGTTCGCCGGGTTCGGCCTTGGCCTTGATTCATGACAACGATGAAAAGCCGGACGTGCCGCCCGGTGTCAAGATTGTGTCCCCTTCGGATGGAGACGTGTTTGTCGCTCCGGCCTCGGTCAAAGTGTCGGCGCGCGCGGAGGATTCCGATGGCTGGGTCAGGTTTGTCGAATTTTTCGCCGGGGATCACCGGCTCGGAGTCGCGGGTGTTCTAATGCCAGATATACCTTTCGAACTAACATGGTCGAACGCCCCACCGGGCGACTACAAACTCACGGCCAAGGCCACGGACAATGTTGGAGCGACCGGAGTGTCGGACCCTGTCACGATTCATGTTACGGGAACGCCTCCGCCGGTCGTCACGGTTGTTGCCAGCGATCCGGATGCATCGGAAATCGGGCCGGACACCGGCACGTTTACCGTCAGCCGGACCGGACCGACGAACACTGAATTGAACGTGTTTTATCGTGTCGGCGGCACGGCCAAGCCCGGTGTCGATTACAAAGCTTTGTCCGGTCACGTCACGATTCCCGCCGGCACCTCTTCGACCGACATTACCGTTACTCCGATTCCGGACGTGGATACGACAGTAGAAACGAACGAAACGGTGGAGGTGCGACTCGTGCCACCCATTTTGCCGCGGGACGACCCCAGCGGGCCGATCCCCTGGCCGCTGCCCTATGTGTTGGGCTTCCCGAGCAACGCGGTGGTGAACATCGCTGAAAGCGGGTTGATCACGAATCCGCCGCCGCACGTGGGGATCGTCAGCCCGGAGAACGGGCGGAAGTTTGTCGCGCCCGCAAACATTCAGATCGTCGCGCGCGCCGAGGACACGAATGACAAAGTGAGCACGGTCGAATTCTTCGAGGGCACCAACAGCCTGGGAGTGACGACGAACAGGGCAGCAATGAATCCTCTCGGGCCGTTCGTGCTCGTCTGGTCGAACGTCGTCGCCGGAGAGTACCATCTCACAGCCAAAGCGACTGATGACCAGGGAGCTACCAGCCTCTCCGCCCTGGTGAACATCTCGGTGGTCACCAACCTGCCGCCTCCGACCAACGCGCTGCCGGTCGTGATCATCTACGCCAGAGATCCAGTGGCGTTTGAGGGCACGAATTCGATGGGCGACACGAACGTGGCCACTTTTGTCGTGCGACGATCCGACGGAACAAATAACGACTTGACGATTTATTACGCAATCGGAGGCACGGCGTCGAATGGTGTCGATTATGTCAAGTTGCCGGGAACGGTGACGATTCCCGCGGGCGGACGCTCCGCGAAAATCACTGTCGTGCCGTTGGAGGATAACGATCACGAACTTCTCAACACCGTGGTTCTGAAGTTGACACCGCCACCAACCGCAGTAGTGCCGACCTACACAATTGGTCATCCCGGCAAGGCAGCGGCGATCATTGTTGATCGAGGAGAGTTCGCGGCTGAGGGCGACCATTCGCCGGACGGGTTGTTCCACTTCCGCTTGCCGGGCATGAACGACACGGATGACTGAAGAACAGGGTTAGCATGGTCGAACCGATAGCTGACGTTACGACGGCCAACGGCCCGCGGCGTCCCTCAGCCGCGGGCCGTGCGCTTGGTTAGCCGATGACTTTCGCAGACTCCACCCTCAATCGCTGTCGCCGCTACCTACGGTTTGACCGAACGATAAAACCGAATCGGATAGAGGGAAACGTCAGTGTCGATAAACTGCGACAGCCCGTCAATCCCGGCGGTGTTGGTCCCGATCACGCTCCACGAAATGGGCGGGTTCAGGTTCGGGCTCGCCTCGATATGATACGTTTCGCCGGGGATGCCTTCCAGAGTGAGGACCATGGCGCCATTGGCTGGTTGGATGGCAGTGACGCGTTGGCCGACGCCAACTGCGGTGACCGTGAAACTCCTGGTGTCACTCAAAGGAGGCTGGCCGCTGTCCGTCACTCGCACCGTCACAATGTTCGTGCTCGATTGTTGCGAAACAGGCGGCGTCCAGGTGATAACGCCGGTCGTCGAATTGATAACCATCCCCGTCGGCGCGGAAACCAGGCTGAACGTGAGGAGGTTCGCCGGAATATCAGCATCCAATGCGGTGTTGGTGATTGTCATGGTCGCGCCCACCCGGACCGTTTGCGGCGCGGGAACCGTCAATACCGGGGCGCTGTTCACTTCGTTGACCACCACCGTGAAACTCTTGCTGTCGGTCAACGGCGGCGTACCGTTGTCAGCAACCTGCACTGTGAACGTATTCGTGCTCGGCCCTTGGGCTTCCGTCGGCGTCCAGCTCACGACGCCGCTGGCATTGATGGCGGCACCCGCTGGGGCCTGGGTCAAATGATAGGTCAGCGGTCCCGCCTCCGGATCGGTCGCCGAAGCGGCGACGGTCATCGTCGTTAACTCGTTCACGGTCTGGTTCGGAATGGTGGCGAGCGTTGGCGGCTGGTTCACTTTCAGGACGGCACCCGTGCTCGTGGTTTGTGAACCATTATCGACGACGACTGAGTAAGTCCCGGCGTTGCTCGGCTGCGCGTTGCTGATCACAAGGCTGGTAGTGGTCGCTCCGGCAATGGGATTGTCGTTAAAGAGCCATTGATAAATCAAGATGCCTGGGCCCGTGGCGGTGACGTTGAACTGAGCGGTGCCGCCCAGATTGACTGTCTGATTTTGCGGTTGGCCGGTGATGGTGGGTGGCGGCGCTGCGGTCACCGTCAAGGTGCCATCGACCAGCGTCAACGCGTAGTTGTCGTCGCTGCCACCCGAGAGCGTGATCGGATAGGTGCCCGCGGTGCTGGTCGCGGTGGCCGTCGTGCTGGCGACCGGCGGCACATCTATTGTCGCCGCCGTATCCGCGTTGACGAAGCCGGAATAGCTGATGGTGAGCGCCGGATTTGCCTGCCCATAGCCCCTGCTTTGGTTGTCCGCTCGCGCCGTCAACGGTGCCTTGGTCACCGTCAAGGTGCCATCGACCAGCGTCAACGCGTAGTTGTCGTCGTTGCCGCTCGAGAGCGTGATCGGATAGGTGCCCGCGTTGCTGGTCGCGGTGGCCGTCGTGTTGGCGACCGGCGGCAGATCAATCGCCGACGCTGTATCCCCGTTAACGAAGCCGGAGTAGCTGATGGTTAGAGCCGAATTCGCCAGCCCATACACGCGGCTCTGGTTGTCCGCGCTCGCGGTCAGCGGGGCTTTGTTCACCTTCAGCGTTCCGTCCACAAAACTGATCGTGTAATTGGTCGAACTCAACCCCGACGCGTGGATCGGGTAAGCCCCGGCCGGACTGCTGCTGGCCGCGGGTGTGTTGACCACCAGCGTCCCGCTCAGCGCGTTGCTGTCCTGGCCGTCGACAAAACCACTGTAACGGACCGTGAACGCCGGGTTGGCCTGCCCATAGATTTTGCTCTGGTCGTCGGCGGTAATCGTCAGCGCCGCCGCCGTTACCGTCAGCGTCCCGTTGCTCAGCGTCAGGCTGTAGTTGTCGTCGCTGCCACCCGAAAGTGTGATTGTATAGGTCCCGATCGGGCTGTTGGTCTCCGCGAGCGTGCTCGCCACCGGCGGCACGTCCACTACCACCGCGGTCTCCCCATTGACAAAGCCGCTGTAATTGATCGTGAACACCGGGTTGGTGGTCCCATATACCCGGCTCTGGTCCTCCGCCCGGGCGATCAACTCCGCCTGGCTCACCGTCAGCGTCCCGTCCACGAAAGTGAAGCTGTAATTGGCCGCACTCAACGTGCCCCGGGCAATGGTGATCGGATACGGGCTGCCCGCCACCGGGCTGTTCGTGTTGGCCGTCGTGCTCAACGTCGGCATGCCGCTCAATACGCTCGCGTTCTCACCAGCAACAAACCCGCTGTAACTGGCCGTCAGCACAGGGTTGGCAGCCCCATAAACCTTGGTCTGGTTGACGGCTGCAACCGTCAATCCCTTGGCCGTGATGTTCGCCGTCGTGGTCGGTTGCGCCAGGGTGTAGTTGGCCGCGTCCGTGCCGCCGAGTGTTAGCCCGCTTACACTCACTGTCTTGCCATTGCCCACCGCCTTGTCCGCAAAAACT
>QHNT01000326.1 GCA_003218515.1 Verrucomicrobiota bacterium | reverse complement strand
AAAACGGCCTCGAAGAGAATGATTGCCCGCGCACCCCGTTTATCCCGGCGCAGTTCGGCCTTCGTCTTCGTGGCGTGTCTCGGGGTCTGGTTGCCTCGATCCTACGGCGCGACGCTCGTCGATCTTGATGCGACTCAACTGCCGCTCGGTCCGCTTAACACCTGGACCAACACGGGCACGCTTCCGGGGAATTTCACCGTTCCGACCGGCGCGACCGTGCCTTCGGTTGTTGCGACCAACGGCGTGAAGGGCGTCTCCTTCCTGGCGACGGGGGGTGGTGCCGGGGGCACGCAATATCTCGGCCCGATCGCTCCGGCGGCCGTGACCGGCAGCAACCCGCGAACCATTGAAGCCTGGGTTTATGATCCTTCTCCACAAGCCGAAGAGACCGTCTTCGCCTGGGGCCGGCGCGGCGGCGCTCCGGATGGATCGAACTTTTCCTTCGGTCATGGCACGGATCCGGGCTTCGGAGCAAACGCCCTTTGGGGAGGGCCGGATATCGGCTGGAACGGAAGAATTGTATTCAACCGGTGGACTTACATTGCTTACACCTGGGATGGCACCACCAGCTCTGTTTACATGGACGGCGAATTGGCCAACAGTGAGATCACCAATCCTCCCGTCAATACCTGGGACGTGGACAACACTCCCGCCGCCAATCCCCTCCCCTTTCGAGTCGCCCGACAGAATACGGCCGCAGGCGGTGTCAGCGGCGCCGGTGTCGGGGAGATCACCATCGCGAAGATTCGGGTGCAGGATGCACCGCTGGATGCGGCAGCGATCAAGGCGAAGTTCGATCAGGAGAAGGGTTCAATGTGGCAGGATTCCGACAGTGATGGAATGCCTGACTGGTGGGAGAATCAATACGCCCCCACACTTAATCCGAACGTTAACGACGCGGCGCAGGATCCCGACGGTGACGGACTGACGAACCTGCAGGAATTCCAGAGCGTCTTCAGCAGCACGCCCGGGGCTGTCTGGAGACCCAATCCAACCATCGCAGACACCGACGGTGACGGCATCAGCGACGGCGCCGAAGTCAACCGCACGGTCGGCGGCAATCCCGCGCCCACCAACCCTCTGCTGGCGGACACCGACGGCGACGGATTATCGGACAAAGTTGAGACGGGAACCGGCACGTTTGTCAGCGCAAACGACACAGGCACCAATCCGTTGAAGCCCGACAGCGACAACGACACCTTCCCCGATTTGCAAGAAGTGGTTTCCGGCTCTGACCCGAACAGCGCAGCCAGCACGCCGGGGCCCAACAGGCCTGCGTTGGTGAATTTGGATGCGACCGTTCTGGCAGCGGGTCCGCTGAGCAACTGGACGAACAACGGGACTTTGGGTGGCGTGTTCACCAGCTCCCCCGTTGTCGCTAGCGTCCAGACCGTCCAGGGCGTCAACGGCGTGACGCTGAACGGCACCGACCATTTTTACACCGGGCCGGCCGCACCGTCCTTTGTCACCGGCGATGCCAGCCGAACCGTGGAGGCCTGGATCATGAATCCAGTGGCGGCGGATGAGGAGACGATCTTTTCCTGGGGGCGTCGGGGCGGGCCGGATGGTTCCAACACGTCGTTCAACCACGGACTCAACGGTGCGTTCGGCGCGGTCGGGCATTGGGGGAATCCGGATGTCGCCTGGGGGCCGGACCCGGCCTCAATTACGAACAACGTCAAACAGGGCCAGTGGACCTATGTGGTTTACGTCTATGACGCAACAAGCGGCAACGCCAGCGTCTATTCGAACGGCGCGCTGGCAAACACGGACGTGGCCGGACCGTTGAACACCTGGGCGGTGGATACTCTGGGGCGTCCGTTGCCGTTCCGGGTCGGTTCTCAAAATGAAGCCAACGGCGATGCCACGCCTGGACTCCGAGGATCAATGACCATTGGCGAAATCCGGGTGTTCGACCGCGTGTTGGACGCAACCACCATCCAGTCCAATTACACCGCTGGCGCCGACAAATACGGCAGCGTGGACTACGACAACGACGGATTGCCAACGTGGTTTGAACGGCAATACAGTTTCTTGAATGAAAGGGACGCTTCCGATGCCGGAAAGGACCAGGATGGCGACGGGCTCACCAATCTGCAGGAGTTTCAATTAGGCACCGCGCCCGACCGCGCCGACACGGACGGTGACGGGGTGAGCGACAGCGCCGAGTTGAACCGAGTCGGCGGCGCCACCGATCCGCTCCGCGCGGACACAGACCAGGACGGTCTTCGGGACGGCGTCGAGACCGGCACGGGCGTATTCGTGAACGCAAACAACACCGGATCAAACCCGCTGGTGGCGGACACCGATGGCGACACGTTCCTGGACGGGCTGGAAGTGCTATACGCATCCGATCCGAACAACGTCAACAGCGTGCCCAATTTCTCGGCGCCGCTGATAAATCTGGATGCCACTACATTGCCGATTGGTGCGATCGGGTCTCTGGCCAATGCCGGTTTGTTGGGAGGGACGTTCGACGCCCCAACCGGTGCAATTCCAAACATCGAATCGGTCCAAGGGGTCAAAGGCATTACCTTCGATGGCATCAACCATTATTACACTGGACCCGCCGTGCCTCCATTCCTGACTGGAAACGCCAGCCACACGATTGACGCCTGGATCCTTAATCCGACGGCGGCCGACGAGGAGACGGTGTTTGCCTGGGGGCACCGTGGCGGTCCGGACGGCTCGAACGTCTCGTTCAATCACGGCCTCAACGCAGCGTTTGGCGCGGTTGGCCACTGGGGCGCTCCGGACATCGGGTGGGGCGACCCCACCAACGTCGTACAGGGACAATGGACGTACGTGGCCTACACTTACGATAGTTCAAGTCTAACGACGACTGTTTACTCTGACGGTGTTCAGGCCAACACCGAAACCCTGGCAGCCCCATTAAACACCTGGGCTGTGGACGGTCAGGGCCGGCCTTTGCCGTTCAGGTTGGCCTCTCAGACCGATGCGGACGGAAACGCCACTGCCGGGCTTAGAGGTTCAATGACGATAGCGAAAGTCCGGGTTTATGGCGTTGCGCTGACCGAGTCACAGATTGCCTCCAACTACACCACCGAAGTGGGATTCTTCACGCGGCCCAACATTCAAACGATCAACGCGGACCGCCAAAGCGGAGCCGTGACACTGACCTGGACCTCGACTCCTGGAAAGTCCTACGCTGTCGAAGCGTCGGGCAGTCTGACAAACTGGGCGTCGGTGGCGACAGGTCTTGCCACGAACCGATTCACGGAAACACCCGCTCCCCCGGTCCCTCCGTATAGATTTTATCGGCTGCGAGTCGAGTAGCGCTCGAAAGGGTTTCGCCGGTCGGTTGGCCGCGGCCATGAGTGGTCGCAATCCGGGAATGGGCCGCGAATGCTTTCTCTCCGTCATTCCGCCCGGCGTCTTAGGATTGGCAATCATTTTCGCGGTTTGCCACACTGTTGCCATTACGCATAAACGCCGGCAGCCGTATGAAGATCTCCTCCATCGTCGTCCTTGGCGCCGGCAGCGCCGGTTTGATGGCTGCACTCACCTTGAAGCGCAAAGTTGCCCAACTCGCCGTTCGCGTGGTGCGCAGTCCGGACATCGGGATCATCGGCGTCGGCGAAGGCACCACTGTTGTGTTCCCCCGGCACTTTTTCGAATACCTGAAGATGAAGCCGCGCGACTTTTACGCCGAAGCCGAGCCGACGTGGAAGATGGGGCTTCGATTCCTTTGGGGGCCACGCAAGGAGTTCTACTACACTTTCTCTTTCGAATTCGAGAAGCGTCTTCACGAACTCTCGCGGAACAACGGCTTCTACTATTCCGATGAATGTCCCTGGCTCGGCCACGCCTCCGCGTTCATGGCGCATAACAAGGTTTTTCCCCGCCGCCCCGACGGCCTGCCGCAGTTCCATAACAATCATGCGTTCCACATCGAGAACAAGAAGCTCGTCGCCTGGCTGGAAAATCGCTGCCGCGATCACGGCGTGGGGATCCTCGACGCCACGGTGCGGGCGGAAAAGGGCGGCGATGGCATTGGTTCGCTGGTGACCGAAAACGGAGAGCACATCACCGCCGATCTGTTTGTGGACGCCTCCGGGTTTCGCTCCGAACTGCTGAGCCGCGCGTTGGGTGAACCGTTCCGCAGCTATCAGGATGCTCTCTTCTGTGACCGCGCTGTAATTGGCGGCTGGCCGCGCACGGAGGAACCGATTCTCCCTTACACGACTGCGGAGACTATGGACGCCGGCTGGTGCTGGCAGATCGAGCACGAGCATTTTATCAATCGCGGCTACGTTTACTCGTCCGGATACATCAGCGACGACGCCGCGCTCGCGGAGTTTATGCGGAAGAACCCGAAGCTGGCGACCGCGCCGCGCGTGGTAAAGTTTCGCTCCGGCCGCTACGAGCGCAGTTGGGTCGGAAACGTCGTCGGAATCGGCAACGCGGTTGGCTTCGTCGAACCGCTGGAGGCCACCGCGTTGCAGGTCATCTCAGTCGAGGCCAGCACACTGGCCGATTCACTGCTCGACAGCCTGTGTGAACCGACGCCGTCGCTCATCAGGCTTTACAACCGTTACAACGGCGATCAGTGGGAC
This sequence comes from Verrucomicrobiota bacterium, assembly GCA_003218515.1. Taxonomy (GTDB): domain Bacteria; phylum Verrucomicrobiota; class Verrucomicrobiia; order Limisphaerales; family AV2; genus AV2. Next base: position 4,177 of record QHNT01000326.1, on the reverse strand, counting down.
GACATTCGCAACTTTCTCGCCATCCATTACAAGTTCAACACGCGGATCGACACGCCGTTCTGGCGCGCCTGCCGGGCCGACACCGCGCTCCACGGCGCGCAGGACATTGTGGACTGGTATCGCGAGAACGGGCCCAGCGTGCTCGCCGGCGTTGCGCTGGTCCATCCTTCCAACTCCTTTCGCATGGACGGCTATCTGGCATTGCTCGCGGGGCAAAAGGTGCCGCATAATAGACCCTACCACCCGCCGCCCGCTGAGCGGAACTTCTGGCGGCAACACTGCCGGAATCTGGCCGCCGAAGCGCAACGCGGACTGGACGTGAAGGAGGCTTTGCAGGCGATCAGATCGCCCGGACTGAAATGGAGCTGATTGCGGCCGCAGACTTGATTTGATTTTCGATTGCAGCCGACACAACCTGAGACTGCCCAGGCCCGATTGACGGTCAATTTGCCGGCGTGCGGGGCTGCGAAGCACCGCCAATCCGAAACCCGGAACGCCGCGCGAAGTATCGCACGCTTCGAGCGAGCCTGGCGAGACCAGCCGCAGCTTTTCGCGCGAAGGGATGGCTCGCAGGCGCTCGCCCCCGGTTTGATTCGGCCAACGCGACCGCAAGACGTGAACCCGCGTCCGCCACGGCCCATAAATCGTTCGTCAAACCCCGTCGATTCGGCTATGCTGGCCGGACCGTGGCGAAGACGAATCCCATCGTGAAGGAATCGGCCGACGTCACCATTCACAGCCCGCGCACTCGAATGGATGGCGTGAAGGCGCTGAACGTCGAATGGAGGCCATGGATCGCAGATTTCCCCGAATGCGCCGCCCTGAACCCGTTTCAAATCATTCACGTGGGAATCATGGAGGCGGTGGCGCCGACGCGGATAGTCCGGACCAAACAGACGACCACCTATTTTCTCGCCTGTTTTGGAGGGAAGGGAAAGGTGCTCATTGACGGGCGCTGGCGTGTTTGCAGCGCGGGTTCGGCCTGCCTCCTGCCGGCGCATACCCTGAACGCCTTTGATGCGCTCCGCGGGCGCCGCTGGGAATTTTGTTGGGTGTGCTATCAACAAACGGCGGAACAGCGGCCTATCGCCGACACCGCTTCTCCCGTGATGGCCCGGTTCGAAGCGCTGCCGCTCCATTCGGCCATTCGCGGACTCATGTACGAATGCAAAAGCGCGGCGCAACCGACGGTCATTCACCATTGGGTCGAGTTGATTCACGCTCATGTCCTCCGGTTCGCTCGGCCTCTGGAGCATGATGACCGTCTGCGGCTGCTGTGGAAGCGGGTCGCTGCCCGCTTGTCCGAGATTTGGACCCTGGCGAGACTCGCCCGCGAAGCCGGCTACAGCAAGGAACATCTGCGCCGCCTTTGCCGACGCCAGCTCGGACGAAGCCCGATGCACCAGATCACTTACCTGCGCATGCGCCGAGCGGCCGAGTTGCTGGCCACCACCGAAAAAACCATTGAGGCGACCGCCCGTGAGGTCGGTTACCACAATCCGTTCGTCTTCTCAAACGCATTCACCAAATGGATCGGTTGGCGTCCTTCGGAGTATCGCCGCAAGAGACTCAAAGCGCCCGTCAGCGAATCGAAGGCGGTTCCGGTTTGGAACCGAGGTTGATGTTAACGGTTCATCAGGTCCTCGATCTCTTCGACTTCGATCGGAATGCCCGACATCAGATCGAGCGGGCCTTTCCCGGTGACGAGCACGTCGTTTTCCAGGCGCACCGCGAGAGCTTCCTCGCGAATGTAAATGCCCGGCTCGACGGTCATCACCCAGCCCGGCTGGATCGGCTCGGTCATGAAACCCACGTCATGCACATCCAGACCGACGGGATGGCCGATCCCGTGCATGAAATACTTTTTCAAAGCCGGTTTGTCCGGGTCCTGCCTTCGGATCTGGCGCAAGGTCAATAGTCCCAGGTTCACCAACTCCTTTTCAATCGTCTGCTCCGCTTCCTTTTGCCACTCCTTGTGCAGCTTCCCGGGCATCAGTCCCAGGACGCACTGCCGGAACACGCGCAGCACGGCGTTGTAAACCTGTTTCTGCCGCCGCGTGAACCGGCCGTTCACCGGAATCGTGCGCGTCATGTCCGCGTTGTAATTGGCGTAACTGGCCGCGACATCGAGCAACAAAAGGCCGCCTTTGCGGCAGACCTGGTCATTCTGCACATAATGCAGGACGCAGGCATTGGCGCCGCTGGCGATGATGGGCAGATAGGCAAACCCGCCTCTGCGACGGATGAATTCGTGCGCGAACTCGGCTTCCACTTCGGTCTCATTGACGCCGGGCTTCACGAATCGCAGGACGCGCCGGAAGCCTCTCCCGGTAATTGCACCGGCCTGCTTGATTCGTTCGATTTCCCAGTCCGACTTGACGATCCGCAGCCGGTGCATCAGCCGCGCCAGGCGTTGATAATCGTGCAGTGGATACCGCGCCTGGCAATCCTTGATAAACCTGGCGTCGCGTGTTTCCACCTCGACGACGGCGCGTTTGTGCTCGTTGGTATTGAGGTAAACATGCTCGCACTCGCACATCAGCCGGTGCAGTCGGGTGCTGAACTCTGACAGCCACAGGACGGTTTGAACGCCGGAAATCCGGCGCGCCTCCTCCCTGGTCAGCTTGTGTCCTTCCCAAGTGGCCAGATGCTCGCTGGGCTCGCGCAGAAAGAGCACCTCGCGGTGTTTCTCGTCGTCTGCGTCGGGAAAGAGAAGCAGAATCGTTTCCTCCTGCTCGATGCCGGTGAGATAAAACAGGTCTGAGTTTTGCCGCAGTGCCATTATTCCGTCGGCGTTGGTGGGGAGGATGTCGTTGGCGTTGATCACCGCCAGGGAGTTTTTCAGCAGCAATTTTTTCAGTCGCTCGCGGTTGGTGATGAACAGTTGCGGATCGATTGGCGTGTATCGCATTGCGCTATGAGAGTCGGCCTGTCGAAATTGGCCAGCAATTTCGCGCGGCTGCGCTCGCCCGTCCGGCAGCTTTGCGCAAAGCCGTCGCAACGTTGATGGGCGCCCACCCAAGCGCTGCCTCCAGGTCGTCACTGCTTGCGGGCGGCGATCGGCGTACTCGTCTATAGCCATTGCCAAAGGACCAACATTTTGGAGCGGCGAATGTGGAAAGCCGCAGATTGATCGGCCGGCAGTCATCGCATCGTGGGTCCGTTCAAATCGCGCAGCAACTTCCGGTAATTCTCCGATTGGCGGAGCAACCGGGCGGCGACCTCGCGCAATCGGTCCACTGTTTCGGGCGGCAGTTTGAACGAGGTCGGCAGCTTCTTGAAAAATTTGCGCTCGGTTTCATCCGGGACCGCGTCGAAGTTCACTTCGATGGGATAGAATTGAAGTTCCTCGAGGAGCGATTTACCTGCACTGCTGCCGGAAACAGCCGACGCAGGCGCATTCGTGGACTGGCGGCGTTGATTGATTTCTCGTTGCCATTTTTCAACGGTCTCCTTGAACAACTCGACCGTTTCGAATGAATAGCGGCTGATCGGGACGCGCCCCGCGGCCTCGGCCACTTCGCGCAGGCCCGGTGATTTTTCCCGGCGGTCCACGCCTTCATCGGGCGCAACACTCGCGTTCACGACCACCAGCACGACCTTGCGTATCTGATCCACTTGAAACCAAGGCATCCCGCGCCCCGCGTTCTCGCGCGTGACGATCCCCTCCAGCGGACCGCGCAAGCCCAGGTCATCCGCCAGGCCGCCGTCAAGCAGATGAATGAACGGACGATTCCTTGAATCGAGGTAAGCGCGCGCTTCCAGGGCTTGGTTGCGTCGGCGCATCGAAGCCGAAGCGTCCGATAACGCGGATTTAATCCAGTCCGGCTCCGGCGAATCGCAGCTGCCCGCGTAGTTCCGCAGTGTAAGGGGACTCAGCAGGATCGGGAAAGCCGAAGAAGCCGCCACCGCGCGGCCCAGCGGAAAGCTGGACAGGTCCGAGCAGAGCAGATCAAACTGGTCCTGGGTAAACTCAAAGCGCGAACCGAGCGACATATCGGTGGCGTTGATCATCAGAAATGGACGCCGTCCCTGCGCGAGCAAATCGTGGAATGTCTGCCTGCCGAACAGATGCCGGTCGTAATATTCGGCCGCCATGTCAATGCGGCTGAACTTTGGCGACGCGAGGCGCACCCAGTTGACCGGTGAGGAATAAAGCGCCAGCAGCCGCCCCTGG
>QHNT01000481.1 GCA_003218515.1 Verrucomicrobiota bacterium | reverse complement strand
CGGAAATCTGGTTCACCACCCAGACTTCGTTCGCCGTATGGAAACGAACCGAAACGGGGTCAAGGCCGACCGGTACGGCTCCGATTGAGACGGGTGTGCCGGAACTGACATCGAACCACTCCAGTCGCGCGTCCGGCAGGTTACACACGGCCAACCGGCTGCCGTCGGGGCTCAAAGCGACCGGGTGCACGGGAGCCGTTTCAAAGTTGATGAAGGCATTCGTCGACGCAGCCGACGCCGTGATCGGCAAGCCGGCGCCGATCGCCACGAACATCGTCGCCATGAACAGCGCTCTCCTCATAGTCGTTTGGGCGCGAGACGATCTAGCAGTCGCAATGCCTGAAATTCTGATTCGATTCGTTTGCGCCGCGTTCCGGCGCAAACCACACGCTCGAGTCCGTTCAACTGCCTGGTTGTCACGCATTTTACTCGAGGGAACGCGCGTGGAAACTGAGCGTTTGACCGCACACCCGTTTTTGGTCTCCCGCGCCTCCTTTCGATGGAATGCGTGAATTTGACGCGTTCATGCGTGATTTTCACGCCTTGGACCGAAATCGCACGAACCGTAACTTGTTTTTGACCGGGTCTGATTTATCCTTGCGCGGACGAAACGGCGCCCTTAGGTCATGGACTTGAACATTCATTCGCCTTTACCCCGGCGAAAAGACTTTCGTATCGGCATTCTCGGAAGCGGGTTCATCGTCAACGACTGCCATCTCGTCGCGTATCGCAAGGCCGGACTCAATCCAGTCGCCCTCGCGTCCCGCACGCGGGCGAACGCGGTAAAAGTCGCCCAGCGACATGGAATCCCGAAAGTTTACGACACGCCCGGTGAACTGCTCGATGATCAGTCGATTGAAGTGCTCGACATTGCGGTGCCTCCGATGCACCAACTCGCGTTGATCAAAGCGGCCTGCGAGCGCAAGACGGTCAAAGGCATTCTCGCGCAAAAACCGCTTGGGATGAACTACGCCGAAGCGGTCGAGGCCGTGCGCGCGTGCGAAGGCGCCGGCATTACGCTCGCGGTAAATCAAAACATGCGGTACGACCACTCGGTTCGCGCCGCCAAAACACTCCTCGGAAACGGCGCGCTCGGCGAGCCGGTCTTCGCTACCATTGATATGCGCGGCATTCCGCATTGGATGGACTGGCACAAGGACATTCTGGAATACGAGAACGGCCTGCGCTGCGTCGGCATCGACGACACCTGGACCGGGCCGGCAAAGGAAGGTTGCCCGGCAGACATCCGCATCGAATGGCGGATCGAAGGCACGAAAGGCCTGGCGATTGGCGACGTCGGCTGGTGCAAAAGCCCGTACACGACGCCTTCCACCATTCGCTACGCCGCCATTGGAGACAAAGAATTTCATCAACCGCGTTGGACCGAGAGCTGGTTTCCCGACGCCTTCATCGGCACAATGGCACAACTGCTCATTGCGCTGGAAACCGGGAGCGAACCGGCCATTAGTGGCCGCGACAATTTGAAGACCATGGCGCTGGTGGAGGCGGCGTATCTCAGCGCGGCCGAGTTCCGTTCGGTTGCGTACGACGAAATCGAGCGAGCGGCGGCGGCGGCAGCGCGCGAGAAAGGCAAGCTGGGCAGCTCAATACGTTTTTTGAGCCGAATTCTCAACCGTTCAAAGCAGCCCCGCGCGAGGCGATCAGAGACCATCGCCACTTTCACGCCGCGGGCACAGCAGGCATTGGCCTTGGCGCGCAAGGAAGCAGGTCAACTTGGTCACAACTTTGTCGGCACAGAACACGTGTTGCTCGGTTTGTTGGGTCTGGACGCAGGCGTTGCGGTAAACGTATTGCGGAAGACTGGAACGAGCTTTGAACGAGTTCGTGATGAAGTGAAAAAGTGGGCAGGTGTTGGCGCGAGTCAGAGAATCTTCGGCAAGATACCTTACACGCCCCGCGTCAAGAAGGTGTTAGCGTTGGCCGCTAAAGAGCGGAAGGAACTTGACCATACCTACGTCGGGACCGAACACATTCTCCTCGGTCTCCTGCGCGAAGGCGACGGCATCGCCGGGCGAGTCTTGAAACAACTCGGAGTCGACCTGGATCGGACTCGGCAGGAAATCCTCAAAGAACTCGCTCCGAACTTTGGCGGAACGGACCGAGAGAAGTAAACAAGGGTGCCGGTTCAGGCAGGCCGCCGGACTCGGGTGCATCCCAAACACGCTGCGTTGGAGCCGCAACGTTCAGGTTGCGGTTTCGGCCGTCCGCCAATCAAACCATGCGACCTGAAGGTTGCGACTCCATTCGGCGACCTCACTCTTCCTCCGGCAGGCTGTGACTTTGGACGCCGGAAGATTTGACTTTTCCCTCCTTCCGACGGTGCTCCGACTTTTGGTCTTCTGTCGGGTAAAGGTAGAGTGCGTTGTCCTTCCAGATGTGCCGCTCGAAGGCGAGCTTTTCGAGGATCGGCCTGGCCCAGTGCGCATTTTCACGATAGGCCTCCCGATCGACGAGCTTGCCGATTTCCTTGTAGGAAAACCGGGTCCCGGCGGCCTGCTTCATCACCTGAAGGATTTCCAGTTCCATAACTTGCAAACCAGAGATAGCAAGCCAGAGGCCAGCCGCCAAGCCAAACAAACTGCCTGAAAACTACTGAAACTCTGCCGATTGCCAGGACGCCGCCTGGCGAAAGCTCATCGGCGCCAAATAGCTGCGGCGCAGCAACAGCGAGCAGCTCACGGCCTCAGCCGTGGGTTGGAGCGACGATAACAATCAGAAGCGCCACCCGGCGTGAGATTCGTCGTCGGCACTTGCGTCGGGCTTTAGTTAGAGCAGCCATGATGGGCCGTTCAGGAAGTGAATTTTCGCTTGAGAAAAGTTTATCCCTCGCCGATAGTTCACCCGTTGAGCGTTTGGGGTAGCGAGGGCGGATGGGCGCGTGATCTTTGGAATGCGAATTTGAAAGAGCGATTTAACCCTGCCATGTTCGTGTTTAGAAACCAAGTCCTTGAACCGTAAGTAAACCAATGACGGGACCTTGGCTCGGTTGGTGGCCGACAGGCCTTAACTGGAAGTCGAAAGCCATCGAGCGGGTCCCACCTGTTTCTATTAAGTTCAAAGGAACTGTTATACACGGCATTACGGCGGGGTTTTTTTTCGGATCAATGATGTGGACTTCGCCCGTCCGGCGACTCTTTTGTTCTAAAATTGGTTTCCTAAATCGGGGCGATCTCGACGAGTGGGGAGGGCCGCGTTCCTCCTGCATCTCAGGGCTCGTCAGGGCCTCGCCCCGCGGAGGTTGGAGTGAAAGCGCTGCTAGGCAACTCGCCGCCGAACTGCTAAGTTAACGCCATGCCCGCCATGCCGCGCGATGACTTGTTCGCTTCCCGGTCTGCGCCTGGAGCGGCCGAATCGACTCCCACGGAGGAAGAATCGTTTCACCATCAACCGCTCGCTGCGCGAATGCGGCCTCGCAATCTCG
>QHNT01000325.1 GCA_003218515.1 Verrucomicrobiota bacterium | reverse complement strand
TTTGAGTTATTGGTTCCTCCCTAGCCCAAACAACCGACTGAGCAGCCTGACTGTTCGGTTCTCCGGAAGCTGGATGACGAGCACGCCTTACCCGGTGTCGTCGTACACGAAGCTGATCAGCGGCTCGGGGAGCATTGATGACCTGCGGGGCTGGCACGTTCAGCGTGGCGTTCAATCCCGCCGCCAACTGCTTGAAGTGCTCGATCAGTTCCTGGAAAACCACTTCGTGACCCAATACTCCAAATCGAGCGATTACTTTGACCAATATTACGACGGCACGATCAACGGACTGTTGGCGACCCAGCTTGAATTCAAAGAGAACCAGCGCTGGCGCGACGCGCTCCTGTACCCGCAATGCACGTTCTACGATCTCTTGCGCATCAGTGCCGAAAGTCCCGCGATGATCATCTATCTCGACACCGTCAACAGCAAAGGCAACGGAGGCAACATTGCCAACGAGAACTACGCCCGTGAATTACTGGAACTGTTCACCTTCGGCGTGGACAACGGTTACGACCAGAATGACATCACGGTGATGTCGCGCGCCTGGACCGGTTGGTCGGTCAACATCATGAACCCGACAAACGAGTTCAATCCGCTGGCGACAGACCTCAGGGCCTTGAACCCCGGCGTGGCTGTATCGAACCTGGTTGGCGTCTGGTCGTTCCAGTACAAGCAAGCCAATCACAACACCAGTCCCAAGACGATCTTCCCGGTCAAGACCGTCCCGGCCCGATTTGGTGCTCCGTACGCGGGAAGGAACTATCAGCTCACGCTGCCTTCACGCTCCGGCACTAACGGGATCGCAGACGGTTACGATGTGATCCGCCACTTGGCGGACCAGCCGTTCACCCAGGAATACATCAGCATCAAGCTCTGCCGCCTGTTTGTCCACGATGACTTTCCGAATCCGAGCAACGACCCGAACAATGAAGGCTACAGTTTTTACAATTACGCAACCGGCAGTCTCTCGCCGGAGGCAGACCTGGTGCATCAGTGCATGTTGGCCTGGGAAAACGGCAGGCCCAAGGGCCAGATTCGCGATGTGCTTCGGGTCATCTTCAACTCGGATTTGTTCCGAAGCCACAGCGGGTCGATGCAAAAAGTCAAGACTCCGCTCGAATACGTCATTAGCGCCGTTCGCGCCCTCCGGGCGGCGAATGCCAACGGTACTTTCACGGCGGACTTGGATTCCGCCAGCGGGAGCATCGGAGTTCCGCTGAACCGGATGGGAACGATGTTGTTGTTCGATCGTGCCGAGCCAAACGGATATCCCGAAGCCGGCCCGCCGTGGATCAGCGCTGGCACACTGGCCGAGCGACTTCGTTACATCCAGTCGCTGCTCTATGCGCCCGGCACCGGCAGGCCGACCGACGCTGGCAACAGCATCGTCAATCCTGTCACCTTGCTCAAGTTGAAGTTGCCGAGCTCCAGTTGGAACAACGCCGGCGCAGTGGCCGATTATTTCCTCGACATCCTCTTCCCCGGCGAAGGCAAGGCCAATCTGGACTTTTATCGGACAGCGGCGATCAACTTCCTTAACACACTCGATAACGGCTCCACCTCTTCACCGTTCACCGGCCTCGCCAACACGTCCACGACCTACGACACCCGCGTTCGCGGCATGGTTTCCATGCTGATGACGTCGCCGCGTTTCCAGGAACAATAGAACTTTCAACCGACAATTCGACCAACACGCAATCCTATGCAACACTTCAACATCATCACGCGGCGCGGCTTCCTGGACCGCAGCTTCAAAATCGGCCTGGGCGTCGCCTTGTCCACGCTGGTTGACATTCCTCTCGTCGTGAAGCGTGCGCTCGCCGAGGGCACCATCGGTTTGAACGGAAAGAAGCTCCTCTTCATTTTCTTGCGCGGCGCGAACGATTCCCTCAACTCGGTCATCCCGATCCAGGACAGCGCTTATGCAACCTCCCGGCCCACCTTGAAGATTGCACCCGATCCGCTGACCGACTACTCGGCGATCGGCTCCTGTGATTTCCCGATCAGCTCGGCCCCCGCGGACCCGACCTTCGGCTACGCGAACGCGATCCGCCTCGGCAACGGGTTCGCCGCGCTCCATCCCTCGCTGAAATTCCTCGCGCCGGTGTATAACGCAGGCGACCTCGCGCTCGTCCATCGGGTCGGCTACCCGAAGCAATCGCGTTCCCACTTTGACTCGCAGAACTATTGGGAAACCGGCAACCCCAACAACAACCTGGTGAAGGACGGCATCCTGTATCGAGCCATGGTGGAGTCCGGATTGGCCAACACCAATCCCCTCACCGGCGTTTCGTTCCAATCCAGCCTGCCGCTGATCCTGCGCGGTTCGGCCGCGGCGATGACGAACCTCGGCGATCCGACCCGCTACAATCTGCTCGGCATCCCGAACACAACCGTCGGCAACACGAAAGCGGACAATGCCGTCACCAACGCGAACGGATTCCCGTTTGCCGACAAGAAAAACCGCGAGTTGTTGAACCTCCAATACAAGAACCTCAGCGACACGCTCTCTATTTTTGCCTCGCTCAATTTCTCCGAGGCCGGCAACACGTTCCGCGACGACCCGGGCACCGACAACGACACGACCTGGGCCAATGCCGCCACCGGTGGTTACTACCTGTTCCCCACCACCAACGATAAAAATGGCGGCTGGCGGCGAGTTACCGGAGGCGCTACCGACGCCCAAAAGTACGTCGTGGATACCGGCGCCTACAACTTCTTCAACAGCCTCAAGGCAGCGGCGCTGATCCTTAACAAGACCGACGCCATCGTCGCGGGCACTGAAATGGGCGGCTTCGACACACACGTCGCGCAAGGCACTCTCACCGGCGGTCATCCCAATCTGCAACGGCGCATTGCCTGGGCGATGTACGCGTTGCGAAAGTATTTCCTCAACTATGCCGATAAGGCGACCTGGAACAATCTCGTGATCGTCACGCTGTCCGAATTCGGCCGGACCACGGTGGAAAACTCCGACCGCGGCACCGACCACGCCGAAGCGGGCGTCATGTTCGTCGCTGGTGGTGCCGTCAAAGGTTACAACAAAGGCGGCAGCAGCACCGGGGTTTTCGGCTGCCATCCCAATGACTTGGTCCATTGGGTGACGGGCCAGGCCGGCTCTATGTTCGGCGCGAGCAGCCGCTATCTGAAGCGGGCCCACGATTATCGCTCCGTGCTGGGCAAATTGATCCGCGACCATCTGGGCGCGACGCAAAACCAGTTGAACCGCATCATTCCGGGTTACGCGGTTATAGGCGAACACCTCCAGACGGGCGGGACTTCGGCCGTTGATAACACTCCCATCATTGGCGAGCCGGATATCGTCTAAGCGTTGCCTCCCGGACCGGGCGCCGGCTAAATTCCTGGCGTGTCAACCCGAATTCTCCGATTCATCCTCGGCCTTACCGGTAGTGTGGCTCTCGGTTTGCAACTTCCGACACTGCAGGCCGATTCCGCTGTACTCACTTCGGTCGCCGACACCACGCTCATTGAGACGGCGCCTGACTACAACCTTGGCGGCGCCCTGATTGTCAACGCCGGCACGACGCAGAACTTCACCCGCAATCGGGGCCTCTTTCGTTTCGACCCGACCGGCCAGATTCCTTCAGGCTCACATATCACGAAGGTCGATTTTGTTGTCGTGGTCAGCGGCCAGCCCAAGGACGGTTACACGTCATCGTCTTTCGGCCTGCATCGGATTCTGAAACCTTGGGGAGAGGGCGACAAGGAATCGCCCGATACGGTTCATCCGGGTCAAGGTGCGCCAGCGACAGTCGGCGAAGCCACGTGGAATTTTCGCTTCGCCTTCACGACGAACACTTGGGCGGTTCCGGGCGGCGCTGCCACCAACGATTTCGCGCCGGAGATCAGCGCCGAGACATTCGTCTATGGCTTCGGTGATTCACCCTACACGTTCCTCTCGACCCCGGCACTGGTGGCGGATGTGCAGTCCTGGGTGGATGACCCGGCGACGAACTTCGGCTGGATGCTCATTTGCCGATCGGAAGAAGCCAACTTCACCGCGCGTCGCTTCGCTTCACGCGAAGACGCAGGAAACGCGCCCCAGCTCTTGATTGAATACGTGCCGCCGCCGCAAATTGATCTAATCACCGTCACGAACGGACAGTTGAATCTGACGTTTGCGGCTCAGGCTGGCCAGTCTTATGGCGTCGAATTTCGCGACTCGCTCTCTGCTTTAACCAATTGGTTAACGTTCACCAACCTCGTCGCCCAACCGTATGCGACAAACGTGACCGTCTTCGACTCGGTAGCCGACCAACAACGGTTTTATCGTCTGCGCCTGCCGTGAGTTTGCGCGGGAAACGCTCCACCAACCAGGTGGGGCGAGCGTCCTCGCGAGCCCTAATTCCTGTCCATTGGAGGTCAGGGCTCGACGGAGTCTCGCCCCACCGTTCATGGCCCAACGCCCGCGCAAAAAGGGAAGAGGCCCTCGACCGCAGTCTGGGTGAAGCGGGTTGAACTCAAAACCAATTCAGCCTAGCCTCGGCGCATGAGAATTCACACGTGCCTTGCTTTCCAGGTTCTTTTGCCCTGCCTGTTCGGCAGTCTGCCGGCCGCCATTCCCGCCGCGGAAGAAAAGCTGAAGGCTAATGCCGACACGCGTTACGAATACCGTCAGCAACACGACCCCAACGGCATCGGCAAATTTTACCTCGGCCGCGAAATCGCCCACGTCATGGGCCATCAGGCGGCGGACTGGCTGGAACGCCCGGAACGCGAAGACGAGGAGAAACCGGAACTTCTGCTCAAAGCCCTGAAGCTCAAACCGGGAGACGCCGTGGCGGATATCGGCGCGGGCACCGGCTACTACAGTTGGCGCATGGCGAAAGCAGTCGGCGAAAGCGGCCTCGTGTACGCCGTCGATATCCAGCAGGAAATGCTCGACCTGCTCGCCCAAAAAATGGCGGAGCGGAAAATCACGAACGTCAAAGGTGTGCTTGGCACCATCACCGATCCGAAGCTGAAGAGCAACTCGCTGGACCTGGTCCTGATGGTGGACGTCTATCACGAATTCGATCATCCCTGCGAGATGCTTCAGGCGATCTGCCAGGCGCTGAAGCCGGACGGGCGCGTCGTCTTCATCGAGTTCCGCGCCGAGGACCCGAAAGTGCCCATTAAAGAAGTCCACAAGATGTCCGCAGCCCAGGTGCGCAAGGAAATGTCCGTGCAGCCGCTCGAATGGATGGAAACCATCGAAACGCTGCCCTGGCAGCACATCATCATTTTCAAAAAGAAAGCGCAGCCCACCAGGTCAGTGAATTCGCCGAAACCATAGTAACGCAGCGTTAGTTACACCACACCAGTTCCGCCCCGGATGCAGCCGGTCGTCAACGGGTTCAGGCAACTCGCTTCCACGATCCAAAGTGAGCGCTCGGCCCTGCATCTTTCCCGCTGGGTTTTCATCCGCATGCTCGGCGGCATCTACCTCATCGCCTTCATCTCCCTCTGGAGGCAGATCGACGGACTGATCGGACACAACGGCATGTTGCCCGTCGCCGATTATCTCAACGCCGTCAGTGAACAGCTCGGTCCCGAACGCTGCTGGCGGGTGCCGACCTTCTCCTGGTTCAATGGCAGCGACGGATTTCTCCACCTGCAATGCGCGGCCGGCGTCGCCCTTTCGTTGCTGCTTATCGCGGGCGTTGCGCCTGTCCTCGACTTGCTTTCTCTCTGGGCCATTTACCTGTCGCTTTCAACGGTCTGCCGTGATTTTCTCAGTTTCCAGTGGGACATTCTGCTCTTGGAGTCGGGCTTTCTTGCGATCTTTCTCGCTCCGCGGCAGTGGCTGCCGAAATTGTCGCGTGAAACAATGCCTTCGGTTACTGTGCTCTGGCTCTGCCGCTGGCTTCTCTTTCGGCTGATGTTCATGTCCGGCGCAGTGAAACTGCTAAGCCGTGACCCGGCGTGGTGGAACCTGACCGCGCTTGCCGTTCACTACGAAACGCAACCGTTGCCGACGTGGATTGGCTGGTATGCGCATCAACTGCCCTTATGGTTTCAGACGACTTGTTGCGCTCTCATGTTTATCACCGAACTGGCGGCGCCCTTCCTGATTTTCTGCGGGCGGCGCGCGCGCCAAATCGCCTGCGGCGCGTTCGTCCTGTTTATGCTGCTGATTTCCCTGACCGGCAACTACTGCTTCTTCAACCTGCTCACCGTGGCGCTTTGCCTGCTGCTGCTGGACGACGCGTTCTTACTTCGACTCCTGCCCTCCTCCGCAGCCGCGTTCGTGAACAGGCGGCTGACTCCTCCCGTCGCGTCCGGATCGCAGCCGCAGGAGGCCAGCCGACCGGAGGAAGTCCCGCGTCCCGTCCAGAGCCGCTCACAGACTCTGAACCTGCCTCCAGTCCCGCCGGAGGAAAGGCGCCGGCCTGCGGACGCACCGGTTGAGTTCCCCCTCTGGGATGGGTCAGGGGTGGGTTCGTGGAAGGGGCTTCGCACCATCGGGGTGGCGGTGCTGGCCGCCATCGTTCTGGCGCTGAGCGGCCTTGAAACCGTGGCCCGATTGTTCCGCGTGGAGAATCTGCCCCGCCCTGCGCTGCAACTATTGCGATTGGCGTCCCCGCTCCGCACGGTCAACTCCTACGGACTGTTCGCCGTGATGACGACGACACGGCCGGAAATTGTCGTCGAAGGCAGCAACGACGGCGTCACCTGGCTGCCCTACGAATTCAAATGGAAGCCGGGCGAGTTGAAGCGGCGCCCCGCCTTCGTCGCGCCCCACCAGCCGCGACTTGATTGGCAGATGTGGTTCGCCGCGCTGAGCGACTATCGCCGCGAGCCATGGTTCATGAATTTTCTCGTGCGCCTGCTGCAAGGTTCGCCTGAGGTGTTGGCATTGCTGCAAAAGAATCCGTTTCCCAGCCCACCGCCGCGCTCTGTCCGTGCGGTGCTTTACGAGTATCGTTTCACCGACGCGGCCGCACGCCGCGCGACCGGGGAATGGTGGCAGCGCGAGCGCAAAGGACTGTATTGTCCGGAAATCTCTTTGCGACAAAATTAACGAAGGCGGAATTCATCGGAATTCAACAGCCGTGGTTCGCCATGCAACACTGGGAACTCTCCAATCCAAACGCGGGGTCGGAAACTTATCTCCTCTCCGGTTGGCTTTTTCTGCGTCTGATCGGCCTGATTTATCTCACCGCATTTGTTTCGCTGGGAGTGCAAATCAAAGGACTGGTGGGTAGCAAGGGCATCCTGCCCGCGCGCGACTTCCTGCTCGCGAACCAAAGCTGGGGGTCGGCGCGGTTTCTGCAAATCCCGACTCTGTGCTGGTGGAACGCAAGCGACGGCTTCCTCCAATTCCTCTGTTGGGGCGGCGCCGCGCTGTCGCTGCTTCTCGTCGTCGGTATCGCACCGATTCCCCTGTTGATTCTCCTCTGGATATTCTACCTTTCGTTGTTCAACGTCTGCCGGGTTTTTTTGAGTTACCAATGGGACATCCTCCTTTTGGAGACCGGTTTCCTGGCCGTCTTCTTCGCGCCGATTGAACTGTTGCCCAAATTTCCACCAACCGCGGCGCCGTCGCGAATTATTTTGTGGCTCCTCTGGGGGCTGACATTTCGGCTGATGTTTTCGTCTGGCTTTGCCAAATGGCGCAGCCGAGACCGGACGTGGCGCAATCTCACCGCGTTGCGTTATCACTACGAAACTCAGCCGCTGCCCTCCTGGACGGCCTGGTATATGCACCAACTGCCGGGCTGGTTTCACAAACTGTCGGTCCTCGTCATGTTCGCCATCGAGCTGGTGGCGCCCCTGTTTGTGTTCACGCCGCCGCCGTTCAGTTCCGTTGCTGGAGCCGCCTTCGTGCTTCTGATGCTGCTCATCATGGCCACGGGCAATTATTGTTTCTTCAACTTGCTCGCGATCGCGCTTTCGGTTTTGCTTTTCGACGATGCCTTTTGGCTGACGCTGTGCAAAAGGTTTTCGCCAAACGCACAATTCGCACTCAGTGGGTCTGTTTCAAGCGGCTGGCCGCTCTGGGTAACTGTCCCCGTCGCGCTCGTGGTTGTGCTTTTGTCCGTGGACGTTATTTGTCGCCTGGTTCGCTTCATGACTCAATGGCCGAAGCCGATCGAACGGCTCATCGAATGGCTCGAACCGTTTCATCTGGTCAACGGCTACGGCCTGTTTTCCGTCATGACGACCGAGCGGCCGGAAATCATCGTCGAAGGAAGCCACGACGGCGTCGCCTGGGAGGCGTACGAGTTCAAGTGGAAACCCGACGAAGTGAGGCGGCGCCCGCGGTTCGTCGCGCCGCACCAGCCGCGGCTCGACTGGCAAATGTGGTTTGCGGCGCTGAGCTATTACCACGGCGTACCCTGGTTCAGGCATTTCCTGCTTCGCCTATTGCGAGGTTCCTCCGACGTGCTGGCATTGATGAGGAAGAATCCCTTCGCGGACAAACCGCCGCGCTTCGTTCGGGCCGTGCTTTACGACTATCGATTCACCGATTTCACCGCGGGACGCGCGACCGGCGCCTGGTGGCGACGCGAGCGTCGAGGGCACTACAGCCCGGTGTTGTCGTCGCGCGACGGCGTAGCCGGAGGTTGATCTTGTTGCGCTGAAACCGCCAAACGGTTGACGGCGGATGCGCGCGCAGACGAATGCGTCGTCGCTCCTGCCAGGGAGAATCTGAACGCGGGCAGGTGCCGACTGGCAGAGGACGATCTGGCGCAAACGCCAGAGCTGCCTTAAGACTTGCCGCCGTAAACCGCGTTCCTGCCGAGCAACTGCTCGATGCGGAGGAGTTGGTTGTACTTTGCCACGCGGTCGGTGCGGCTGAGCGAACCGGTCTTGATCTGGCCGGCAAGAATCGAATTGGCCACGCCTTGCTCGATGCCTTTGCGCAGGAACTTCACGTTGGTGACGAACAGGTCGTCGCCGACGAGCTGGACTCGGTCGCCGAGCTTGTCCGTGAGCTTCTTCCAGTTGGTCCAGTCGCTCTCCGCGCAGCCGTCTTCAATGCTGAAGATGGGATATTGACCGCAGAGTTTGCCGTAGAGGTCCACCAGCTCTGCGCCGGTGAGCTTGCGGCCGGTGCTCTTCTTGAAAACGTAATTGCCGCTGCGGGTGTAGAATTCCGAGCTGGCCGCGTCCAGCGCGAGGAAGATTTGTTTGCCCGCCTTGTAGCCGGCGTCTTTGATCGCCTGGAGAATGACTTCAATGGCTCCCTCCGCGCTGTCGAGTTTTGGCGCGAACCCGCCTTCGTCGCCGACCGCGGTGGACAAGCCTTTCTTCTTCAACACCGCTTTGAGCGCGTGAAAAATTTCCGTGATGGCCCTTAGCGCGTCGGAGAAGGTGCGGAAGCCTTTGGGCACGACCATGAACTCCTGAAAATCAATCGGAGCATCCGAGTGCGCGCCGCCGTTGATGACATTGGCCATCGGCACGGGCAACACCTTGGCGTTCGGGCCGCCAAGATATTTGAACAACGGCTGGCCGACTGCCGCCGCGGCGGCTTTGGCATTCGCCAGCGAGACCGCCAGAATCGCGTTGGCGCCGAGCCTGGATTTCGTTTCCGTCCCGTCGAGGTCGAGCATGAGGCGATCCACCGCGAGTTGGTCCAGCGCCTCCACGCCCCGCAGCGCGGGCAGAATTTTTTCAATCACGTTCCTGACCGCCTTGGAAACGCCTTTGCCAAGGTAGCGTTTCCTGTCGCCGTCGCGCAATTCGAGCGCCTCGTGCTCGCCGGTGCTGGCGCCGGACGGGACGGCCGCGCGCCCGGCCGCGCCGTCGTTTAAAATGACATCGACTTCAACGGTGGGATTGCCGCGCGAGTCGAGAATTTCGCGGGCTTGAATGTCGTGAATGGTGCTCATGGTTTCAAAACTTAAGGCGGATGGTCCTCCTCCAGGTAGGCGCGGAAGAGCGGTTCGATTTCGTGCAGGCTGTCTTGCACGATTGAAAAGGCCGTGGCGGTGGCGAAACAGTCGAGGCCAACCAGCGCGTTGAGGCTGGCGTCCTTGGGATTGATGCTCAGCAAGCGTCTGGCAAAGCTCTGGTTGACCATACTGATGTCTTCGTAAATCCGAACCAGCTTTTCCAATTCCCAGTCAGGCGTTTTTCCATGCTGGCTTAAAAAGTATTGCGCCAACAAGTACATCGAAACGGCGCGAAACATGGTATCCTCAACCGTCGCAAACGGCAGATGCGTGTAAACCATGGGCCGCAATTTATCCATGATGGGGCAGCCGCTGACAACCATGTACAGGCCCATGAGAGACCCGACGCCGTATTGAACCGGGGAGCGCTTGTGGTATTCGCGCGATTCGCTGCGAATGGTGATGTCCGCCTCCTCAGTTGACAGGCAATCCCTGAAAGCCTCGATCACGTCCACCAGGTTGGCCGCGATCGGGCAGCGGGCATGCTGCTGGGGATCGAGCGGACAATTGGAACATTGATGGTGCGTCAGCTTCGTCCATTCCGGGAGAACGGACTGGCGAACCGAAATGATCTCGAAGGTCGGTTTCTTGAGGCGCACCGTGAACGTTCTCTCAACCCCGCTGCTCAACCTGAACTGATATTCGATGGTTACGGTTTCGTCGTTCATTGGAGCGGCCAGCGGCAGGAGAATAAATCAATTGACCGCGCGGGCAATCGTTAAATTCGCCGTTCAGGCCCGGTGACACAAGTCGTGTTTGAAATCAGATATTAGTACTGTGACAAAGTATGTCTGGTAGGGCGCGTCACTCCGTGCGCGCCGCTCGGTGAACAGATTCGAGTCTGCGGCCCGCACGGAGTGACGCGCCCTACCCTGCTGGCCTTGCGAGAGGCGGGAGCTTTGGGATGTAACGAAATCTCGTGTTGTCGTGCTAATGCTTCAGTTCATTGAGCAATTTGACCGCCGCCCCGACCAGCCTTTCGCCGCCGCCGCTTTGCACGCGCGAATTGACTACTTCATAGCTCCCTTCAGAGAAAGCCTTCTTCGTCGGAACATAGCTGATGTCGTTGTTGCACAGCTCGATCACCAGCGTGTTCCGAAACGGCGATGCCTGCTTGATGGCCAGACCGAGTTCCACAAATACCTCGCCGGGCAGACCGACGATGGCCGTGTCGTTGTCGAGCCGGAACACCTCCACCTCCATCGGGAGCATGGGTCCAGACCGCGTGCGCATCTCCAGCGCGTCCAGGACCTTGTAAGCCTGCACCTGGTCGAGAAAACTCAGGCCTTTAGTCCCGACCAAAGGCATCCGTTCCCGCGCCTGGGCGATTTGTTCCTCGCTGAATTCCTGCAACGGAGCGAAGACCTTTGCGTAGCGCACGCCGAGCGACGGTTTGCCGGCAGGTTCCAACCCGCGCCGGGCCTGGAGGACTGTTTCGGCCAGCGCGTTGCCGATGCGCAACGTTTCCTCGCCGCCCTTTTGCAGCCGGTTCGTTGAGACGTCGATGTGGTTGATGTCGCCGCACGTGCCGGCCCCAAAAACGGAAATAAAATTGCCGCCAAACTTCTCGCGCAATGAGCGTTCCAGATAGAACGGATAATCCGCCCCGTACTCCGTCCCGCCCATGGTGTCGAGGTGCAGGGCAAACACGGTCAATGAGGAGCGCGGCTGGGGGCTTTTCGCGTCACGGAACAGGACTATCCCAACCTCTGGATCAATCGGGCCGGCTGGACGAACGATGTTGGGATTCATTTTGCCGGGGTTAAAGACGACCGTGCCGTCTTTCATATGGTAACGGCGATTGAACGAAAGACCGGTTTGTTTTGCGACGCCCGCTTCCAGTTCGACCGGTCGGGCGGCGTTTTTGGCTGCGGCAATAACGCCAGCCAGTTTCTCTGACAAGACCGACGGATAGTCCACAGTTTCCTGCTGGTCCCTTCCATTTTGAGCGACTGCGCGTTCGTGCAGAAACGTGCGTAGCGCGTCGAAGTAGAGCGGGCCGGTGTGGCTGTGCGTGGCTGCAATCAGGATGTTCGTGGCCGGGATGCCGGTTTTCCCGCCGGCGATTACTCGCGTCCTTTCCGTGACGGATTGCGGCACGCCGATCAGATCGCAGAAAACCAGCGCTGCCTGTTCCTGGGCTTGCTGAAGGTAAATCGCTTTGGCGTACAGCGGGTCGTGCACGCCGGTGCTGAGCCGCTCGTAGAAGTAGCCGCACATGCGATAGCCCACCGGCGGGGTGATGTCCGCCACGGCCACACCCGACATTAATTCGGCTGCCTGCCCTCCGGCTTGAACAAATAGCGCCAACGAAAAGAACGCGAGCGAGAGAGTGAGGATTGTTCGCACAGAGCTATTTTTAACCACAGATCAGCGCCGATGAACATGGATTTTTGTTAACTGAACGTGCCGGACCTCCCCATTTTGGACGCGCATGGGGGCCATGAACCACCCCCTCACCTGGCCTCCGGCCTCCGGCCACCCTCTCCCCCAGTGGGGGAGAGGGAAGGGGTGCACTGCCATTGAATTAAGGAGTCGATGTGCATTTCGAATCATTTTTGAATGTACAAAGTAAATACATTGGCTATTTAGAATGGGGATGCGCACAATTATTGAAAGCATT
>QHNT01000324.1 GCA_003218515.1 Verrucomicrobiota bacterium | reverse complement strand
GGTGGAGCGGTGGCATAAGCAAAGTGCGGAGTCGGGAATGCGGAGTGCGGAGTGCGGAGTGCGGAGTGCGGAAGTGAGCCGGTCGGAAATTCCCCGTTCAATCGACAATTTGGTCATCATGGGCATGGGCGAGCCGCTCGCCAATTACGACAACCTGCTTAAAGCGCTCGCCATTCTGAACGCACCCTGGGGCGGCGGGATTGGTGCGCGCAAAATCACCATTTCCACCAGCGGTCTCGCGCCGCAAATCCGCAAGCTGGCTGACGAACCGCTGCAATTTCGATTGGCTGTCTCGCTGCACGGTGCGACCGACAAAGTGCGAATCAGGATCATGCCGGTGAACCGGAAGTATCCTTTGAGCGAGTTGATTTCAGCTTGCGAGTACTTCCAGCAAAAAAAAGGCAAGATGATCACGTTGGAGTACATCCTGATCGCGAGCGTCAACGACGGTCTCGAGCAGATCAAGCCTTTGGCGAAACTGGCGCTTCGGCTGAATGGGAAGGTGAATCTGATTCCCTACAACAAAGTCGAGGGACTGCCCTGGGAGCGCCCAGACAAAGAAATGCAAGAGGCGTTTCTCAGCGCTTTGGAGAAACAGAAAGTCACCGCCACACTGCGTCGAGAAAAAGGCCACGACATCGAGGCCGCCTGCGGTCAGTTGCGGTTGAAAACCGAACGCGAATTGACGTTGCAGCGTTGAATCGTTAAGAAGTCAAATCATTGAAAGGTTAAACGTGCGGTTTCCGTGTCCGGAGTCCTTCCGATTTAACGGTTTAACGCTTCAACGATTTAACCTATGCTACTTGCATGATTGCTTTGATTGACTACGGGGCGGGCAACCTGCGCAGTGTGCACAAGGCCTTGCGTTATCTCGACGCAGACGTGAGGCTCGTGACGCGGCCGCGTGAAATGAAGGATGCACGCGCCGCCGTGCTGCCGGGCGTTGGCGCGTTCGATGATTGTCTGGAAGCGTTGGGAAGGCAAGAGTTGCTGGAGGCCTGTCGGGACTTCATTCGGTCCGGGCGCCCGTTTCTTGGCATTTGCGTCGGCTATCAGGCGCTGTTTGAACGGAGCGAGGAGTTCAACAGCCGCGCCGCGGGACTGGGTGTTTTCGGCGGCAAAGTCATTCGTTTTTCCGAAAAGCCGGAGTTGAAGATTCCGCAAATCGGCTGGAACCAAATCGAAATCGTGCAGGCGAAATGCCCGTTGTTTCGCGGCATTCCCAGCGGCAGTTACGTTTATTTCGTGCACAGCTTTTTTCCCAAGCCGGCGGACGAATCCCTCGTGGCCGCGCGCACGATCTATGGCGAAACATTTGCCTCGGCGATCTGGAAGGACAACTTGTTCGCCACGCAATTCCATCCGGAGAAAAGCCAGAAGATTGGCCTGCAATTGCTGAAGAATTTCCTCGGGCTGGTGTCGTAGCGCCGGATGGGCATCCTCGGTAGTCTTCTTAAGCGAAAGTCCGGACCGGCGCCAGCCCTCGCGTCCGCTACGCATCCGCCCCTTGTGCGCGAGGGGAACGTCTGTTAAGCTCCGTTCCGTTAACCGAAACATGAACTAGCAAAGGACAATTATGGCATACGAACTACCACCACTTCCTTACCCGAAAGAAGCGCTTGAGCCGCACATCGACGCGCTGACCATGGAAATTCATCACGGCCGACATCACAAGGCATACGTGGACAACGTGAACAAGGCCATGGCCGGCAACGCCGCGCTTGAAGCCAAATCCGTCGAAGCCCTCATCAGAGACCTCGCGTCCGTGCCGGAAAACATCCGCGGCGCGGTGCGTAACAACGGCGGCGGCCACGCGAATCATTCCATGTTCTGGAAACTGCTCGCCCCGAAAGCGGGTGGCGCACCGAGCGGCAAGCTTGTGGACGACATCAAAGCGACGTTTGGCAACTTTGATGCCTTTAAGGAAAAATTCGAAGCTGCTGGTTTGGGCCGCTTCGGCAGCGGTTGGGTCTGGCTGGTGGTGAATAAAGGCAAACTCGAGATCGTTTCCACCGCCAACCAGGACAATCCGCTGATGGGCAAGGCCGTCGCCGGTTGCGAAGGCAAACCGGTCCTCGGCGTGGACGTGTGGGAACACGCTTACTATCTGAAATACCAGAACAAGCGCGCCGACTATCTGAAAGCTGTGTGGAACATCATCCATTGGGGCGAGGCAGCTAAGAACTACGAAGCGGCGAAGCAGTAAAGGTTTGAAGCTTCACTCACGAGGCACGCTGGTCAAATCAGCGTGCTTCTTTTTTGAACACAACTTATGGCTTGATCAGGCGGAAGAACCCTTTCCCAGTCCCAGGCAGAGCGGATGAAGGGATAAGCACTCGCCTTCTGATGCCGACCAACTGATCTGTCAACGCCGGATCCCCCCAATTCGTCAGGTTCAAATCCGAGTTTGTTTGAAGCGTGAAACCGGAGGCAGGAGTGGTCCAGGACACGAAGTAAGGCTGGTCCTTGGTGATCACGGTTACGCCCGCCTGGCTTACTGATCGGCTGACCCAAACATTCGGATCCAGCGGGGACACGCTGAAATCGTCGTCCAGAAGCGTGGTCGCGCCGGCCTTGATCTGGGCGCTGCTCAAGATGGCCACCTGACCGACATTGGCCGTCTGGCCCGGGACGGCACCGAAGTAAATCGTTCCTCCGCCAGCGAACTGGGCCGCATCCGCGGGCGGCATAACGAGATTCGTGGATGTGCCGTCCGAGGCAGTCAGCGTGATGTTCGTATCTTGGTTGAGAGTCACTGTCCAGGTCCCCAGGATGCTCGCACCCGTCACGGAACCCAACTGGCCGACCGGGCCATTGGTCGGAGACGCATTGAAATACTGACCAGACATCCCATCCAGAGTTGGCGCGCCGTTGCTGCCCGGCGCATTGGTCTTGTAATGGAAAGTGGCCGTCCCGGATTCGTCGGCGTTGGCATGTATGTCGACCAGAATACACGCTGGTTCATTCCAATCCGGTGCGTCTTCGGTTCCCGGAGTGCCGGGCACAAGATAAAGATGTGTCGAAAACCCCGGATGGGTCGCCGCGCTTGGGAATTCCTTGATGGTCATGGAATACGACATGGGCACACTCGAACCGATCCAGCCAAAGGTATCGCTGGCCACGGTTGCGATGTTCTGGCGGTCGTATTGGCCGCCGCTGGCAGCCAGGAGATTCAGCCCCGCCTTGGTTTCCTCAATCGCCATGGTTGGAGGCGGCAGAACCGCTGCCGATTCCGTCCATCGGAGGTTGTCAACGTTGTAAATGACCGTGTTGGTGAGGTTGTTCTCACCCAGCTTCAGGGTGAGATGATGCACCTTGTCCCCTGGGGCCTTGACCGGGAAACTCAGGTGAGTCCAGTTGGTGTGCGCGGAGGTCAGCTCCACGAAACCCAGACTGTTCCAATCCCAAGTCGTCCCGTTACGGAAGATGATCTCGATCCCGCCGTAGGAGGTGCCGTTGACGCGGGGATAGGAACTCGGATCCAGCTTCACATCGAAGCTGATGTTGGTGTAGAGCGTCTCGGCATCCACATCGGCGCCGAGGCTCATGGTGATGACCGCTTGGCTGTAGCCGCCCGGTCGATTCGGGAAGTTGTTCGTTACGCGCATGGAACCCGGAGTCGTCCCGCCGCCGGTGTCCAGAATCCTATCATCCGCCACTTCGGCGGGGTCGGACCAGTTTTCCCAGGTCCACAGCGTGGCTTCAGTGGGATCGTCGAAATTGTTGATGACGACTTCGCCTGCTTGCGAAAAGGAAAGACTCAGCAGGAACACGCCCGCTATAGCGAGCGAGATTTTACGCAAATTCGGAACTTTCATAGTTTTGTGTGGTAGACGTTAGCTCTTAAGTCGTTATCTTTGACTGCTCAAGTGCCGCTCCAAAACCGGCGAGAGGCCGACCAGCTAAGCTGGGCCAGCGAATAGCCAGTGGAGAGATTTAATGAGTAGGTCGTATTGAATCGCACGACAGTCAGCGCGTTGCCGTAACTCAATGCTATAGACCCATAATCACACGACTTGGTTTCGTGGCCAAGCGAAATACCTCAACGGTCCTGGTTGAGGTCAGGGCAACCTTCAAAATCGCATTCAATGAACGGTTCGTCCGCCGGCAACGTAAACTTTATCCTTGGGCTTCAACTGCTGGAACAGGAGCACCCCGCGGATGCTTTCCTGGCCGAGGAAATCAAGCAACGGCGGCTAAAAGTCGAAAGTTTACAGGTGGCGCCGCTGCGAGACGATTTACATCCCTGTTCCAAATCACCTTTTGATCAGAATCTCTGTAAACTTTGAATTCGCGTTTAACCGGGAATGTAAACTTCTGGAATGTCCCGTGGACCGTAAATAAATGGGCCGTCTTCAAGATCTCAGTCCCATCGAGGATAGAGGCATCTCCCCTTTCATAAATGGCTTCCGTCCAAGACACTTGCCGATAGCTTGCGCGGCCGCAAAGTGTGACAAGAACACAACACTTGAACGTCATGAAAGTAAGGCATTACTTCGGCTTCAACTGCGGGAACAGTATCACGTCGCGGATGCTTTCCTGGCCGAGCAGCATCATGCAGAGCCGGTCAATACCCATGCCCATGCCGCCAGCGGGTGGCATGCCGTGTTCGAGCGCAACCAGAAAGTCTTCGTCGAGCTTTTGCTGTTCGCCGCCGGCCTGGTGTTCGAGGCGTTCGCGTTGTTCAAGGGGATCGTTCTGCTCCGTGTAAGCCGGCGCGATTTCCTGGCCGTTGATGCAGCACTCGAATACTTCGACGGTCGTTGGGTCGTCGGGAGAAAGCTTGGCCAACGGCACGAGTTCCTTCGGCAGATGCGTGACGAAGGTCGGCTGAATCAACGTCGGTTCGATCAGCTTTTCAAAGACAGCGCCGGTGACTTCAAAATCTTCGTAGCCGGCGGCGATGTCGCCCGCCAGTTTCAACTCCTCAATGGCGCGGCGCCGCCGTTCCTGCGGCGTCACATCGAACCAATCCCGGCCTCCGACCTCGCGCACGAGGTCCTTGTATTTCACGCGGCGCCAGGGCGGCGTGAGGTCGATGACCTTTTCAACGCCGCGGAGATGGAGTTCTTCATGTTGCTTTGCGACTGCCTTGACCGCACCTGCAAGCGTCTTGTTGGCCTCGAGTGCTTCTTCCGCGATTTTTCCACCTGTGATTTGGACTTCATGTTTGATCACGAGCGTCCCCAAAACCTTCTCTGCGACCTGACAAATCATGCTCTGTACCAGTTCCATCATCGACTCGTAATCACCGTAAGCCTGGTAGGCTTCGAGCATGGTAAACTCGGGGTTGTGTTTCCGTGATAAACCTTCATTACGAAAGATGCGGCCAATCTCGAACACGCGGTCGATGCCGCCGACGAGCATTCGCTTCAGATAAAGCTCCAGCGCGATGCGGAGGTAAAAATTGCAGCCCAGCGCCTTGTGCTGGGTGACGAACGGCTGAGCCGCTGCGCCGCCGGGAACCGCCTGCATCATCGGTGTCTCGACCTCCACGAATCCGCGCGAGTGCAAAAAGTTTCGAATTTCGGCAATGATCTGACTGCGTTTGAGGAAGACGTTCTTCACCTCATCGTTGCTCATCAGGTCGAGGTAACGCTGGCGGTAGCGAATCTCGGTGTCTTCGAGTCCGTGCCATTTGGCTGGCGGCGGGCGCAGAGTCTTGGCAAGAATCACGAATGCGGTGAGCTTGACCGAAATTTCACCGGTTTTGGTGGTGAACATCGCGCCGCGCACGCCGACGAAATCGCCGAGGTCGAGGTGTTTGAAGATATCGAACTGTTCGTCGCCGAGCGCTTGCTTTTGGGCGTAAACCTGGATCCGTGCACTGCCCTGCGCGCCACTTCCGTCTTTGATGTCAATGAACTGGCTCTTGCCCATGTCACGGTGCGCGGTGATGCGCCCGGCCAGCGCGACTTCGCGGCCCTCGGCATAATTGGCGCGCGCCTCAGCGCAGTTTTCCGTGGGTGCAAATTTGTTTTTGAACGGGTCGATGCCCTTGGCCCGCAATGCAGCGAGCTTGGCCTTGCGCTGTTCAATCAATGCATTCGTGTCGTCCATACTCATTTGCAGACACCGATAAAACACGGAGCGAGGCGAGTTGTCCAAGGTTTTGATACACGCGGCCTGCCGTTGTCGTGCCGAACATTGCCGTCCGCCAGGACTCGGGAAGGAGAGCCGATTTTCGATTCGGCATAGTACCGCGAACCATTTAGGTCCAATCCGCCGGACCGGAGGCCAGCGCTCCGGTGGGATGCGCTCTCAGCTAACGCGCCGATTCCGCTTCAATCCAAGGAGGATAACAGTTAAGAACCGGCTGTGCTGCCGATACGCGATAACATTCCATCACGCCGATTCCCGGCGATTACCTTGGCTCTGATCGCGGCCAACACGCTGGTTTTTCTCTGGGAGCTCCAACTCGGGCCGCGAATGCTGGAGCGGGCGTTCGTGGAACTGGCGATCATTCCCGTGCGTTATTCGATTCCGGAGATCGCGGAGTCATTCAGCTTGAGCGAACAGGTTTTGCCCTTCTTCAGTTCGATGTTTCTCCACGGAGGCTGGCTGCATTTGATTGGCAACATGTGGACGCTGTGGATTTTTGGTGACAATGTCGAAGACCGGCTTGGTCGATGGAAGTATCTGCTGCTTTACCTGGCCAGCGGCGTGGCGGCAGCCCTGTTGCACATATACACGAACCTCGGTTCGCAAGTGCCGACCATCGGCGCGAGTGGCGCCATCGCCGGCGTGATGGGCGCTTACTTCCGATTTTATCCACAGGCTCGCGTGGAAACAGTCATTCCCCCATTTATCTTCGGTCCGTATTTCGATCTGCCGGCGGTGTTGTTTCTCGGCTGGTGGTTCCTGCTGCAGTTTTTCAATGGCGCATTAAGCCTTGGCGCGGGCGCCAGGGGCTTCGGTGGTATTGCCTGGTGGGCGCACGTGGGCGGTTTCGCGTTTGGAGTGGCGGTGTGCCTCTTCGCGCGACGGCCGCGGGCGGTGTATTATGACGACGAGGAATTCTGAAGCGATTTACGTTGCAGAGTTACCGCGTCGCCGATTTTCAAATCGAGTTTCTTTGCAGCAGAACCGCCATTCAAGGCGATTTCCAGAAAACCACTGGAGCCGAAAATGGCAATCGGTTTTCGCGCAGGTGCCGCTTGATAAAATGAGCCGAGTTGGCAGAGCCGGGTGTGCTTCACTAAAACTTCACAAGGAGATTCAGTCGGCGCGAACAATGCTTCACGGTCGATGTTCGTAATCGCGTTGCCGAACCGGTCGATGTAAACGATTTCGCCGGTGATTGACCTCGAACTCCGTCCAGGTTCCGGCCAATCGATTTTCACGAAGCCTTTTGTCGCCGGGCCGGCTTTCTGGATCGGCCAGCCCTTGCTCAGGTGGGCAGCCACGGGCGCGAAGAGATCGCGGCCGTGAAACGTGTTGCTCATGGGTTGAAGAATCAGGCGTTCATTCGTGATTTGGCGAACGGCTTTGATTTTCTCGCACGACAACGCAAACGATAGAACACCATTGTCCGGTCCGACGAAGAAATAGTTTGCCGTCTGCACCGCGATAGCTCCGCGCTGGCTTCCGACGCCCGGGTCCACAACCACGACATGGATGGTTCTTCTTGGGAAGAATTTGTAACTGGCGGCCAAAGCAAAGGCGCCGGCGCGAATGTCGCCGGCGGAAATTTCATGCGTGACGTCCACGATTTGAACCTGGGTGTTGATGCCCAGAATCACGCCTTTCATGGTTCCGACGAACCAGTCGGTGGCGCCGAAGTCCGTTGTCAGAGTGATGACACGCATGAAGTCTTTATAGCTACCCGACCGGCAGACTCACAAACAATTGTTACCATGCAAAACTTGCCAAGTGCACGAGGTGCCACTAGGTTCACCACCCTTATGGAAAAAGTGGCCATCATCGGGACCGGCTGCGCCGGGCTTACCGCCGCGCTTTACGCCGCTCGGGCGAAACTCTCGCCGCTGGTCCTCACTGGCACAATGCCGGGCGGCCTGCTCACGACGACCAGCATCGTCGAAAACTTTCCTGGTTTTCCTGAGGGCATGGATGGCTACGAGTTGATGACCCGGATGCAGAAACAGGCCGAGCGGTTTGGTGCGCGCGTCAAGTTCGGCACGGTCGAGGCAGTCGATCTATCGAAACGGCCGTTCACGCTGACGGTCGATGGTGAAAAAGTCGAAACGCAGACCATCATCATCGCCAGCGGCGCGAGCCATCGGCATCTGGACCTCGAGAGCGAAAAGCTGCTGGAGACCAAGGGTGTGACGTATTGCGCGACGTGCGACGGCGCGTTGCCGATATTCCGCGATCAACCGCTCGTCGTGGTTGGCGGCGGCGATTCAGCGTGCGAGGAGGCGACTTATCTCACGCGTTTTTCATCCACGATTTACCTGGTGCATCGCCGCGACACGTTGCGTGCATCCAAAATCATGGCGGACCGGACCCTTTCCAATCCGAAAATCAAACCGATTTGGGATTCAGTCGTGACGGAAATCCTCGACGTGAAACAAGATAAAGTCATCGGTGTTCGGTTGAAGAACGTGAGGACGAACAAGGAGAGCGTGATGGACTGCGCCGGGGTGTTCGTGGCCATCGGGCATTTGCCCAACACGCAGCTCTTCAAAGGCGTCATCGATATGGACGACGCGGGCTACATCATTCCGGCACGCGGAATGGAAACGAATGTGCCGGGCGTGTTTGTTGCCGGCGAATACGCATACATGGATTTTCGCTTTGTTTTCCCACGGGTGGGTTGTTTAATCGTTGGGTATGAAAAAGCGGCACGCTCAGGTGAAGCGAGTCAGCAAAGAGACGAACATCCTCATCAAACTGAACATCGACGGGAGCGGGAAATCGCTGGTCAAAACCGGCATCCCTTTTTTTGACCACATGTTGGCGCTCTTTGCGAAGCATGCGGTGGTCGATTTGCACCTGCGTTGCGAAGGCGACCTCGAGGTGGACGCTCACCACACCGTCGAGGATTGCGGCATCGCTTTGGGGCAGGCCTTCCAGAAGGCGCTCGGCGACAAGAAGGGGATTCGCCGCTACGGCGCCGGTTTCGACCCGCGGAATCCGTTTACCGGCGAAGGTTACGTGCCGATGGATGAATGCCTCGCGCGATGCGTAGTCGATTTCAGCGGTCGGCCGTTTCTGGTCTGGCGTGGAATGAGCGACCTAGCCTACAAGAAGGTTACCGCTGCAGAGAAGAAACAAGATGTGTCGTCGGCGTTCCGGTTTGGTCTGGCGAAAGAATTTTTTCAAGGATTTGCCAACGAAGCACGTTGCAACCTTCACCTGGAACTGCTTTATGGCGGCGAACCGCATCATGTAGTCGAGGCGCTGTTCAAGGCGTTCGCCAAGGCTGTGGACTTTGGCAAAAGGCCGACATGCAGGCGTTTGAGGAACTGGTCGCCCGGCATCGGGATAAGATTTACGCCCGGGCTGTCAGCATGATGCGGAACGAGGAAGAGGCGGCTGATCTTTCCCAGGAAGCGTGGGTCAAGGCGTGGCAGCGCCTGAAACAATTTCAGGGCGAAGCCAGTTTCGTGACCTGGATGACTCGAATTATCATCAATCTCTGCCTCGACCAGTTGCGGAAGCAAAAGCGTCTGCGGGCAGAGTCCATTGAGCAGCTAGACGAGGAATCAGGCGGTGTGGAGCGCCAGATGCCGGTCGTGACGCCAAATCCTACGGAGCGAATGGAGCGGGGCGAACTCCGCCAGCGGATTGACGAAGCGTTGGGCAAGTTGTCTTGCGAGCATCGGACCGTGCTGATTTTGCACGAATTTGAAGAGCTGGAATATAAAGAGATTGCCAAGCGGATGCAGTGCTCGATTGGAACAGTAATGTCGCGGCTTTTCTATGCGCGCCGGAAGATTGCAACGCTTCTGGCCGGTTGGAAACGGGAAGAATCCAGATGATTAACCACGAAACAGAACTGAAAGTGCAGGCTTACCTGGACGGCGAGTTGTCGTCTGGCGAGGCCAAGGCCGTCGAGGATTTGTCGACCCACGACGCGGATGCGCGCGCCCTTTTCGAGGAGTTGAAGGGCTTCATCCTGGTGGCTTCGGTTTCTGGCTCCTGCGGGCGCGCTGGCCGTGCTGGTTGTCCTCGTGGTTGTGGCCTTACGAGCGCCGAAAAGCGCAGACACCTTGGTAGCCTTGGACGACAGCCATGAAATTGAAACTCCGCTGGAAGAGACCAGTTCCTTCTCGTTCCAGTCCGAAGCTGCGGGCATGACGGTCGTTTGGGTGGACAGCCATCGCGAATAAGATTTACGCCGCCCGAGTTCTTCGCCACAATAGCGCCGGCATGAAAAAGATCTTTCCTTTTGGAGGAATTTCACTGACTACAGTTGTGCTGTTCTTTGCTTGTTCTTGCCTGCTCAGGTCCGGTTCCACGGACCTGGCTCTGCAAGCCCAACTGGTCTGGGGCACAAACAATGACAAACCAGACGACCCCAAGCTGAAGGAAGTGGACGCGAAAGTGACGGAGAGATTACGCACGGCCTTAAAGTGGAAGAACTATTTCGAGGTCAACCGCCAGAATTTTACCGTCCACGCCGGGACGCCCAAGAAGGTCAAGATGAGCGACCACTGCGAAATCGAGGTGGATAACTTCGGCAACTCATCAATCGAAGTGAAACTCTACGGCAAAGGAAAAATGGTGGTAAAAAAGACGCAGAAAATAAAGCCTGGTGAACTGTTGATTTTTGCGGGCGACGACAAAAATGACACCGCTTGGTTTGTCGTTTTGAGCCAGACCGAGAAGTAACTTTTCTTTGCACGATTTCGCGCCTTAAAAACATCAGGAGGCGTCATTTTCCACGTTTGGGTCTGATACCCAATACCTTTGGTTGTGCATTTGCCAGGTGCACAACTAATGGTGTTTTTTACAGGAGATTCACGCAAATAAAAGTTGTGTTCAAAGCCCGATTTTTTTAGACTATTGACGCCTTTGAAGTGCGGTCAAATGACCCGCCAGAATGCTTTTTATGCCGAACGAACCTGCTTTGGTGGAAGACCAGAATATGTCCCGAAAGAACGGCGTATCTGATGATGCCCACGAGGAAAAGCCAGCGTCGGCAGAGGTCTCCGAAAAGTACGACGCGTCGAAGATCGACAAGCTGGAAGGCCTGGAGGCGGTGCGGAAACGGCCAGGAATGTATATCGGCGATCCGGACGAGCGCGGTCTTCATCACTGCGTTTTTGAGGTGCTGGACAACTCCGTTGACGAGCATCTTGCGGGCTTTTGTGAACATGTCGAGGTGGCAATCCACGTGGATGGTTCGGTATCAATTCGGGATGACGGCCGTGGGATCCCCGTGGACATGCATCCGAAGTGGAAAATGCCCGCGGTCGAACTGGTGCTCACGAACCTTCACGCGGGCGGCAAGTTCGGGCAAGGAGCATACAAATACTCCGGTGGGCTGCATGGTGTCGGCGCCAAATGCGTCAACGCGCTTTCGGACTGGTTCAAGGTGGAAGTCTCGCGCGATGGCAAGGTTTATGACATGGAATTCGCGCGCGGCGTGACGATGAGGAAACTCGGGGTCATCGGCACATCGAAACATACTGGCACGCTCGTTACGTTCAAGCCTGACCCGACAATTTTTACCATCACGACGGAGTTCAAGTTCGACATTCTGGCGAACCGTTTGCGCGAATTGGCCTTCCTGAATCCTGGGCTTGAGATCGTTCTGAAGGATGAACGGACCGAGAAGAGCGAACGCTTTCTTTACAAAGACGGCATCGAGGAATTCGTGAAGCAGATCGGCAAAAACAAACAGGTGATCCATGCCAAGCCGATTGTCTTGAGCGCCAAAAAGGACGACGTGTTTGTCGATTGCGTTATGCAATACAACGACAGCTACAGCGACCAGATCCTTTGCTTTGCCAACTCGATTTCCAACCCGGACGGTGGCACGCACCTGACTGGTTTTCGCACCGCACTGACCCGCGCCATCAATCAATACTCCAAGCAGAACAATCTGTTGAAGGAGAAGGATCCGACGATTTCGGGCGACGACGTGCGCGAAGGTCTGGTTTGCGTGTTGAGCCTGAAACTGCCGAACCCGCGGTTTGAGTCGCAGACCAAAGTCAAATTGGTAAACACTGAAATCGACGGGATTGTTTCGTCGATAGTGTACGAAGGGTTGATGACTTTCTTTGACTCGAATCCCTCGGTTGCTAAGCGCGTCGTTGACAAGTCATTGATGGCTGCACGTGCCCGCGAGGCGGCCCGCAAAGCCCGGGAAACGGTGCGCAAGAGCGCGCTCACCGGGGGCGGTCTTCCCGGCAAACTGGCTGATTGCTCAGACCGCGACCCTGCTAACACGGAACTGTTCATCGTCGAAGGTGATTCGGCCGGCGGATCGGCCAAGCAGGGGCGCGACCGGAAATTTCAAGCCATTCTCCCGATTCGCGGCAAACTGATCAACGTGGAGAAAGCCCGGTTGAATAAGGTCTTGGACAACAACGAAATTCGCACGATGATTACCGCGATCGGCACAGGGATCGGCGATGGTGAAGGCGACGGTGCGTTCAACCTGGAAAAACTGCGTTACCACAAAATCATCATCATGACTGATGCCGACGTTGACGGGTCGCACATTCGCACGCTCCTGTTAACGTTCTTTTACCGGCAGATGACGGAGTTGATTAAAAAGGGATTCGTTTACATCGCGCAGCCGCCGTTGTATTCGATTACGCGCAAAAAGCGGGTCGAGTACGTCGATGACGACGCGCAGTTGAACCGGATCTTGATTCAAATCGGGACGGAGGAAGTGCGCCTCAAGAACCTCGCCGACGGCAAGGAGTTCAGCCAAAAGCAACTGGCGGAAATTCTGGAGTTGCTGGAATCGCTCGATAAATACGCGAACGCCTTGCGGCGGCATGGCGGGGACTTCGCGGATTACGTCGAGCATCGGCACGAGAAGACCCAGGAACTGCCTCGGCACCTCGTCAAAGTGCGCGAGGGCAACAAGGAAACAGTGCATTACTTTCACTCGGAAGAGGACTTGGCCAAATTCGGCATGGACAATCCCGATCTGAAATTGTTTGGCGAAGAGGAGTCGGACACGACGATGTTCGAGAAGTCCAAGAACGGCCAGACGCGTCGAGCCAGACATGTCGAGCTGTACGAGAGCAAAGCCATTGCCGAGCTGCTCTCGAAATTGGCCAGAAAGGACCTGAAGGTGGAACACTACGCCGCCCAGGACAAACCTCTCTTCGAATTGATTGAAGGTGAAGGAGACAAGACGGAAGTGCGGCCACTTTTTTCCATCCCGGAAATTCTCAGCGGCGTCAAAGTGGTGGGCAAGCGCGGCATTCAGATTACCCGCTTCAAAGGGTTGGGCGAGATGGATGCGAAGGAGCTCTTCGAGACCACGATGGATCCGACCAAGCGAAAACTGCTGCGCATTGATCTGACCGACGCCGTGGAAGCCGAGGAAATGTTTACAAAACTGATGGGCGATGAAGTTGAGCCCCGGCGGCAATTCATCGAAGACAACGCCCTCAATGTGCGGAACCTGGATATTTAAACCTGAGCCTGTAGCCGCAGGCT
>QHNT01000323.1 GCA_003218515.1 Verrucomicrobiota bacterium | reverse complement strand
TCCGGGTGCTCCCGCAACCGCTCAATCAACTGTTCTTCCTGTGGGCTTAACTTCGTTGGCTGTGGATTTTTCTTCGTCATCCCCACTGTAAATACCGATGTGGCTAAATTTGTACATTTTAATCTTCATAATTCTCTCCTTTTTTTCACCCACTTTTAATCACACCCGGAGTATGCCCAATGAAAAATCCGCGTGCATCGGTGTTCATCCGTGGTTAAATCCTGCCGTCTATTATGGACTACGAAGCGGTTATCGGACTGGAAACGCACGTTCAACTCAAAACGAAGTCGAAGATGTGGTGCGGCTGCGCGAATGAATTCGGCGCGCCGCCAAACACGAATGTTTGTCCGGTGTGTCTCGGTCTGCCGGGCGTGTTGCCGGTGGCGAACGAAGAGGCGCTGCGGTTGACCGTTCTCACAGGCCTCCTGCTCAACTGCAGCGTGTCGCGTGTCGCGAAGTTCGACCGCAAAAACTACTTTTATCCGGACGTTCCGAAAAATTATCAGATCACGCAGTATGCCCAGCCTTCGACGGTAAACGGCTACGTGGACTTTGAGCTTAACGGCGGTATTTCACGCGTCCGCGTCACGCGGGCGCACTTGGAGGAAGACGTCGGCAAGAACTTTCATTTCGAGCGAAACAGCGGCGTGGATTTCAACCGCGCCGGCGTGCCGCTGCTGGAAATCGTTTCCGAACCGGACATCACCTGCGCCGACATGGCCTACGAATACCTCAACGCGCTGAAGGACATTCTCGTTTACGGCGCCGCGAGCGATTGCGACATGGAGAAAGGGATGGTCCGCTGCGACGTGAATGTGAGCGTGCGACCGCGCGGCGCGAAGGAACTCGGCGCGAAGATTGAGATCAAAAACATGAACAGCTTCAGCGGCGTGCGGAAGGCGCTGGAGTACGAAATCTCCCGCCAGATCGAAGTGCTCAAGAGCGGCGGCAAGCTCTCGCAATCGACGCGACGCTGGGACGATGTCACCGGTGTCACCGAAGAGATGCGGACGAAGGAACACGCGCATGACTATCGTTATTTCGCCGAGCCTGATTTGATGCCGTTCGAGCCAAGGGACGAATGGCTGGCGGAGGTGCGGAAACGAATGGTGGAGTTGCCGCTGGCGCGCAAGCAGCGGTTTATGTGCGATTACCAACTGCCTGCTTCCGACGCACAAACGTTTGTTTGGGATGTGCCGCTGGGCGATTTTTTTGAGAAGATCGCGAAACAAGCGAAAAACCCCAAGGCCGTCGCCAACTGGGTCATCAACAATCTAAGGGCGAAAATGGCGGAAGCACCCCTCACCCCGTCCCTCTCCCCATCCGATGGGGAGAGGGTGGCGAAGCCGGGTGAGGGGCTGGCCGACTTGAAATTCAAACCCGAAGCCATTCTTGAACTCGTCGGCCTGGTGGAGAACAAAACTATCAGCACAGCCATCGCACAACAGGTGTTCAACGAAATGTTCGACACCGGCGAATCGCCGGCGGCCATTGTTCTGAAGAAAGGATTGGCCCAGGTCAGTGACGCGGACGCGATCGAGAAATTCTGCGATGAAGTCATTGCGGCGAATCCGGGGCCGGTTGCTGACTTCAAAAACGGCAGAGCCGCTGCCCTGAATTTCCTCAAAGGCCAGGTGATGAAACGGAGCAAAGGCAAGGCAAACCCGAATTTGGTTGGCGAAATCCTCCAGCGGAAGCTGAAACAACCTTGAGGCCCGCTTACGCCTATGAGAATTCAACATCCCGCGGTCATGAGCGACGTTTTCAAACTGGCCGCAATTCTTGAGTTCGACCTCGAACTGGACGGTCATTTTTCTGCCGACGCGGGTCGAGCTGTTTCAGGACACCGAAAGGAAACGTCACTATTCTGGATTCACTTCCGATGGCCGGAGTGTGCGTTGACTTCGATCGCTTCGGCTTCCCGGCCTTTCTTCCCATCGCGGTACATCAGCAAGAGGCCGGTTTGAGACGGCGAGGCCGCGCCGCCGCCGGGCACTCCCGCAACCTTCAGCAGGCTGGCGCCGCCGGCCGGCACACCGGAAGCCGGCACGCCATCGCCCACGAACCTCGGCCGGCGGGCAGTATAGACCATCCCTTCGATCAAGTCCGTCGGCGCTCCCGTGAAATAGTTGTCGAAGGCGACGACGGTGAAGCTGAACTGCGTATCCGGCGTCAGGCCGAGGTCCGCGAGCGGCGCCGTCAGGATGGCGTTGGCGGAATTCAAATCGGCATCGGTGAAGAACTCCGGCGTAACTGTGCCATCCTTCAGATTGACGACGCTCACCACGTTCTGGCCGCTGGCGCCGAAGCCGCCCAACTCGCTGTTAAACAGCGCGAAGTCGAATTCTCCATCGAGGTTGTTGTCGATGAAAACATCGAACTCGGCCGGATAGTTCGGGTGCGACCGCTGGCCATAAGTGCTGATGGCAAACTGAATGCCGAACTCGCCGCCGCCAATGCCGACCAACCGCGCGCCGACCGAGCGGAGATCGATAATCGCGAAGTTGTCGCCGGGCCCCGGCAGGAACTTCTTCTTGATCCGCGGGCTGGTGCCGGTGAGCGAGAATACGTCCACGCGGCCGTCCACTGCGCCTCTATTGTTCCGAAGGATGAGCGTCCCTCTGCCCTCGCGGTCCAGTTGCAGATTGTCCGTTAAAACCTCAACGTCTGCGGCGCGATGAGGAAGGATTTGCCAGGGCAGATGCACCGTGTCGGAGGAATCCACCAACGTGAGATAACCGTCGAACTCGACTCCCTCCAGCGAGGAACCCGCGCCGCCGAGCGAACCGCCGTTGAGTTTCCAGATTGGCAGCTTGCTGGCCTTCACTTTGAGCCGGAAATCGAACTGCGCGCTGCCATTCGCCGGGACAAGCACGGCAGGCGGCGCATCGACTGTTACAGCCCCGGTGGCGGTGTCGGCGGTGTATCGGAACTGCGATGAAATCGCGTAGCTGCGCGAGCGGTTGGCATAGTTGCGCACGGTGACACGCTTCGAGAACGCAGCGTCCCGAGACAGCGCATGGTAACCGAATGAAAGACTGCCGGTCGAATCGTCGGCGTCCCATGCAGCGGTGGTGCTTTTGAGCGCCTTGTCCACGCGCACTTCGCCTCCGGCGATGCGGGTAATCGGTGCCAACACACCCGGGAACAGCGCCGGATCAATCTGCATGTCCCTTTCCGCCGTATTCATGAGCAGCGTCTTGATCTCCATCGCCGCGCGCTTGGGATAGGCTTGAATCAACAGGGCGGCGCTGCCCGCGACCATGGGCGTCGCGCCGGAAGTTCCGCCAAAGGCGGTTGCGCCGTCGCCGGTGCCGACTTCCGCCGAAACCGACGCGCCGGGAGCACCAATGTCAGGCTTGATCGCGTTGTAGCTGTAACTCGGGCCGCGCGCCGACGAGGCAACCATGCTACCGATGAGTGGAACGAAGACAGTCGGTGAAAGCGCAACTTTCACTGTGATTGAATTGACCAGTTGCGTCTTAATGCTGTCCGCAACGTCCTTCGTGATGACGAGCGTCTCGGCGAACGTGTCGCCGCCGCCGAAAGCAAACGAGATCGGGTCGCCTGGCGCGACCAACCCGAGCAGCACGCCAATGGCGCCCGCCTTGGCCGCCCGATCCACTTTCAGACTGACCGCGCACCCGCCGCGATCGATTAACGCCACTTTACCCGCCGGATTCGCCAGGTAGGGGTCCTCCGGATCACCTGGCTTCACGGCGTCCGCTGGGCAGCCCCGGCCGACAAATACGATTTCGCCGGTGAAGCCCGAAACAATCGGAGCCCAGCCGACGGTTTCGGTGTTAAGATAATGTCCGGCAATTTCCGCCGGCGAGTTGATGACGAGTGGGAACCGCTTCGCGCTGGGCACCTGCGTCTGGGCCACGCTGATGACTTCCGGCGTGGTGCTCGGCGAGCTGACGATGTAAGGGTGATTCGCTTCGTTGCCGGCCGCCGCCACCACGACGACGCCAAGGCGGACTGCGTTTGCAGTCGCTTCGCTCAAATCGTCCTCCCGCTGCCCGTAGGCCGAACCCAGCGACAGGTTGACGACATCGACCGCGTCCGAGATGTCGTCGTCGCCGTTTGGATCGAGAATGAAATCCATGGCCTGGAGCAAAGCGACTCCGTTGCACGAGGAGGCTGTGGAGCTGCAAACCTTCACGGCGTAGAGTTTGACGCCGGGAGCAACGCCTTTGGCTCCGCCGATGATGTCCGCGACATGCGTGCCGTGCCCGTTGAAATCAATCGGGTCGGGGTCCGGCGCCAGATCGCCGTCGGGCCAGACCTCACCCACAAAATCAAAGCCTCCAATGACCTTTGCCGTGGGAAACAATCCGTCGGCCGTCGTGTTCTTCGGGTCGCTCGAGTCGGCCCCGTAAGCCGCTTCATAAGCATCCACGGTTCCGGGTCCGCCAAACTCCTTGTGAGTGTAATCGATCCCGGTATCGAGCACAGCGACAGTCACGCCGTCTCCTTTGAATCCGGCGCCCTGCACAGCCTGCGCGCCGATGTAGGGGACTGTTTCGCTCAGGTCCAACTGGTAAACGCCCACGGGCCGGATGGACACCACGTTCGGCAGACCGGCAATCGCGGAGACGCGGGAGGCGTCCACGCTCATGATCACCGCGTTGAGCGCCTTGGTCAGCCGCGCGATTTCATGGCCGTCCATTGCGCGAACGGCTTGCATGAGTTCGTCATGTTTGTGGGAGAGTTGGCTGACGTGTTCCCGTTGCTGGACTCGCGTCAACCGTCCGCCGGACCGCTTGGCCCCCTCGCCCTGGGCCACCGCCAGCGGCACGTCGCCAAGGCGCACCACAATCTCGACCTCACCGACTGCCTGCTTCAACCGTGAATCGACCAGCGCTGCGGCGCCGGCTGGCAGGGCCAAATTGGATACGTCCACCACCGGCGAGGGTTCGGCGCCGAGCGAAAGCGCCGCCGTGGCGAGCAGCGGAACCAGGCAGAGACGGAAACAGTTGCGCATATGACCTCCAGTGTTGCTGATGATCGGTTGGTTCCGAGAGGGAAAGAGCTTTTGTTCTCCACCCATGTAATGATAAGAAGCAATACGCTTCCACCGGTCAATGTCAAGCGTTTACAGCGCCGACGCTTCGGCGGGGCGCATGTCAGTTTCTTGCAATGCTAGTGGCACGGGTGTCCCGCTCGTGAGTTTCTGGTTGGGAGCAAACGGGCGGGACGCGCGTGCCACTAAGCCGCCCATGCGCCCTGCAAGAAACTGAGTCCGCCGCTTCGTCGTCTTGCCGGCAGAGTTTAAGCCCTGCGACGCAAACCACGATCGCGCGCCGAGGTGTGCTGCATGGATTTTTCATTTCCTGCTTTTCTGCCCCTTCAGTTACGACATCATCTGGCCAATGTGGTCGGACGTTAGATCAGTTCACTTTGTCGGCATTTGCGGCACGGCGATGGCGTCCGTTGCGTCCGCGATGCGGGAGAAGGGATTTCAGGTTACTGGCTCCGATCAGAACGTGTATCCGCCGATGTCCACGGTTCTGGCGGAGCAGAAGATCGAGGTGAAGAATGGTTACGCCGAGCGAAATCTCGCGCATAAACCGGACCTCGTTGTCATCGGCAACGCGGTTTCGCGCGGCAATCCGGAAGCGGAGTTCGTGCTCGACCACAAGCTGCGTTATTGCTCGCTGCCGGAGTTACTGAAGGAATTTTTCATCCGCGGCAAACGTTCCATCGTCGTCGCGGGCACGCATGGCAAGACCACTACGACGGCACTGCTCGCCTGGGTCTTGGAGCACAACGGGCTGGCTCCGAGCTACCTCGTCGGCGGGATTCCGAATAATTTCGGCCGGGGCGCGCGGTTCAGCGACAGCGAATGGATCGTCATCGAAGGGGACGAATACGACACCGCGTTTTTCGACAAGCGGAGCAAGTTTGTTCATTACCTGGCGGAGGTCGCGGTCATCAACAACCTGGAGTTCGACCACGCCGACATTTTCGAGAACCTGGCCGCCATCCAGACGTCGTTCAAGCACTTCATCCGGCTGATTCCGCGCAACGGCCTGCTGTTGGCCAATGGCGACGACCTGAACCTTGCGCCGCTGCTCAACGTGACGCATTGTCCGGTCAAACGCTTCGGCCTCGGCGAGGACAACGCCGTGCATGGGTTCAATCTCAAGCTGGCGCCGACGGCATCTGAGTTTGAAATTCCCAGCTTCAAGTTTCACCTCAACCTCGTCGGCGAATTGAACGTGCGCAACGCGCTTGCGGTCGTGGCCTCCGCCAAGCATTGCGGCCTGTCAAATAAGCAGATTCAGTCCGGGTTCGACACATTCAAAGGCATCAAGCGGCGGATGGAGGTGCGCGGGATTGCCGGCGGCGTGACGGTGGTGGACGACTTTGGACATCATCCGACGGCAATTCGCGAAACACTTCGCGCTTTACGAATCAAATACCCGCGCCAGAAGATCTGGGCTGTCTTCGAGCCGCGCTCGAACACGACCCGGCGCAACGTCTTTCAAGCCGAGCTGGTCAGCGCCTTCGCCGACGCCGACGCCGTGGTGGTCGCGCAGGTGACGCGGTTGGAGTTGCTTACGCCGCAGGAGCGGCTGGATCCGGAACGGCTGATGCAGGATTTGCTGGCGAGCGGCAAACCGGCGAACTATCTGCCCGACGTGGAGACGATTTTGGCCCACGTGGCGAAAAACGCGCAGGGTGGCGATGTCATTTGCGTCTTCAGCAACGGCGGGGTTGGCGGCATCCACGGGAAGTTGTTGGAACGACTGGGGCACCTTTAATTACTCCAAGGGCCTTCTTTCAAGAGGCTGCCGGCGACGCAACTCCGCTTGATTCGGATTAACCTTGCCGTCCGGTGAGACGCTACTACTGATCATTTGACTGACGAAGGCGGTGGCGCGTTTGTTCCCTTGGCTTCGGCTTCCTGTTTTTCGAGGTTTCGGAGCAGACGATTTTTCAACACATCGTAAACTTCATTGGTCACGCTGTTGAGGTCTTTGCGGGCTTCATCGAAACGTCCGGCGTTGAGTTTGAATCGGGCCAGATGCACAAAGACCCCTTCGCGGTCGGTCTCGTTGGGAGCGACTTTCAGCGCGTATTCCCACGCGGCGAGGGCCTGGTCGGTTGGGACGGGTTTTATCCCGTAGTAGGTCATGGCGTAGTCGCTGGCGAGCACAAAGTTGTTCGGGTCGAGTTCGATCGCCTGGCGGTAGAGTCCGAGCGATTTGCTGAAGACCTGCTGTTCATTTATTTTGTAAAATTCCATTGCGTCCTGCCGAAAGAGGAAAACCGTCGTGGCGAAATTCTGGTAATAAACCGGCTCCCGGGGGTTCAGCTCGATGGCTTTGGCGTAATATTCAAAGGCCTTTTTCACCGGACTGCGGTGGCCATAGTGGTTCGCCAGATTGTTCCACGCGGCGGGATTTTTAGGGTCCAGTTCGCGGGCCTTTTCCCAATGTTCCACCCCGCCCTCTTCGTCGTGGGTCTCGTGGAGGAAACTGCCGTAGGCCAGGTGAGCGCGGGCGTGTTCAGGGTGCCGTCGCAGGAAATCCTCGTAAGCCTCGCGGACGGGTTTAAGCCGATGCTCGACGCGAGCGCGCAGCGTGGCGCCGGGCAGACCCGCGCCTTGTTCGCGGAAAGCTGCTTCGTCGCGGATCCATTTGTCCACTTCTTCCTGCGCGGCGTCGTCCTGCTCCAAAAGTTTCTTATACTCCTTTTCCACCGGGTCGTTCGGATCAGGGGCATTCACCAGAGCGCCCGTCGTTTGCGCGACGAAATTGCTTAAGGCCGCGGGTTGGTTCGTAGCGACGAGCGCACTCAGGAGGCCAATCAATAAATTGCTCACACTCCAAGCCTAACATCCGGCGTACAAAGAACAATCCAGTTCTGGCCTGGAACGGAAACAGACTTCGATGAGTTCGGCGGCGCCCACTGTTTTTTGTTTCCGCCCTCGCCGCAATCTTCAACTTGCTTCGATATAAGACGAGCAGGATGCGCAGCGTGAAACCTCAACGCTGCGGTTACTCCGGAGTTGCGCGGCGACTTCACACTCGCTAAAGATTTGTGTCATGAATCTTGAAGACCATCTTGGAGATATTATCTGCAAGGCGCGCACGGCGGCGAATGCCTCTGCGGAGGACGCCGCGGCGGCTGCGGGATTGACAGTGGACGAGTTCTCCGCGCTGGAAGAGACCGGTAAGTCCGCCCGGCGACCCAATTTTCGGTCGCTTGCGGCGAAAGTCGGTTTGCATGGCGGCAAGCTCGAAGGCATCGCGAACGGCTGGTTGCCACAGAACCGTGATTTGGGGCTCTGGCGTGAATTGCGCCCCATTACGACTGCTGGAACAAGCTTCAAAGTGAACTGCTACCTGGTGTGGGACGAGGTCACCCGCGAAGCGGCGTTGTTCGACACCGGATTCGACGCGCAGCCGATTTTTGACCTTATCGACCGGAACAAGCTCCAGCTCAAACATCTCTTCATCACGCACACGCACGCGGATCACATCGCTGCGCTTGAACCGATTCGCAGTCGCGAAGACGGCGTCACCTACGTCGTTGGCAATTGGCCTGAGGATGCGCCGAGCGTGGCGGTGGTCGGCGACGCGATTTTCGCCGGCTCAATGGGCGGCGCCAAACAACTGGCCGATCTGGCGAAACAAAAAATCCGCGACCAGATTTTCTCGCTGCCGCCGGACACGCTGATTTGTCCGGGGCACGGGCCGGTGACGACGCTGCGGGAGGAAAAGGCGAACAACCCGTTCTTTTGATTTGCGATTGAGCCGGAAGTTACGATAGATAAATGAAGCACATGCAGTTTTTTTGGTCCCTTCAATAGGCATTATGCGACACACCATCTCCGTTCTGGTGGAAAACAAGTTCGGTGTCCTCACGCGCATCGCCGGATTGTTCAGCGGACGCGGTTACAACATCGACACGCTCAACGTCGCGCCGACGCAAGACCCCAGCGCGTCACGCATGACCATCGTGACGCGCGGTGACGACGCGACGCTGGAACAAATCGTCAAGCAGCTCAACAAGCTGGTGGACGTGCTGAAGGTGATTGATTTCCGCGAGGGCGAATATGTGGACCGCGAGTTGATACTGGTCAAAGTTTCGGTGGACTCGAAATCGCGCGCTGAAGTCATGCAAATTACAGATATTTTCCGAGCCAAGATCGTGGATGTGCAGCCCAAGAACGTGACCATCGAAATCACCGGGAGCGAAGACAAAGTGGAAAAGTTTATCGACCTGATGAAGGCTTTCGGCATCCTCGATCTGACGCGCACCGGCAAGGTGGCCATGCCGCGGAAGTGATCCCCGTTGACATCGTTGAATCGTTAAAACGTTACATGGGATGACGCGAAAACAATCTCGTTGCACGGTCGAACGAGTGAAGCGTTGCAGCGGCGAAAATTCTGAGTTTGAATCCGACTCGTAAATCGTAAATCGTAAATCCAATCATGCCTGCAAAAGTTTATACGGACAAAGACGCTGACTTATCGGTCTTGAAAAGCAAGACCCTCGCGGTGCTCGGCTTCGGTTCACAGGGCCACGCCCATGCCTTGAATCTCAAAGACAGCGGGATGAACGTCATCGTTGGCCTTTACGAAGGGAGCAAATCCATTCCGGTCGCGAAGGAAAAGGGATTTGAAGTGGTCGCCACGGCCGAGGCGGTGCGTCGTGGCGATGTGATTTTCATGGCGCTGCCGGACACGAAGCAGGCGGCGGCTTACAAAAAGGATGTTGCGCCGAACCTGAGCGCAGGCAAAACGCTGCTGTTCTCTCACGGTTTTTCCGTTCATTTCAAAACGGTTGTCCCGCCGAAAAACGTGGATGTCATTCTGGTGGCGCCGAAGGGGCCGGGACACATCGTTCGCCGCCAGTATCTCGAAGGCAAGGGCGTGCCTTTGCTCATCGCGATTTATCAAAATCCGAGTCAGCAGGCGAAGAAAGTGGCGCTGGCGTGGGCGAAGGGCATCGGCGGCACCCGGGCGGGCGTGATTGAAACGACGTTCAAAGAAGAGACCGAAACCGACTTGTTCGGCGAACAGACGGTGCTGTGCGGTGGCGCGAGCGCATTGATTCTGGCCGGCTACGAAACGCTGGTCGAAGCCGGTTACCAACCGGAGATGGCCTATTTCGAGTGCTTGCACGAGTTGAAACTGATTGTTGACTTGATGAATGAAGCGGGCATCAGCGGCATGCGTTTCTCGGTTTCCGAAACGGCCAAGTGGGGCGACGTGACGGTCGGGCCGAAGATCGTTGACGCCCGCGTGAAGAAACAGATGAAGTCGGCATTGAAGGACATCCAATCCGGCAGGTTCGCCAAAGGCTGGGTCAAGGAATACCAATCCGGCTACAAACGCTACCACGCGCTGCTGAAGAAGGGCGAAAGGCATTCCATCGAAAAGGTTGGGGCGCGGCTGCGTTCCTTGATGCCCTGGATGAAGAAACATTCAGTCAAAGGCGTGCAGGCGGCGTATTGAGAGAAGGGAGTGATGGAGAGGTGGAGTGACGCTTGACAATACTCCGAAACTCCATTGCTCGAGCACTTCCCTTGACCGGCCAACCATCGCAACGAAAATTAGGGGTTGGTGTTTGATTCAGGCATGGAATATGTTAGACGCATGAACCGGGTTGAGAAACGTTTGGCTTTGGGGCTGGGCGGAGTTTTGCTGGCGGTCCCGCTTCGGGCGGATGTGAACGGGCCTGCGGATCACCCTTATCAAGCGATCATTGACCGAAATGCGTTTGGGTTGAGGCCTCCACCGCAGGTTGTCAATCCAATTCCCACTAATCCGGTCGTGCCGGTCAACGTGAAATTCACCGGCATTACCTCCAATTCGAGAGGCAAAAAGGCGTGGTTGATGATTCCTGCCGTACCCGGGAAAAACACGAACCCGCAGTATCTCAACGGCCTCGCGGAGCACGAAAAGCAGGGAGAAATCGAGGTCCTCGAGATCAACGTGAAGGAGAGCAAAGTCAAAATCCTCAACGCAGGCTCGCTCGTGGAACTCAACGTCAAGGACAATGGCCTCCCGACCCCGGCGGCGTTGCCGGTTCCGGGAGTGCCCCTGAATCCGTACGGCGTGCCTGGCCCGTTGCCAACCCCTGGTTTGGTCCCCGCGCCCGGCGCCTCACCGTCGGCCATCAAGACTGCGGGCCTAACGCCGTCCGGCGGTGACGCGCTGGCGGCCAGATACGGTGCCCG
Organism: Verrucomicrobiota bacterium; assembly: GCA_003218515.1. Lineage (GTDB taxonomy): Bacteria > Verrucomicrobiota > Verrucomicrobiia > Limisphaerales > AV2 > AV2. Next base: position 2,480 of record QHNT01000323.1, on the reverse strand, counting down.
AATCCCGAACCGGAACCTCCGGACGACGCCAATCGAGCAGCCGGTTCAAGCAGCGCAAGCCCCGGTCGATCCGGTGGTTCAGCGCATCATGATGGAAGCGCAGAAGCAACAGGCCGAAGCCGCAGGCAGACCATTTCCTCCGCTGCCGCCGTAAGGCTGGAGGGTGGGTTTGATTTAGTGCTGCGGTGGCGGCAGGCCTGCCTTTTTCAAGCTCTGTTCCTCGGTTTCTTTGAATTCCTTGTCGGCTTCAAAGATGCCAGGCATCCTGGCCTTTTCTGCTTCGAGTTGAGCGCCCGAATCCATCGGATTTCTCAGGATGCTCACGTGCATCAGTAAGAGCAACTCCGAGCGGGTTTTGTTGTTGTTCCTGGTACGGAACAAAGCGCCGAGCAGGGGAATGTCCTTGAGGATCGGCACGCCGGATTTGCTGGTGAGCCGGTTGTCTTCGATGTAACCGCCAAGCATGATCGTTTCGTTGTCTCGAACCGAAAGAGTCGCGCTGGCATGGCGGGTGGCAGTCTGAGGCACCGGATTGCCGTCAATCGTCACGGTCTTGTCGATGGAACTGATGTCCTGGTCAATGTCCATGACCACGAGGCCGTCGGGGGTGATGAACGGTGTCACGCTCAGGGTGACACCGACTTGCACTTGTTCAATCGTGGATGATTGAATTCCGGTGCCGATATACCCGTAGTTGTTGACACCGGTGACGAATGGGACGGTCGAGCCGGTAAAGAAAGCCGCCAGGGTCGCATGCGAGGTCTGGATGCGCGGTCGTTGTAGAATTCTGACCCGACCGGACGTGGCCAAGGCACTAAGGGAGACATCGAAGTTCTTGCCGAGCGTTCCAAAATAACTGAAACCGGGGGACAGTGAACTGGCGATGCTCGCGATATTGGTGAGGAACCCGGGGCCGTTGTTAATTCCACCGGTTCCGACTGTATTATTGCCGAAGCTGACCGGCTTCTGCAGCCAACTGATGCCGAGGTTGTTCTCGTCGTTCAAGGAGACCGACAACACGACACCCTCAATGAGCACCTGGGCGAGCAGCACGTCCACCTTTGAGACGATGTTGGTGAGCATTTGCATGTCTTGTTTGCTGGCGTAAACAATCAGAGAATTGGAGCGTTCGTCGGGAACGATTCGCGCATCTGCCAGCAATTGGACCTCGGAAGCGCCGGCGGCCCGATTCACAATCTGCCTCAAGCGATCCTGAAATGAGGTGCCCGGGGTGGCTCCAGGTTGCGCGCCGATGGCTGTGAGAGGCTGATTGGCCTGCGGTTGGCCATACGTTGTACCGGGGCGGCTGCCGAAACCGCTGTAGCGGCCGCTCGTGCCGAGGCCTCCTCCGGCGGCGGGGAACTGCCCGGCTCGACGTTGCTGGGTTGCGCTGGTGCGCGCGCCACCGGGATAAGCACCGCCTCCTCCTCCTGAGACAAGCGCGCTCATCGTTTCGTACAGGTCCGTCACTTTGCCGTATTTGATAGGGATGACTTCCAGTTTGTAGTCAGACTGAGGCGTCACGTCGATTTGTTCGATCAACTCCAACATCCGCTTGATGTTCGATGCATAGTCCCGGATCACAAGAATCTGGTTGGATTCAATGGGGACGATGCCGCCCTGAATTCTGGTAAAGGTTTGCAGGAGCGGCTGCAGTTCGGACGGTTTGGCGACCTTCAATTGCACGATGTGTGTGACGAACTGTTCCGCATCGGGGTACTCGCCGTCCTGGAGCTTGGAAATAGCGGCCCCCTGCAGGGGCGCCTCGGTTGCCAGAACGGCTTTCACGAATTTTTCTCCCTGCGGAAGCATGGCGATGCCGTTCAGCGAGAGCGCGCCGTCGAGCGCCTGGATCGCCTCCTTGCGCGTCAGCGGGGAGGCGGTGATGATGGTGACCGGTGTTGCCGCCAGGGAAGCTGAGCGCAGTACCGTTCGTCCTGTGATTTCGGAGTATTCTTCAAAGATTTGATCCACGGGCGTATTATAGAACTTGAACGAGAATTCCGCGCTTTCAGCCTGCCCCAGACCTGCCGGATTGGACGGCAACGGCAAAGGCGTGGGCGAAGCTGGGGGATTGCCCGGCGCCGGAGGCGCGACCTGCGCGGCGGCGTTGGCGCCCGCGTTCACGTTTGTCCCAGGCGCGGCCACGATGATGTTCGTGGCCGCGACCGGCGCCTGCAGCGCCGGCGAAACGGTAGCGTTGGTGTTCAAGCGCGGGGCACGATTAGTAATGCCTCGCAGCAACGCCTTTCGTCGGGCATCCAGATTGGTGGCGGTGATGGCGACGTTGGTTGGCGCCGCGTTGATGGCAGCGGTCGGGTTGTTCGTGGCCGCGTTGAGTGAGGGAGACGGGGCCTGCGCCAGCGTTTGGGCGGCCAGGAGCGAAAAGAGCAACAGAACATGAGCTGTCTTCACGGGGGGGGATGAGTTGGGGTTATTTCGCGTCACGGTTTGGTTGAGCTTAAGGCCGCGGGCCTGGC
>QHNT01000322.1:1059-9926 GCA_003218515.1 Verrucomicrobiota bacterium | reverse complement strand
GCTTTTGAACCGGCACGTGATGGCGCAAATGCGGGAAGGGGAGCCGTTCATCCCGGAGGCAGTCCAAGAGGTGCAGTTTTATGCCGACCGACTTCGCAACCAGCCCGGCCACGGCGGTTCAGACGCCGCGCGAATTTGACGGCGGTTTCGTCCGAGCGCGCGTGGAACAACCAATGGGAGCGGCTCGCTGCGCAGACTGCATAGAACAAACCTCATGAACTTTTGGATGATGTAGGTCCAGAAGCAGCGAAGCAAACTGCCCGACGAGCCAGAGAATGCCGGTGATCAACAACTCGACCGTGAACTGGACGCTCTATTGTTGCGCGAAATTCAAGCATCGGGTTTGTTTTCAGGAACGGCACGGTCCGCCCCGAATCGGAATGAGCTTGTCTGCCTCGGGCGGCCCGGACATCCTCAGCGCCCCTTGAAAGCGCTGTGAACAAATTCCCCTTCCAAGTCAAAGCGGGAGGATTGCTGCAGACCGCCCTGCTCCGCTTTGCCAGCAAGGCTGAAATTCAGCGTTATCATCGCTCGCTTTCGCCATTCGCGCGGCAAGCCACCACCATCATTCGCGAGGCCGTCGAGTTCACGCGCCTCGCGGCCAAGCGGTGGCGCTACTATGCGAGCAGCGGCGAAGCGGCGGAGAGTCTGGCGAATCTGCAGCGAAAAGTTCAGCGCGATTCAACGTGTGAAGTGGCGTTCATCATGGTCGCTACGATTCGGCGTGAACGCCACGACTTGCCGGTCGGCCTGGCCTATTGCCGCCGGACGTGGTGTCATCATCTCGCGCTGGATTTTCTGGCGTTGCATCCGCACGCACTGGGTCAACGCGAACGCGTCCGCGGCGTGGGCAGCGGCATCGTGTTCGGGTTGGTTCAACTGGCCAGGGTTCTGAGGATTCCGCGGATTTGGGGCGAAGCCACCGTCAACTCCGCGCCTTTCTATGAAAAGCTGCTGGCGATCCGTCCGGTCAAGGATTTGTTCATCATCGAAGCGCCGGAAATGGCCGCCATTGCCGAGCGGCAAAAGAAAATCAGCGATCCAATCCTTGTCAGTCCGACCACAGGTGGACTACCATAACGGCATGACAGCGAAACGGACAAAGCCGGTCAGCCTCGAAGAACTTTGGGATTACGAAGACAAAAACCCGGTTGTCTTCGCCTCGCCAAGGGCGTTGGCCGAAGCGCGATTGATTGCCCGGCTGGAGCGCACGAAACGCAATCACCGCGACGCTCAGGCGAATGGCGACTCCCACCGACACAAAGCCGTCGCCGCCTGATTTTCGGCAAAGCCTTCTATCCCGCCGTGGAGCAGGATCTGCAACCGTTCTGAACTGCGGCGACCGGCAGATATGGCGCTTCCAATCGCGTGACCGTTTGTCCATTTGGAGTGGTGAACGTCGTGCCGATGCTCGTGAACAGCCCCTTGGCGTTGTAGAGCATGGCCTCGCCCTGCATCGAGCGTGGTTAGTCTCTGGCCGAGTTCCGTCTTGCGAAGGTCGTTCACAAGCGGCTGGACCGTCGTAAGCAGGACTGCCTTTGGATCGCTGAACAGGCTTTCGTAGTGTTTGAACTCGTTGAGCTGATCGGTAAGCGTCTGGATTTGCTGCACCTGGTTATTGATCAGCTCCCGGGGAAAAGGTGGAGAAAGGGAACGGGATTTCCATGCGCCGGCCCGATTGAGTTCCTTGTGAAACACCGTGAAATTTGGTGTAATCCTTCCTGGCGAATGCCAAATTCGAAAACAACCCTTGTCGAAGTCATCAAGCGCAGCGCTGGCAGGCCAACAATTGACCTCTTGGCGTGCGCTATCAAATGTCATGTCGGCAAACTTATTGAAGAAAGAGTGAGCCGCCCCACGCCGGCTGCTGCAATGAACAGGGCCGACGTGGACGACCACGCCGCTGGGGAAATTGCCATCGGCAGTAAGCTCGGCATCGATGCGACGAGGAAATTGCCGAGAGAAGGCTTCGAACGCCCCTGGCCGCGCTCATCAAGATGGATGCGGGGGTGAAAGCGAAGATGGGAAAGCTGTGAACGCGAACACGCCCGACCGCAGCACCGCCGCCGCTTTTCCCCGGTATCTCACCGGTGAAGTGGTGGCCGATAGCGTTGCACTCCAGTGGCCGGGGCTTTATGCCCGGCGTTGGCGGCTTCCGCGCGTAGTTGATCGTTTTCTCGTGCCCGCCACCCCAGAACCCCACATTTCCTGCAACCTCCGGGGCATGGCGGAGTTCCGTGAACGCGACGTGGGCGGGGCGTGGATCACGCGGCAAATCCGCGGGGGCGACCTGTTTGTCACACGCTCGCGCACGCCCTACGAAGTGCGCTTCCAATCGCCACCCGGTCAGGAGCTCGATAATCTTTCCCTCCACATCGCCGTCGAGCCGTTCCTGGCCGCGCTCAAGGCGCGCTATCCCGGCAGCGCAGACCGCGTGGAGGTCGTCGATTATTTTGGCCACGACGAAATCCTGTGGCCCATCTGCCTGACCTGCGCGGAGCTTCTGGCCGCGCGCGTGCCGGGCAAGTCACCCTGTGTCGCCGCGCTCACCCAACTCTTCGCCGCGCACCTCGTGGAAAAATACACGGATGTCGCCGCCAAGACGCCAGCCTATCGCGGCGGCCTGCCCATTCGCCAACTCCGGAAAGTCGAGGATTACGTCACCGAGCATCTCGCGGAGGAGATTTCGATAGAGAGCCTCGCCGAACTGGTGGAACTGAGTTCCTCGCACTTTTCTCATGTCTTCAAGGAGTCCACCGGCATGACTCCGCTGCAGTTCGTGACTCGCCAACGCATTACGCGCGCCCAGCAGTTGATCCGCGAAACTTCGCGCAGCCTCATCGAGATCGCGCTCGAAGTCGGGTACACCAGCCCCAGCCATTTCGCGCAGGTCTTCCGGCGCGTGGTAGGTGTCACGCCGACGGAGTTTCGGAGTTCGCTTTAGATTTCCCGCAGGATTGCGACAGGTGTCGCAGGATCGCGAGAGAAGGATTCCTCCACCTGAGGCAATGTGCGTGAGTTGACCCGATATGGGAAACGCCGTAGCGACTCTGGAGATTGTCCAGCAAGGGGCGACGACCAATCCCCATCGGGTCGAGAACCAAGCACACTGATTGAAATTGAATCCAAATGAAAATGAACTCCATTCGCACTCGATCCCTACAAGTTATCACCGGCATGGCGCTGTGCATTGCCGTGTCCACGCCCGACGTTGCCCGCGCGGCAGACCAACTCGCCTGGGACAAGACCTTTCCTCAGAGCGACAAGGTGATTCACCAAAAGGTCTCTTTCTACAATCGGCTGGGCATCAACCTGGTTGCTGACCTGTATCTCCCGAAGAATCTCCACCGTTCCAAGAAGCATCCTGCCATAGTGGTCGGCGGTCCCTATGGCGCGGTGAAAGAACAGAGCTCCGGGCTGTATGCTCAGATGATTTCGAGTAACTGGTTGAACTGGTCCGACTCTGGTAGTTGTGGCGGCGCCAAGGGGATGCCGAGCCGTTTTATTTCGTGCAATGGATTGTCCTCCGGCTGGTAGCCGGCGCGCTTGAAGATAGCTCTGAACGTGCCGAGCACGTTGTTGAAATACTGAGGCCCAACCTTCTCAGAGAGTCGCTTCGCCCATTCCCGACATGACTCCTTCTTAATTGCGGCCAGTTTCAGATCGTCAAGGCCGCTCCAATTTTTGAGTAGACTCTTCACACACCACTTTCTGAAATTACGGTGCGAGTCCGCAACGGTGTGATCGTTGTCCAGGTCGGTCTCATAAAGCGTCCTGGCGTCTTTGAAATAGACGGGCGCGCCCTTGACGTGCCGCTTTGACTTTCGCTGTTTCTTTAAGAAATCGGGCAACCTTACTAGAGCATCGGAATAAACGCTTGTCTCAGGCCTCAACTTTTGGCGAATCAACTTGCCATTCACCTTCACGCGTGCAAAATAATTTCCCGTGCTGACATACTGCAATAAATGCGAAACTTTTGGGAACGACTTCCACTTGCCGTCAAATAGCCTAATCTTAAGTATTTGCCCGCGTGGCGGAATTGGCAGACGCGCTAGATTCAGGTTCTAGTGAGTAACATCGTACAGGTTCAAATCCTGTCGCGGGCACCATATTCTTCAGGACACCTTGAACCGTCCCGTCTAATTATGTCATCCAGCGCAATGCCATGGGTGTAGTGATTCGTCAGATCAACGGAAGTGATGCTGCGCGATGGCAGGACTTGCTGAAAGCGTCGATTGGGGAGGATTACCCTGACAAACAGGTTTACGAGCCGGCTTGGGCTTCAACCCAACTCGACCTGGTAACCGGACATGAAACCTGGGTCGCCGAAGCAAACGGGCGCTGGCAGGCGAGTGTTTCTTTTCTCCAGCCTGCCTCTCAGACCAAAAACCCCGTTCTGAATCTCGGCCGCCCGTTGTTTCGCCCGGAGAGCTTTAAAGACGGTTCAGCCGAAGCGCTCCTGCGCCGCATCAACGAGCTGGCCGCCGAACGCCGGCAGATGATCGTCGCCCGGATCCTTGCCTCCGATCACCCACAGCAGTTATTGCATGAAAAAATCGGCTATGTCTGCGTCGGATTTCAGCCGTTCAAACACCTGTTCCTCGTGCGGCAAGGGGCGCTCTTTTATGTTTGGTTCGCCAAACCCGACATCGTTTCCCGCCGCCCGATCTCAGAATCCCTTTCACAGGTCAGCGAACTGGCCGCCGCGGCGCTCAACCAACTGAAAATTCCCAACCCGCTGTCGGTTCGCGATGGCGTCACGGGCTATCCCCTGCAAACCGAACTGCAACTTCACGAAGCCAGTTACAATGATTTCGCGCTTTGGCGCCTGCACGCCCAATCTTCCAGTCCGCCGACCGAAATCTCCAGCGGCTACAACCTCGGCCTGGGGCTGCTCCGCACCTCCGGTGACGCGCAGGTTCGCGCAGTTCTGGGCAAACGCCACAACAACGTCGTCGCGGGCCTGGCTTATCTGGCCGATGACCGCGACCGCTGCGTTCGCCTCGTGGACAGCTTCAGCACCGATGACTTGTCGATCGGCGCGCTCTTTAATTATGCGGTCAGAATCGCCCAGGACCAACTCAACGCCGTTTACCTGGAAGCAGACATCCTCATGACTGCGCCACGCCTGCTGAAAACCGCCGAACAGCTTGGCTTCGCTCCGGTGGCCTACTTGCCGGCCTTTTACTTCAACGCTGAAGGCCACACCGACGTTGTGAAAGTGGTGAAACTGAGCATGGCCTATTCGCTTGAACATATCGAGTTGACCCCGCACGCCAAGGCCATCGTCCAGATCGTTGACCAAAGTTTTCAGGACCAGAAAATCGGCGTGGCCATTATCAATCTGCTCCGCGGCCTGCCCATTTTTGAGGGCCTGGGTGACGGCGAACTGCGCAAGATTGCCCGTTTATTCACCCAAAAGCTTTACCGGCCGGGTGAAAAAATCTTCAACAAAGGCGATTCCAGCAACGAAGCTTACGTGGTCATGCGTGGCCAGGTGGAGATTCACCTCGAAGAGAAATCATCGCCAATCGCCACCGTCGGCCATGGCCGGATCTTCGGAGAACTCGCGTTTCTCGACAATTCGCCGCGTGTGGCTTATGCCATCGCCAGTCAGGCCAGCATCCTTCTCGTTATTCAGCGGACCGCCTTTAACGACCTCGTGCAGCGCGAACCGTACTTCGGCATGATGGTCATGCGCAACATCGGGCTGGAGCTATCCCATCGTTTGCGCCGAACAAATGCCGCCGCCGCCGTCAAGAGATAACCTCCCGCCTACCAGGAGACGGGCACAGACAATTTGTTTCCAAATCGGTTCTTGTAAAAAAGCTGCTTGTGCGTCGCCCCGTACTCATAAACCAACCGTGTAATCTTCACGTCGTAGCAACAATACTCGGCGATGTCCAGCAGTTTGCCTTCCTTGAACCACTGGATGGCTTGCATGCCTTCGGAGGTCTTCTCCAAACCGAGCGTCGCCGCCGCGATCACATCCAGAGAAAGCCGGTGCTCCAACCTCTTCTGCAACTCCGTCAGCATATCCAGCGTCGGAATTTGCCGGAGATCCAACGTCGTGTAGCCGTGCAACACTTCGTAATCGAATCGCAGATTGTTGAACCCAACCACCAGGTCCGCGCGCAGCAATTCGGTGATGAGGTCGTTGACCTTTGTTTCGCTGTAGATGCGGTAGTCGCGCCGCGCCGTGCTGTAAGTGACTCCGACGCTCATTTGCATCCGGCTGATCTTGTCCCAGCCGCCGACGTCTTCCGCCGACTTCTGCGTTTCCAAATCAAAATAGACGATGTTCTTCATCCCGGTCATCGGCGCGGGCAAACGCGCGCGCCTCACTTTACCGGGCAAGGCGACTCGCGCAAAAGAAAATCACGCCGGTCGAACAGCCAACCGCTGTTGGTGGATCGGGCGACGCGGCGCGGCGCGCTGCTTGACGCGTGAGGACCTCGCTTTTGCAAATATCCTCTTTCCAGCTTTCGCCGCCGACGATTAAGATGGCAGCGATGAAACACAAAGGCAAAGCCACGCAGGCCGCGCTGAAGTTGATCTTCTGGACGCTTGTGGCGCTGCTGGTGGTGACGGTGATGGGGTTTCTGGCCGCAGTGGTGGGTGCGTTCATCTTTTCGATTTCCGTCGGCCTGTTTACCGTGTGGGTTGTGTTCTCCCTGTTTTGCCTCTGGTTTTTCCGCGATCCCGACGCGCGCGTGCCTCCGGACCTCAACGTCATCATCGCCCCCGCCCACGGCAAAGTGGACGTGATTGACGAGTCCAACGAGCCTGAATTCATGGGCGGCCTCTGCCGACGCGTTTCCATTTTCCTTTCGGTAATCGAGGTGCACGTGCAAAAGGCGCCGGTGGCGGGAAAATTGGTTCAACTGAAGCACACGCGGGGACGGTTCATGAGCGCTTTGAAACAGGACTCGGCCGCGCACAATGAAAACGTGCTGATCGGCTTTGAATCGAGCGAGAAACCCGGCGAAAAGATCGCCGTGCGCTTGATCGCGGGTGTCCTGGCCCGGCGCATCATTCCGTGGATTGCGGAGGGTGACGAGGTGGCGCGGGGCGAACGCATCAGCCTGATTCAATTCGGCTCGCGTGTGGACATTTACCTGCCGTTGACAACTGAAATCCGCGTCAAGCTCGGCGACAAAGTCCGCGGCGGCGAAACCGTGATCGCCTCCAGAACCTGAGGACCTATGGCGACCGAGTCCAGCAACTCACCGCGGGCCGAAGGCGAGGCTGCGGAGCTGAAAATTTTTTTGCTGCCGAACCTGCTGACGGCGGGAAATCTCTTTTGCGGCTTTCTGGCGCTGACGCTCATCGTCGGAGCGGACATCAACAATCCCGGCGCCTTCGGTCCAACCATCCGCAACGCCATCCTCTTTATCATCCTCGCCTGCGTTTTTGACCTGTTGGACGGGCGGGTGGCGCGCTTCGGAGGACAGGACAGCCCGTTCGGACGCGAATTCGACTCGCTGGCCGACATTATTTCCTTTGGCGCCGCGCCGGCGTTTCTGGTGCATCGCGTCGTGCTGCACGATGTCTTTGAAAAACACCCGGAAATCGGCTGGTTCATCGCGTCGGTTTATTTGATTTGCGGCGCGTTTCGACTGGCGCGCTTCAACTGTCTGGCCGCCGCGGGCAGCGGTGGAGGCAGGGATTTTCTTGGTTTCCCGATTCCCGCCGCCGCCGGCACGGTGGCCTCCATCACCTTGTTCCTGCTCTGGCTGGATGACCGCGGCTGGCTGGACGAGCGATTTGCAAAAACGCCCTGGCGTTACGTCCTGCCGGTCATCATGGTCTTTCTCTCGTTCATGATGGTCAGTGAAGTGAAATATCCGTCATTCAAGTCCCTCGATTGGCGCGCCAAACGCCCTTTCCCCAAAATGGTCGCCATCATTCTGGCAGCCGCCTTTCTATTCATCGCTCAGAAACAAATCCTGCCGGTCGTGCTGCCGTTGATCTTCACCGCCTATCTGATTTACGGTTTCATCCGGCCGCGCCTGTCGCGGAAGATTGTTCATGAGATTGAAGAGGAGGACGAGGACGAGGAGCCGACCGCGTAACCGCATGCCGGACTTTTTTTCATACCTGCTGCCTGCATGCTACGGGTTCGCGTTCGGCTTTGTGGTCTCGATCCCCGTTGGCCCGATCAACATCTCGATCGTCAACGAAGGCGCCCGGCGAGGCTTCGGCTGGGCCTTTCTCATCGGCCTGGGGGCGACGATCATGGAAGTGATTTACTGCGCCATCGCCTTCGCCGGTTTCGCGCGCCTGTTCAACTCGCGGTGGATCAAAGCGACGATGGAGCTGGTGAGTTTTCTGTTGATGCTTTTCCTCGGCCTGAAATATCTGTTGGCGCGTTCCCTGCCGACGACCACCCGGAGCATCGAGACTATCGAACATCGCCTCCACCCGCACACGGCCTTCTGGACCGGCCTCGTCCGCTGTCTCGGCAATCCGGGTGTGCTGCTGTTCTGGATTACCCTCTCAGCCACATTCATCTCGCACGAATGGATGGACGACACCTGGCAAAGCAAAGCCGCGTGTCTGGGCGGGGTTGCCCTGGGGTGTTTCCTCTGGTTCACGCTCCTTAGCTACCTGGTTTCCCGCGGGCAGGGAAAGTTTTCGACTCAAACATTGGTGCGCATGTCTCAGTTCTCCGGCGCGAGCGTTCTGGTGGTAGCCCTCGTGACGGGTGTACGCCTGGTGCGTCTGCTGGCCCACCATTGATAGTCGCAACCGTTCAAGGGCCGCAAGAACCAGGGCGGCCGGCTACTTTTTAATGGCGATGAAGGCGGTATTCGTGCGGCGCAGGCGACTGGAAAGCTCGAGCGCGATGTTGCGAAGGATCACCA
>QHNT01000322.1:0-1029 GCA_003218515.1 Verrucomicrobiota bacterium | reverse complement strand
CGTCGAGGTGAATTTCTATCTGTCCGCGCATGACGACGTAGGCTTCCGCCCCGGGATCGCCCTTGGCGAAAACTTTTTCGCCCGGCCGAAAGAGTTTCTGTGTGAAGAGCCGGGCGATCTTGCGCAGTTCGCCGTCGCCCAGTCCGTCAAATATGGACAGGCCACGGAGCAGGCTGACGATGCCCAGGCCGATTTTCCGGTCCTGGAAACTTTGCTCGACGATGCCTACGATGGCGCGGGCACTTTCGGTCAGCAGGGTGTTCTCCGGTGAATAAGCTATTTCCAATTTCACGACTTTGACCACGTCGGAATGGCCGTCGGCGTTGTAAAAGAAGGCAGGCAGGTAGGCGACCGGCACAAAGCCGAGTTGTTCGGCAGTTTTGAGCAGACGCGGTGCTGTCATGAGTATATCGGCCTCGAGATAGACTGAGTCGAGTTGGTCGTGGGCGATTCGGACCGTGTGGTGAAACAACGCGCCCATGGACAAGTCGTCAACGCTGAAGCTGTCCACCAGGCGAACGCAGCGGTCGCGGTCGTCGATCAGATAGGCCAGACCGGCCTCGACGTTGTCGTTGCGTTTGCCCAGGATGGCGCGGACCTGGGTGTCCCCGGGTGTACGGAGGAGTCCGAGGCCGAGGTTGTATCCGCTGGAGACTTCGGTCGGCGGATTCGAGGACTGCGCATGAAGCCGCCAGAGGGCGAAGTCATTGTAGCTGGCTTCGCGCAGCTGGAGTTCGCTCTGCAACGGGTATCCAGTGACGCCGTCGCGCGCCGTTAAAGGGTTGGGAATTTTCAGCTTCTCGAGTACGGCTGTGGCGAGTTCGCTGACCTGGGAAAGAGATTCTGAGATGGGTATGCGGGGAACCAGGTCGGCGCTGGCGAACCAGACATAAAACAACGCACCCTGCCGGACGCGGAAGAGATGCTTGAAGGGCTGAAACCCGGCGCAAACGTAGCCAGTTTTCTCGAACAACAACTGTTGCGGGTGATCCGAGGCCAGCACTCGCGCCACGATCACCTGGCGCCGCT
>QHNT01000321.1 GCA_003218515.1 Verrucomicrobiota bacterium | reverse complement strand
CGCCGACGGTCTTCAACTTTGCCGAAAGCGGTGAAGCCGTTCGCTGCTGCCGTCGCCGAACGACACTGCGCCGACCTCGGGAGGCGGAGTCGCACGATGCTTCGTTGGCGGCAGCGATCTGATAGGTGCCTAGCGGCGGGCGTCTCGCCTGCCGTAGAGCCGGGCATCCTGCCCGGCGGAACAAGCTCCTCAAATCGTCCGGCTATTTGCGGATCGCCGAAAAACCGCGCGACAGAATCGGGGGCAGTGTCCTAATTTGCTTCAGGTGGGTGCGCCGCTGCCGCGGCGCACGGCGGTGCCGCAGCACCGCCGCCACCAAACTAGGACACTACCAGAATCGGCAGCCGGTTGCGCACAATGGCGAAGGATGCTATCATCGCCTGCACAAAGGCGTCGTTCGTATGCGTGCTATCTTTTCTGATGTCAGATTTGGTATCGTTGCACTGTGGAGGTTATTCAGTCTGTTTGCAGCCGCCGTCGCCGGTTCCGCCCAGTCCCTTGGACCACGGCTTGAGATTCTGCCGCCGGTCAGCAATGACTGGGTTCGACTCCGCAGTTCGTCTGATTTGAACACCGTCATCACTTTGCAGGCGTCGTCGAACCTGTTCGATTGGCAATGGGTCGGCACTCTGCACGACGGCCTCTTCAATTATCCCGACGCGGTCTCGCCGAATTTCACCCGGCGCTTCTATCGCCTGTGGAGCAATGTTCGCGGGGCGACCAACGACTGGAAAAACCAGATTCTTTTCCCCGATGACCCCTTTCGATCATCAGCCGCTCCGTCCCAGGACATCAGTTGGGTTAAGTTCGCGATCCTACTGAACGACCCGGTGCGCGTGTATTATCAAGACAGCGCGAAGTTCCTTTTCCACTACGATTTCGCGGTTCAACGGCTCGGACCCTTCGTCGGAATGGATCGAGCCGCGTTCGATGCCGTCTCACTCCATCGCGCGAACCAGCAGGTGGTCCTGGGCGCGATCTTGTACCCGCCCTTGGGCTACTCTGTCGAATACGGCATCCAGTTCGTGGGCCTCGACCCTTACACACCTGAACAAATCGTCCGCTGGTTCGATCTGGTCAAAGCCACTGTGTACGCCTCCGACGGCGCGGGTGTCTATTACGTGCCGACGTTCGAACAAAGCGTATCGGCGCTGACCAATGCCGAGTACCTCGCCTCACGGGGCGTTCCGGTCGCCTCCACCGAAAGGTGGGTCGCGCTCAACGATTGTTACTCGCCCGGCTGGGCGCTCGGACGCCTGAAATACTTTCCCGCCTCTGAGATCGATGCCGCGTTTGCTGACGGGCGGCTGCGACCCGAAGACATTCTGTTGACCGACGGCGTCCCCGCCAATACACCGGTCGTCGCCCATCCTGCGCGCGATCGTCGACCCCCTGGGTTCCCATGTCGAGGTCGTGGACGTGGAAGGCGCGCTGGACCCGGCGCTGAGGTCCGAGTTGCTCGCGCTGAAGGCGCCGCAGCCGATCGAGTTCGCGCCCAAACAGTCCTTCGGCGCCATCAGCGCGTCATGCAACACGGTTGCACCGGGTGACATCCAATACTTCGGCGGTAAAGCGGCCAATTACGGCTTGCTGCGACGCTCGATTCCCACCAACTGTCCTCCAGCCATCGCTTTCTCGTTTGATTTGTGGGACGCTTTCCTGGACCAGACGCTTCCCGGCGGGACAACACTGCGAGCCGAGATTGCGCGGCGCCTTGCGCCCTACCCGAATTATCCGCCGGACATCATTTCCTTGAGAACCACCCTCGGCGCAATTCGCGATCTGTTCACGCACACCGCGCGGTTCAGCGCCGCGCAACAACGGGCCATCATCGATGCGCTCGCTGTCTTCAACCCGAATCGCAAAATCCGCTTCCGCAGTTCGACCAATGTTGAAGACAGCGAACATTTTACCGGCGCCGGCCTTTACGACAGTTTCAGCGGTTGCCTGCTCGATGACCTGGACGGTGACACGATCGGACCGAGCCAATGCGATCCCGGTGAACCGGACGAGCGCGGCGTCTTTCGCGCGCTCCAAAAAGTCTATGCCAGCTTTTATAACGACGATGCATTTCTGGAGCGCCTCCGTCATGGAGTTGAGGCGGCGAAGGTCGGGATGGCTGTCCTGGTGCATCACTCCTTTCCGGATGAGGAAGAGCTCGCCAACGGCGTCGCCACGCTGCGCTATGCCCTCACGTCCACTGGCACAGAGATCACCAGCGGCGAACTTGTTACCCAGGCCGGCGCCACATCCGTGACCAATCCCGACGGGAGCGCGATCCCCGAAGTCGTTACCTTTGACAGGACTCTCATTCGGACGCAGCGCTCCTCGCTGGTGCCGTTGGGGGGTGGTTACGTGATGGGTTGGCCGGGCGAGTATTGGGCTTTTATGCGCTTGTTCACCACGGTCGGCGACAACTTCCACCAGTTCTATCCGGCGAAGAAAAATTTCTACCTCGATTTCGAATACAAGAAGGACGCAAATCTCGGCCTGGTCGTGAAACAGGTCCGCCAAATCCCGGACCCGACGACCACGAACAGCACCGTTGGCTACCTCATCGACCAGCCCACCACCTACGGCGTGTTGCAGGGAGGATATGCCGATGTGTTTGCCAATCACCGGTTGAAGTCAATTTTAACGCTTCATACCGCCAACATGCGCCTCAGCGACTCGAACCTCGTCCACGGCCTTTATCGCGAGGCTACCTTCGAATACGTCGAGAATGGTGTCCGCCAATCGTCGAGCGGTCCGATGAACTCCTGGCCAGGGGCCTCCAACTCCATTGACGGTTCACGCAATTACTGGACGACGGGCAGCGGCACGAACCAAAGGAGCTGGCGGCTGGAGACCCAGTTCCCCAGGGCTGTGACCGGCTCGCAACCGCCCGTGCTGACGCAGCAGGATTTCGATCAGGATTCTTATTCTAAATTCCTCACTGTCAGCTACGCCGTCCCTATGCCGACGCCGGGAGGCGGCACGACAAACGAGACCATTCGCCTCACGCCTTTCCCGCAGTTAATGCCTGGCGCGCTCCTTCAGGAACGCACATGGAAGAATACGAACGTTGCGGTCCAGACTTCCTTCTACTTGCTCCAGCCGCGAGGGGTTTGCATCTGTACCGCGCCGCTGATTCGCTTCGACCAAACACGGATCACCGGGTTGAGTTCCGACCCCGTCGTCCTCACCAATTACTTCTCCCAAACCTATGATGCCGGGCGACACAACTGGGGCGAGGCATTCATTTTCGAACCACGCCTGGAACCCGGACTGCCGCAATCAACCCTCGCCGAACTCAGGGCCGCCAACGTCCAGCTTCTGTACGTCCAGACCCATGATACCAACGCGACGTTCTACGTATTGGGTCTGGATGGAAAGTTCCGCGCGTTACCGTGAAGTTCTGTTCGGAGTTTAGTTCCGCTTGAGTTCCTTCAGCAGTTGATAGGCGCGCTTCGCGTTTTCGTCCCCGGCGTCCATCGCGTTTACGAGTTTGGCCTCCATCGCGACGGCTGAGTGATGAATCGCGATGCCTTGTTCCAGGGTGACGTTCTGACCGCTTCGGATGACTTGAAGAGCGACGACGGCGCTTTCATAGTCGCCTTTGCGCATCGCCTCCGAAGCCACCTCCGCGTTTCGTTTGAGGTCGGGAGGGGCACTCTCGAATACCCGCTGCAGTTGCGACGCGGCCTCCTTTGGATTGCGCGGAACGGCTTCGCGGACCGCGTCACCCGATCTGTGGCAGCCGCTCATAACCATTATCACCGCCACAGCCAGTCTGAACGCCGCGATTCTCGCAAACGGAGAGAGCACTTTCATTTGATCCGTTTGCATTGGCTCGGGCTTCGGCTCAATCGCCGGTTTTCGATCCCGGGTTGCACCAGAACCGGCCGGGTCTGACCCCGCGGTATCCGCCAATGCCCGCCTCTTGATAATAGGCCTTGAACCTCATGTATTCGGTCTGGCCACCAAACATTCCCATCACCGAGCCCGTATTGTGTCGTTGCGTGACGCCTTCATCCGGTCGGCTGGCGACATTGTCCCAATTCGAGGGCTGCTTTTCGTCCCCCTCCCAATAGACCATGTAGTGCGGCTGGAACTCCGTTATCTTGTAGGTTGTCCAAGGTCCACGCGGGTCGGATTTATAGCCGGACACTGCGCCGTTCATCATGAAGCTGCAAACCTGCATGTCCCGCCGGCGAAACAAGGTCGTGTTCGTCCGATCGAGCGGACACCAGTAGATCTTGCGCTGTTTGTGATACTGCCAGAGTTGGCCATCCTCCACCCTGTCATCCGAGGGTTGGCCCACGCGGTAGCGCGTGTAGCACCAGTTCGGTATTTTGGTCGTGTCGGAACTCCAGGAGGTGTAAGGCATGTAATCATTGTTGTCGTTCGCGTACATCAGCGTGCAAAGCAGAATCTGCTTCACATTGCTGGTGCACCACGCGCGGTTGCCCTGTTCCTTCGCTCTGGACAGCGCGGGCAACAACAACCCGGCAAGGATCGCGATGATGGCGATGACAACCAATAGCTCGATCAGGGTGAACGCCCGGCAGCGGGTCTTCCGTCGGTCAATGCGAGAAAGACAAAGGCGCGCATTCATAGTTCGTCCTCGTGGTTCTCACGCGCTTATATCCAACGGGCAACTGGAAGTCACTGCAAAAATTCTGGAAAAAGCTGATGGTGGGTCGTCACCCCGGAAAACGTGTCTTGCAGCAGTGGCGTCGAACGGTTAATCTCTGCCAACCACGGAATCTGGCAAATGACCAGCCGTTCAAATATTCGTATCGGTTCACCCCTGAAGAGGTTTGTTGTCATGGTGGCGCTCGGTTCTGTGGCGATGCTTACTATCGGTCGCGCCTGGGCAAGCGGGTCCGTGTCCGAACCGGGCGAAGACCTGAACTGGTCGAAGGAGCGTGACTTCTGGTCGTTCCGTCGGCCACTTCCGCGGTCACAACCGGTCGTCAAAAACAAACGCTGGCCCCGGCAGCGGCTCGATTATTTCATCCTCGCCCGCCTCGAGGAGAAACAGCTATCGCCGTCGATTGAACCCGGCAAACGCACGCTGATCCGCCGTGCCACGTTTGATCTCACCGGACTGCCGCCGACGCCGGAAGAGGTAGAGGCCTATCTGAAGGACGACAGGGACAAAGCCTACGAGCGCCTAGTGGAACGGCTGCTGTTCTCGTCGCGGTTCGGGGAGCGCATGGCCAGCCTGTGGCTTCCTCTGGCGCGTTACGCGGAGGATCAGGCTTATCAGGTCGGCAGTGACACGAAATTCTTCTACCCGAACGCCTACAAGTATCGCGAGTGGGTCATCGCCGCGTTCAACCGCGACCTGCCTTACGACCGGTTTATCAAGCTCCAGTTGGCCGCAGACAAAGTGGAGTCCACAAACTCTCAGAACCTCGCCGCGCTCGGCTTTCTCGGTCTCGGCCCGAAGTATTACAACCGCGGACGGCTCGACGTGATGGCCGACGAATGGGAGGACCGGGTTGATACCGTGACGCGCACGTTCCTGGGCCTCACGGTTTCGTGCTCGCGCTGCCACGACCACAAGTTTGACCCCATCACCATGGAAGACTACTACGCCCTGGCCGGTGTTTTCGCCAGCACCCGGATGATCAACCGGCGGCCGGACGGGAAATCCGAGGACGACAAGACCGAAGCGCCGAAGATGGACCCGGACACGCTGCACATCGTCGAAGACGGTGAAGCGCATGATTTGAACGTGTTTATTCGCGGAAACGCAAATCGCAAAGGACCGGTCGTGGCGCGTCGCTTCCTGCGGGTCCTCTCAGACGGCCAGCCTGTCGCGTTCAAGGACGGCAGCGGACGGCGGGAACTGGCTGAGGCGATCGCTTCCTCGAACAACCCGCTTGCGTCACGTGTCATGGTGAATCGCGTATGGGGGCTGTTTTTTGGCAAGCTGCTCGTGCCGACCGCCAGCAATTTCGGCCACTCGGGTGAGCCACCGACATATCCCGCATTACTGGACGACCTGGCGGCGCGCTTCATACAGAACGGCTGGTCGGTCAAATGGCTCGTGCGCGAGATCGTCCTTTCCGCGACTTACCGCCAAAGCGCGGCCACGGATGCCCGGAACGCCGAGCGCGATGCCGCGAATGAACTGCTCTGGCGCATGAACCGACGCCGCCTCACCGTCGAGCAATGGCGCGACGCCGTCCTGTTCGTGTCCGGTCAGCTTGACTTCAGCGGCGGGAAATCCCTTGAACTCGACGATCCGGCCAATCATCGCCGCACGCTTCAGGCGCGCATCAGCCGGCTCAAACTGGACGATCTGCTGATGCAGTTGGATTATCCCGACGCCAATGTCCACGCCGAGAAACGGACCGTGAGCACGACCGCCACTCAAAAACTTTTCATGCTGAACAGCCCGTTCATGATTACCCAGGCGCACGCGCTGGCGGATCGGCTGACGGCTGATCCAAAAGAAAACAACGCGCGGCGCATCCAAAATGCGTATCGCCTGCTTTTCGGACGCGAGCCGGAGAAGTCTGAAACCGAACTTGCGCTCGCGTTCCTGCGCAAACCCGACGCCTCGGAGATGTCGCGTTGGGAGCAATACGCTCAACTGTTGCTGGTCTCCAACGAAATGCTCTATGTGGACTGAATCTGCATCCCTCTCATCGCCCGCCCGATTTCATGCGACGCCGCTGAGCCGGCGCCAGATGCTCCAGCGCATGTGCGCCGGCTTCGGCATGGTGGGCCTCGCGGGTTTGCTCGGACCAGAATCGCTCCTGGCTTTCGCCGACGACCGGGCGCCTCATTTCGCTCCTCGCGCAAAGCGTGTAATCTTTCTTTTTCTAAACGGGGGACCGTCGCACGTGGATACATTTGATCCCAAGCCCGCCTTGATGAAATACGATGGCCAGCAGCCGAGCGGCGACCTTTACAAGAAGACCAAGGGCACCGGCTTCATGCCGTCGCCGTTGGAGTTCAGGAAATGCGGCCGGAGCGGCATCGAAGTGAGCGAAACACTGCCGAACCTCGGGCGCATCATTGACGATTGCTGCGTTATCCGTTCGATGAAGACGGACGTGCCGAACCATGAACCGGCGCTGTTGCAGATGCACACGGGCAACGTCCAGCCCATCCGGCCTTCGATGGGATCCTGGCTGCTCTATGGCCTTGGCGCCGCGAACCGGAACCTGCCCGGTTACGTTGTGTTGCGCCCGACAGCAAAGATCGTGGTCGGCCCCGCGCTTTGGAGCAACAGCTTCCTCCCCGCCGAGTTTCAGGCCACCAGCGTCATCACGTCCGACATGCGGGTGGACAAGCTGGTAGCCAACGTCCGCAACCCGAAGGTGACGCTCGAGCAACAACGCGAACAACTCGACCTGCTCGGCCAGTTGAACGCGATGCATTTGAAGAAGCGCAACGGCGACGCCGAACTGGAGGGCCAGATCAAGGCGATGGAAACCGCGTTCCACATGCAATCGCAGGCGATGAAGACCTTCGACATCAGCCGCGAGCCGGAACGCATCCGCAGCTTGTATGGCGACACGCCGTTCGCGCGCTCCTGTTTGCTGGCGCGGCGGCTCGTGGAGGACGGCGTCCGTTTTGTGACCGTCTATTACGTCAGCGACGACAACCAGCCCTGGGACACTCACGCCAACCACAACGAGCGCCACCGCAAACTTTGCCTCGATGGTGATCAGGCCGCCGCCGCCCTTATCACCGACCTCAAACAGCGCGGATTGCTCGACGATACGCTCGTGATCTGGGGCGGCGAATTTGGGCGAACGCCATACGCCGAAGTCCGCGAGGACGACAAGAACAAACAGAAACCGGGGCGCGACCATCATCACACCGCCTTCTCAATGTTGCTGGCCGGCGGCGGCGTAAAGGGCGGCATGGTTTATGGCTCGACCGACGAGTTGGGGATGAACGTCGTCGAGAACCCGGTGCACGTTCACGACTTTCACGCCACCATTCTTCATCTTCTCGGCATTAACCACGAGCGCCTCACTTATCGTTACGCCGGACGCGATTTCCGGCTCACGGACGTGCATGGGCGGGTGGTGAAGGAGATTGTCGCCTAGACTATCTGCTTCTTACCACGGCAAGGCTATTCCTGCAAAGAACGTCGGGTGTTCCTGCGCTTCCAGGCCAACGTGCAGGATGCCGCCCGACTTGAACTCCTTGAAGAGCTTGACCACCAGTCCATCCTCTTTGGGGTGCTGTCCAAACTGATAAGAGGAACCCACGTCCACCGCAAGCCCACGGGCCAGCGGCACAGACAGCGCAATCTCAAAACGGTGATCGGCAAAATGGCGGTAATAGTATCGCAGGTGGCACAAGAGAAACACCGTGTCGCCGTCCTTAAGAGCCAGGCTCAAGAAACTGTACGGGCTGGTCTGGAATGGTCGGATGCCGTAGCGCACTTTGCCGCTTTCCTTTACCCGCTCCCACCAGGATCGTTCCACGGGTCGGTACGATGTGTCCAGCGGCGCCACCGCCTCCTCGGCAACACTGTCCACGGAGTTGCGGAGGAAATCAGCCAGCAACCCTTGACGTTCCTTAAGCCAAAACATGATCGGCAGATCGACCGTTGCTTCACGGACGCCATACGTGACTGACTTTGCGAAAGCGCCGCGCATAGCACCGACAGCGGAGTCGCGGACATGGTCGGACCCGCCGTTAGCCAGCTCAATTTTCCAATTCATTACGTTGAATGGATGGAACCGATCGACAAACTGTTCATCGACGCGCCGGTCGAACGCAACCTCGAAACGCTGCAGGAACGCTTCTCCCGGGCGCGACTCGATAGGCGCAACGGGGCTGCCGTACTGGAGCTGAACGCTCTGAGCGGTCGCGTGCACCTCGACCGCGGCCGCGGCGACCACAAAGCTAAGAATGCGCGTGATACGGCTCACAAAAGCCAGCTTCCACTGGCGACGGCTGCCGGCCGTTCGGATTTTGAAGGTTTTGGATTCCTGGCCACCTCGGCACACGAAGCCGGAACTTCGAGGCCAATAATCGGCAGGACGGTTTTTACGATTTTCATCGGTTTCAAGCTGTGCTTTGTTCTGATGTCATTATTACTTTTGAGAACATAGCAGCCGTGATGCCGTCGGCGGACCCCTCGATTTGCCAAGTGCGGACACGCCCGGAATCCGGGCATGATTTGGCTTTGCCGCATTGTGTTAACCCCCTGCCATCGCGGTTGGTTAAGAGGCCGCCGGGCGTAAGGCCACTGGTTCTGGATGCCTGCTATCTGTTGAACCGCGTCGGTCCTGTTCGAGAAGCGCAAAAGCAGGCCTTCTGTCCCGGATGATGCCCCATTTCAAGCCACGAAGTGTAAAGACCACGAGGCTGTAGCCGTACCTAACTTCCTTAATCATCCAAGCAGAAGAAGAATGACCATCCCGATTGCCGTCGTAAGAATCGTCACCGGGATGCCGAAGCGGGCGTAATCCCAAAAACTGACTTCGACGTGGCCGCGGGCGGATTCGACAACGATGATGTTGGCCACCGAGCCGAGGATGGTGAGGTTGCCGGCGAGCGTCGTGGCCAGTGCCATCACTTTCCACATCAGCTCCGGCTGCTTAAATCCGGGAATCCATTTGCCGGCGACGAGGACGAACGGGACATTGGAAAAAATGTTCGAGCCGAACGCGGAGAACCATGCGAGGTTCCATGCCTGCGCCCTTGCCGTCTCGCCAAACACCCCGCGCAGTCGCGAGTAAATCTGGTCGGGCAAACCAGTGCTGTTCAGTCCTTCGACAACGATGAACAACGCGGCAAAGAAGAGTAACAGATGCCAGTCCACGAGTTTCAAAACTTCGTGCGTGTCGCGTCGCGCCAGCACCATGACCAGCACTGCGCCCGCCAGCGCTGTCCACGACAAGTCAAGCCCGCTGACAAAGCCGAGGAAGACGAGCGCCAGCGTGCCGACGGTGATGGCCAACAAGCGACGGTCGAGCGGACGCGCGGGCGCTTCCCCGGCCTGGATGCTTGCGTTGCGCAGCAGGTCTCGGAAGCCGAAGCTGAGCACGGCGTATTGAATCGCAAGTCCGGCCGCGGCCGCCGGCGCCAGCGACGCCGAGAAGCGTGCGAATGGCAGCTTCGACAGTTGGCCGATAATCATGTTTTGCGGATTCCCGACGAGGGTGCAGACGCTGCCGATGTTGGCGCTCATGGCCAGCGCGAGCAGATAGGGCAACAGCGGCAGCTTGCCGCGCACGACGACAGCCACGACCAGCGGCGTGA
>QHNT01000320.1:8444-9773 GCA_003218515.1 Verrucomicrobiota bacterium | reverse complement strand
TTGCGCGACGCCTGCGCGAAATCCAACCACGCGGCCGAAACCATCGCTTGTCCTTCGCTCGCTGATGCGCTAAAGCAAGCGGCCAATGACCCGTTTGTTGTCGTCACCGGCTCGCTCTATCTCGTGGGTGAAGCGATGGAATGGCTCGGACTTTCGCCGGCGACCTCGGGGAGTGAGCGCGAGTTGAACGAATGGACGCTGAAAAAATGATCAAACTCCAAGCTCCAAACACCAAAGAAATCTCAAACCCCAAACCACAAAGACGCGGTGTCCGCGGGTTGCGTGTTTGTAGTTTCAGATTTGGAACCTGGAGTTTCTCTGGAGTTTGGAGTTTGGAGTTTGGGGTTTTGTACGCGGTCGCTTTGTTCTTCACCAGCTGCGTCACGGACAATCCCACGGAAAATTCATCAACGGCTAAACTCAATTATCCCCTCACGCGCAAGACAAACGTCGTGGACGATTATCACGGCGTGAAGGTCGCCGATCCGTACCGCTGGCTGGAGGACGACAATTCGCCCGAAACCAAAGCCTGGGTTCAAGCCGAGAACAAGGTCACTTTCGGTTACTTGGAACGGATTCCAGAACGCCTGGCCATTAAGGAACGGCTGACCAAACTGTGGAATTACGAGCGTTACGGCGCGCCGTTCAAACAGGGCGGGCGTTACTTCTATTCGAAGAACGACGGGTTGCAGAACCAAAACGTGCTTTACACAATGGCGGCGCTCGACGCCGAGCCGGCGCTGTTGCTCGATCCGAACAAACTTTCCGCCGACGGCACGGTGGCGTTGAAAAGTTATGACATCACGGAGGACGGCAATCTCATGGCCTACGCGCTTTCCGCCGCCGGCTCGGACTGGGAGGAAATTCATGTGCGCGACGTGCGAACGGCCACGGACTCGCCTGACATCATCCGGTGGGTGAAATTTTCCAGCGCGTCCTGGACCAAAGATGGCAAGGGATTTTTTTACTCGCGCTACGACAAACCGACCGAAGAGACCCGGCTGACCAAGGCCAATTTCTTCCACAAACTCTATTATCATCGCCTCGGCACACTGCAGTCCGAGGACAAGCTCATTTATCATCGGCCCGATCACAAGGATTGGAATTTCAACGGAGGGGTGACCGACGACGGCCGTTATCTGGTGATCACCGCCACGCAAGGCACGGACCCGAAGAACCGCGTGCTCTACCAGGATTTGCAGACGCCCGACTCGCCGGTGGTGGAATTTTTGATGGACTTCGACGCGGATTACACGTTCATCGACAACGACGGGCCGGTCTTCTGGTTCAGGACCAACCTCAAGGCGCCGCGTGCCCGGGTCATCGCCA
>QHNT01000320.1:0-8438 GCA_003218515.1 Verrucomicrobiota bacterium | reverse complement strand
GGTCAAGGTCTTCGATCCCGCAGGCAAGTTCGTGCGCGAGATTGCCTTGCCCGGCATCGGCTCGGCCGGAGGTTTCGCCGGCAAACGGTCCGACACCGAAACGTTTTACTCCTTCACCAGCTTCACCGTTCCGGGAACGATTTTCCGCGCCGACATGAAATCGGGCGCGAACACGGTTTTTCGCGAACCCAAAGTCGCTTTCAACCCGGCCGATTACGAGACGCGCCAGGTGTTTTATTCCAGCAAGGACGGCGCGCGCGTGCCGATGTTCCTCACGCACAGGAAAGCACTGAAGTTGAACGGAGAAAATCCTACGCTGCTTTACGGCTATGGCGGATTCGACATCAGTCTCACCCCCGGGTTTTCCGTCGCCAACCTGGTCTGGATGGAGATGGGCGGCGTGTATGCCGTGCCGAACCTGCGCGGCGGCGGCGAATACGGCGAGGATTGGCACCAGGCCGGCATGAAGTTGAAAAAACAAAACGTGTTCAATGACTTCATCGCCGCCGCGGAATGGTTGATCGCGAACAGATACACAAGACCGGACAAACTCGCGATTTCCGGCGGGAGCAACGGCGGACTACTGATCGGCGCGGCGCTGAATCAGCGCCCCGATTTGTTTGGCGCGGCGCTGCCGGCGGTCGGTGTCATGGACATGTTGCGCTTTCACAAGTTCACCATCGGCTGGGCCTGGACCTCCGATTACGGCTCGTCGGACAACCCGGAAGAGTTCAAAGCCATTTACGCCTACTCGCCATTGCACAACATCCGGTCCGGCGCAAAGTATCCCGCCACGCTGATCACGACCGCCGACCATGACGACCGCGTGGTGCCGGCGCACAGTTTCAAATATGCCGCGACGCTCCAGGCCGCGCAGGCAGGCAAGGCGCCGGTCCTCGTCCGGATCGAAACGCGGGCCGGCCACGGCGCGGGCAAACCGACCGCCAAGCTGATCGATGAAACGGCTGACAAATGGGCGTTCCTGACGCATGAACTCAAGATGAAACCGTCCAAGAAATGACGAATTCCTGAATCCGAATGACAAATGGCCCAGGAATTCTTACGCCCATAAAGTAGGACGGGCGTCCCGCCTGTCCAGCGAGCGCGTCGGCGCGAGCAGTTCTACCCGGCGGCTCCGCCGACCGGGGCAGGCGAGACGCCTGCCCTACGCTCAGATTCATGGTGAGGGCGGTCCAATTAATGGAGACGGGTCAGTGATTCTTGGGTTCAATGCGCGCGCCTAGCCCAAAATGATTACCACGCCGAAAATCCAGGCCGTCACGTTTGATGTGGGCGGCACGCTCATCCATCCGTGGCCCTCGGTCGGACATGTTTATGCCGAGGTCGCCGCAAAACATGGGCTCAAAAATGTTTCACCGGATAAGTTGAACAAAAACTTCGCCGCGGCCTGGCGCGCGAAGAAAAATTTCCAGCACACCACGGAGGGCTGGGCAGATATCGTGGACCAGTCATTCGCCGGGCTGGGCGCACCACTGCCGAGCCGGAGTTTTTTCCCGGCCATCTACCAGCGCTTCGCCGAAGCGGACGCGTGGCGGATTTATGACGATGCGTTGCCCGCGCTCGAGGCACTGGCTTCAAGGGACCTTCCACTGGCAGTGATTTCGAACTGGGACGAACGTTTGCGACCGCTCCTCCAGCAATTCCAGCTCGACCGCTATTTTGAAACCATCGTCGTCTCGTGCGAAGTCGGCTTTGCCAAACCGTCGCCGGTGATTTTTGAGCACGCAGCCAAAAAGCTCGGGATCGTGCCCGAACAGATCCTTCACGTCGGCGACAGCGCCGAGGAAGATGTTGCGGGAGCGAATGCTGCCGGCGTCAGGGCGCTGTTAGTTGACCGCGATAATACGACCGGTGACGCCGCGCGAATTGGTTCGCTTCGTGAGCTCGAAGTTTTTCTTTACCCACCCTGAGTCAGGATGTCACGGGAGGTTGTGAAATTTTTTTCCGCATTTCTTAGCGATTGCAAGAATAACGTTCGCAATTAAATTGGGGGCGTTGAACGCACCCGCGGGTTGCGGCTGCCGGCAGAGAGGACAAACTATGGCGGTAGAGTTCAGGGATTATTACAAGATTTTGGGCGTCGAACGCACAGCGAGCGACGAGGAGATTCGCAAGGCCTTCCGCAAACTCGCGCGGCAATACCATCCCGACGTCGCCAAAGACAAAAAGACCGCCGAAGAGAAGTTCAAGGAAATCAACGAGGCCTACGAAGTCCTCAGCGACCCGGAAAAGCGGAAGAAGTATGACGAACTCGGCGCGAATTGGAAACAGGGCGCGGAGTTTCGTCCGCCACCAGGGTGGGACCAGCGCGCGTGGCGTTCCGGCGGTGGCGCGGCACCGCCCGGCGATTTTGAGTTTCATTTCGGCGGCACGGGTTTCAGTGATTTCTTCGAGCAATTCTTCGGCTCAATGGGCGGTCGGCGGAGCGGCGCCGGCTTTCCCGATGGGTTTGAGGAGCCTTCGCAACGCGGCCGGGATGTGGAGGCCGACATCATGGTGACGCTGGAGGAAGCTTTGAACGGTTCGCTACGTCCCGTCTCACTGCGGCGCAACACGACCTGCCAACGCTGCGGCGGCGGCGGCGAGATAAAGAATCGCGTCTGTCCGGAGTGTCAGGGGAGTGGACGAACGAGCAAAATTGAAAACTACCAGGTTAAAATTCCCGCTGGCGTTCGCGAAGGTCAGCGCCTCCGATTGGCCGGTCGCGGGGAGGCTGGGGTCGGGCGCGGTTCGGCCGGCGATTTGTTTCTGCGCGTTCGCTTCGCGAAACATCCTGACTATCGCGCGGAAGGCGATGACCTTTACTACGATCTTGACCTCACACCGTGGGAAGCGGTGCTCGGCACAAAAGTCTCCGTGCCCACGCTCGGCGGCCGGGTCAGCATCAAGATACCGCCAGGCGCGCAGAACGAACAGAGAATGCGCGTTCGCAGCCAGGGATTGCCGCAGCGCGGCGGCGCGCGCGGCGATTTGTATGTCGTGCTGCGCGTCCAGGTGCCGGGGCGCGTGACGGAGCGAGAGAAGGCGCTCTGGGAGGAACTGGCGCGCGAATCCCGTTTCAATCCGCGGGACTAGTACCGCGACAAAGAAATTTCGATATATGTCAGGTAGGGCGCGTCACTCCGTGCGCGCCGATCGGGGAACGGATTCGAGTCTGCGGCGCGCACGGAGTGACGCCCTACGCTGCTAGCCTTGCGACGGGCTGGAGCTTTGGGATGTAACGAAATCTCCCTGTTGTCGTACTAGACCGGTTCTGACAAATCATTTCCCTTTCGCATGATCCTGCGTCTTCACGTCAACCTTTCCATCCGACGCAACAACGATTTCGCAGGTGCCCTTGGGCACTGGAACCGTCACGCTGGCGCCGCCGGGCCATTGAATAGCCAGCGTCTTAGGTTCGCCGCTCGCGGCCAGCACCACGCTCGCCGAGTCCTGCGACCAGTATCCGCCACCGGCGTGGACTTCATGAGCGGGACCGCAACGTCCGTTCGCCTCAATCAATCGAACAACTGCCCCGACGCCGCGAGGATTTCCCGCAGGCCCTTTCAGGCGAACGCGCAAACCGGCTCGGGCGCCGACGTTGCGATAGAGCCGCGTTGTGTTTGCATTTTGCCCAACGACGAGATCAAGCCGCCCGTCGTGATCGTAGTCACAGAGCGCCGCGCCCCGGCCTTCACCGTAGATTTTCAGCCCGCTTTCCTGGCCCGGAATTGCCTTGAGTCCGCCCCGCCCGTCACCTTTGAGCCACAACCCGCGTCCGGCATCGTAACGGGAGGTGTCTGAGGAAACGGCGAAGAAGTTCTGGCTCACGAAAATATCCTCGTTGCCATCGCCGTCCAGATCGCCGACGACGATCCCAAAAACGGGCGACCACTGCACCTCCATCGGCAACGGCCGGGCCTCAAAGTGGTCTCCGCGGTTCAAGAAAACCATGCTGTCGAGCGTGGTGACGACCTGATCCTTCATCCGCGCCAGCCGACTTCCCAGAAAGTCACTCACACCGGCAGCGCTGAACGCGGTAAAACTGTCGTAGCGTTCTTTGATGAACGGAAAAGTCCCCGACAAGGTTTCCCAATCGCGCCACGGAACGATCTTCTTCCGGTCGCGGTCATAATAGGCTTCGATCAATTCCACGACACCGTCGCCATCCAGATCGCCGTAGTACAAATGCAGCGAATCGACGAGATGACTCTGGTATTTGGAGTTGCGCCCCCAGTTTCCAGCCACGAGATCGATCCGGCCGTCTCCGTCGAGATCGCCGGCGGCGACGCTGTTCCACCAGCCCGGATACTTTCCCAAGCCAAGCTGCGCGGTGGCTTCACTGAACTTTCCTTGTTTATAACGAAAGATGCGGATCGGGCCGCCTTCGCAGGCGAGCGCCAATTCGGGCAAACCATCGCCATCCAGGTCAGTCCAGATCGCGCCGCTGACCAGCCCGACCTTTGCCAGGGCCTGACTGGTCTCCGCGTCCAGCCGGAGCGTTCCGCCATCATTGCGAAAGAAGAGAGACGAGGCAGGTTCCGGGTAGCGACCCGGAATAACGCGTCCCCCGACAAATAAATCCAGGTCGCCGTCGCCATCCACGTCCGCCAACGCCAATGGCCCCGTGCTCGACCCTTCTCCAAACAGGCTGTCGCTCATCGTCCTGGTGGCAAAATCGTATTGGCGCACCACCGCACCGTTGGTGAGGCCATCCTCGTAGCTGGCCGAGCCGATCAATAACGCGCGCCTGCCCGGCGCCTGGTCCCAGCCCAGCACGGTCGTTTGGTCCCGCGTCGTAGATGCGCCGAGTGCGGGCCCTGGCAGAAGGATGAAACTTCCGTGGCCATCGTTCCTGAACACTGCCAGTGTTCCGCCGCGACCACTCCCAACAATCAAGCCTTCCCATCCGTCTCCATCGAAATCGAACCAGGCGACGCCGGGACCGAGTTGGCTCAGTTTGCGCGGCAACAACGGCTGTCGCTGAAAATCATCGAACGGCTCGTCGATGTGTGTGTGCCGAATCAACTCGCTGACATCGACAAACAACGGCTGCGGCTTCGGTTGTGAAGCAGGAGAAAGCGGCTTCGCCGGGGCCTCGTCAATTTCATAAATCCGGTTGGCACGAACAGGTTGAACAAAGCTATGTCGGCCACTGCGCCAGTTGACCTCGATCGTCAATTCATTGGTCAGCTTGCCCGCGGCAAACGTTCGCACCGGGTCATCGCCCGACAAATAACGTCCGCCGCAAATGACCTCCTGACTTTGCAATGGAACTGCGCCACCGAGGACCTTGATTTTTGCGCCGATGCCCTGCGTGTTCGGGGACAACCCTCGCAACCGAACGGCGACTCGCGGTTGAACCGAATTATTTCGATAGATCAGCGGCGGTCCGTTCAGACAGTTCACCGCGAGGTCCAGATCGCCATCATTATCCAGGTCCGCCAGACACATCCCCTGGGCCACTTGCGCCGAATCAAAACCCCAGGAGCGCCCGACCTCCTCGAAGGTCAAATTGCCGCGATTGTGGAAGGCAAAAATCGGAGTTTCGAGTTTCGGAAAGAGTTTTCGCAAACTCAATTGTTCGCGCCAGGACATCTGCTTTTCTTTCTTGAGCCGGTCGATGCGACGGGCGACATCGATGTTCTGGGCATCGCGCGCGTGGCCCGTTGTAATCAGCAGGTCCTCGAATCCATCCAGGTCCACATCGAGAAAGACTGGACACCAGGACCAGTCGGACGCTTCGACACCGGCGAATTGCGCGATTTCGGAGTAGGTGCCGTCACCGCGGTTCCAGAACAGTGTGTTCCGCGAATATTGCGGACGGCTGTCCGCTTCACGGCCAGGCAGGGAAGGCATTTTTCGTTCGGACAGTTGCACCTGCCGATGGACGTGTTCCCGGCTCAGCATGTCAGCAACAAAAAACTCATCGTGCCCGTCGCGGTCGAGATCGGCGAAGTCCACCCCCATGGAGAACAAGCTGGTCTGGCGCAACGCCAATCGAGGCATGCCCCTGAAATGGCCGCGACCGTCGTTGAGCCAGATGCGATCTTCGGACTGAAAATCGTTGCAGACGTAAATATCCGGAGCGCCGTCTTCGTTCAAGTCACGGAATATGACCGAAAGGCCCCAATCATAGGGTGGTGCTTTGATCGGCCGGCCTTCCTCATCCAAAAAGTCTCCGTTCGTCCAGCTCACCGAGACAAACTTCCCATGACCGTCGTTGTGATAGAGCACGTCGGCTTCACCGTTCTCCAGAACGCCGGAAACCGGGTCCACCGTAAATCGTCCTCGCAAATCCGGAGCGGTCACCGGGCGGCCGTCCACTGCCAGCAATTCATATTGGTGGTTCGCGGTTGAGATTCGGTACTTCTTGTCCGGCTCGTCGCGGAAAGTCGTCGCGCGGTAATTCGCGACATAAAGGTCCAGGAAACCGTCGCCATCCACGTCGGCCAGCGCGAGCGACATGCTGCCAGTGCTGCCCCCTAGACCCGCCTGCGCGGTGACTTCACGAAAATGTCCCCGGCCGCCGTTCAGAAAAAGTCGCGTGCCGCGGCCGAGGCCGTTCACCAGCAAATCCAGATCGCCATCGCCATCGACGTCCGCGAACACGGCGCCGGTGGACGCTTGATCGGCGCAGGCGACGCCCGCTTCCGCGGTGACCTCCACAAACTTCCAGTTGCCGAGGTTGCGATAAAGCGCGTTGGGGCGGTCCAGGCCGCAAAAGTAGAGATCGCACAAGCCGTCGCCGTCCACGTCCCCGGCAGCGACGCCGGAGCCGTTCAGATAAATCTGGTTCGTGAGTGCTCGTTCCTCGGCAAGCGCATTGGTAAAAAGAATGCCTGTCTGATCCGCGGGAAGAGCAGTGAAACCGGTCCTGCCCGCGGCGGGAACTTGCAGTGTCGCCGTCCTGAACCCATCTCCGGTTTTCCAATTCAAGGCGACGGCCGGCTGGAGAGCGGCGAGGCTCGAAATCAAATAACCAAGGGTGATAGTAAGCCCGGACATCTGACCTCGCTTAATCCTTCCCTGCTTCCTCCCGGCCGATTGGCGCGAGACACCATCCTGCCCACCGCAAATCGTTTGGCCTGACCGATTCCCGTGGACCTCGCGTTACTCCCGGCGCACGGCCGCCCGTCAATGCGGAAGGAAAATCCTGGCGGGTTTTGGGATGACACACGGGTTACATCACCAGAACCCTCCGTCCGCTCACCCGACCGCAGATGTTGCGATTCCTGCGCATCCCGGAATGAAACGGCCCTCACTGCGCCAACCGGTAAAACTTCCGCGCCCCTTGTTGACCCAGAGACACGGTATGGGAGTTTCCGGTCGGCGCCGGCGTCACAGGGTCCCAACTGGTCGTCGCCCCGCCCAGAGCATCGGTCGATTGGAGAGTCCCGGGGCCCGTCCAATTGATCACAATGTCTCCGTTTGGCTGTCGCGCAGCCGCGAGTGGACCCAGAGACGGCGCGGTTCCCACGACGGTCGCGTTGTCAAAGACGCCGGTGACGATGTCGTTGGCAGCCTGCACATAAGCGCCGAATTCAAACACGATCCCTTGCGCAAAGGGGAAGGGCACCTCGACGCCAAATACGCCGTCGAGATAGAGTCTGACGGTCGAACCGTTGGCCACCGCCTTCATGTGATGATTGCCCTGGTCGTTGAATTGAGCCGCGGCGAAGGCGGAGATGTCCGTGCCGTTGCCGGTGATGGGATTGTCTCCAGCCTGGCCGATGTTTCGATGATATTGCCAACCGCCGGCCGTGCCGTCGTGGGTGGCGTACTCGGAAAAGAAAACATAGTTCGACCGTGTCGAGTCGGTAATCCACAGGCCCGTGCGTTGTTTCGCGCTCGTCCCGTTTACCAGAACGAAATCCAGCTTGACGCGGTCAACCTCAAACGAGACGGGCGACGTCGTGCTGGCCGGGTAGCTCTTCACGGTGGCCAGCGCCAGGCCAGGCCAGGTGCTCTGTTCGGCCGTGACGAAGACCTTTGCCGCCTGATTGCTCACCGTGACCGCGGAATCCATGCTGGCGACTCCGTCCACCAGCGGCACAGAGTCAACCAGCCACTTGGTGCTGTCGATGACCCCGGACGAAAAGTTGTCGCTGAACAGTGTGGCCGGGACCGTCGTAACGGTCACGGCGACACTGCCGGCGACACAGGCGCCCTGCCCGTTCGACAAGGTGAACGTCGCCGTGCCGATCCCCACGGCATTGACGTTGAAGGTTTGCACGTTGGTGCCGCCAGCGGGGAAGTTGAGCGTCAGGCTGCCGTTGACCGCGCCTTGGGGAACGGCGACGCTGGCGTCGCTGCTCGTCACCGTTACGCTGGCAGGAGACGTCGCGTTCAGCAGCTTGGGAATCGTGACGGTTACGGTATTGGTGCTCTGCCCCACAATAGCGGAAAGAGAGGCAGGGGTGGCGCTGACGCAGGGC